>JBHGAX010000136.1:0-9911 GCA_041946635.1 Methylomirabilales bacterium (SeqCode)
GCCCATGCACAAACCGCCGCCAGCACACAGTGAAGGCCAGGCGGGCAACCGCCTGGCTCGGGAGGTCGTCCGGCTCCTGCGCCTCGAGGCGGACAACATGCGCCACGCCTGGACGACCGAGATGTCCCGGCGCGGCCTGTCCAAGCACCTCACGGCCGAGGAGGCCGAGGCGGAGTGGGCGCGGCTGTACGAGGCGCTGATCGAGTGCCTGGAGACCGGCCGCTACCACAGCGCCCAGACCTACGCCGAGGAGATGGCCGAGCGGGACGTGTTCCGCGGCATCGGGGCCAAGCAGGTGATCGGCCGCCTCCTGGTCCTGCGCGACGTGTGCGGCCGGCTGCTGTGCCACGCCTGCCCCGCGGCCTCCAAGGGCGAGCTGTGCGGCCTGGACGTGTACGAGGCCGTGGTCAACCGCATGCTGACCATCGTGGCCATGGCCTTCCTGCAGGAGCGCGAGCGCGCCGTGGGCCGCGGGCGCGAGCAGCTCGCCGCGCTGGTGGAGGCCGGGATGGTGCTGGCCGCCGAGCGCTCGCTGGAGACCCTGCTCCAGCGCATCGTGGAGCTGGCCTGCCGCCTGCTCCAGGCGCGCTACGGCGCCCTGGCCACCCTGGATGCGGCCGGGAAGCTCGAGCGTTTCGTGACGACCGGCGTGCCGGAGGAGCAGAAGCAGCGCATCCCGCGCCCGCCCATCGGCCAGGGCATCCTGGGCCTCGTGACGCGCGAGCGCCGGCCGGTCCGGCTGCGCGACCTGCAGGAGGACGCGCGCGCCTTCGGCTTCCCGCCGGGCCACCCCCCCATGCGCTCGTTCCTGGGCGTGCCCATCATGTCCCGCGGCCGGGCGTTCGGGAACCTGTACGTCACCGAGAAGCAGGGCGCCGAGGAGTTCAGCAAGGAGGACGAGCAGCTCGCCACCACGCTGGCGGCCCAGGCGGCCATCGCCATCGAGAACGCCAGCCTCTACGAGCAGCTGCAGCGCTCCTACGACGACCTGAAGCAGTCCCAGGACCTGCTGGTGCGGCAAGAGAAGCTGGCCTCCCTCGGACGGCTGGCCGCGGGGGTGGCCCACGAGCTGAACAACCCGCTCTCCTCCGTGGCGGGCTTCGCCGAGGCCCTGCAGCGCCGGACGGCCGAGCTGGGCCAGGCCAGGGGCTGCGGCATCGCCGAGTGCCAGGAGTACCTCCCGCTGATCCAGTCGGAGGTCGCGCGCGCGGCGACGATCGTGCGCCGCCTCCTGGACTACGCGCGGCAGCGCGAGCCGACCCACGAGCCGGTGGACGTGACCCGGGTGGCGCGCGAGGCCGTGGCGTTCGTCGAGCGCCAAGCCCGCCTGGCCAACCAGGAGATCCGGGTGACGGCCCCGGAGGCGGCCTGCCAGGTGGTGGGCGACGCCGCCATGCTGCAGCAGGTCTTCCTGAACCTGCTCACCAACGCGCTGGACGCGGTGGAGGGCGGGGGGCAGGTGGACATCCTCGTGCGCTGCGAGCCGGACGGGGCCGGCGGGCCGGGCTGGGTGGAGGTGCTGGTGCGGGACACGGGCATCGGCATCCCGCCCGAGACCCTCCGCCGCGTCTTCGACCCCTTCTTCACCACGAAGGAGGTGGGGAAGGGGACGGGGCTGGGCCTCGCCATCTCGCAGAGCATCGTGGAGCAGCACGGGGGCACCATCGAGCTGACGAGCCCGGGGCGGGGGCGGGGCGCCACCGTGCGGGTCCGGCTCCCCCGCATCGCCCGCGAGGCGCGCTGACATGGCGGAAGGCATCCGCGTGCTGGCCGTGGACGACGAGCGGCCGACCCGCTTCTTGATGGAGCGCGAGCTCCCGCGCTCCGGCTTCGCCGTCACCCCGGCCGAGAGCGGCGAGGAGGCGCTCGACCGGCTGCGCGAGCGGGAGTTCGACGTCGTGCTGCTGGACCTCAACATGCCGGGCATCGGCGGCATGGAGACGCTGCGCCGCATCCGGGAGTCGGGGACGGCCGCGGAGGTCGTGGTGCTCACCGGCTATCCCGACGTGGGGAGCGCCATCGAGGCGATGAAGCTCGGCGCCTACGACTACCTCACCAAGCCGTTCAAGCTGGCCGAGGTCGAGGTGGTGCTCCGGCGTGCGGCCGACCGGAAGCGGCTGCAGAAGGAGAACCTGGCCCTCCGGCGCATGGTGGCGCAGCGGGGCGGGCAGAAGCTCCTGGTCGGGAAGAGCGCGGCCATGGAGCAGGTGCTCCGCACCGTGAACCGCATCGCGGCCACCGACGCGAACGTGCTCATCGAGGGGGAGAGCGGCACCGGCAAGGGCCTGGTGGCCCAGAGCATCCACCGGCAGAGCCGCCGGGCCGAGGCGGCGTTCCTCGCCATCAACTGCAGCGGCTTCCAGGACGCGCTCCTGGAGAGCGAGCTGTTCGGGCACGAGAAGGGCGCCTTCACCGGCGCCACCAGCCCCAAGCCCGGCCTGTTCGAGGTGGCGGACGGCGGCACGCTCTTCCTGGACGAGGTGGGGGAGATGAGCCCGGCCATGCAGGCGAAGCTCCTGCAGGTGCTGGACTCCCGCGAGCTGCGCCGCGTGGGCGGCACGCGGGTCACGCGCGTGGACGTGCGGATCATCGCCGCCACCAACAAGCGGCTGGCCGACGAGGTGCAGGCCGGCCGCTTCCGCGAGGACCTCTACTACCGGCTGAACGTCGTGGGCGTCACCATGCCGCCGCTCCGGGACCGGAAGGACGACATCCCGCTCCTGGTGGAGCACTTCCTGGACCGCCACCGGACGAGCGTCGGCCCGGCCAAGTCCATGGCGCCCGAGGCCATGCGGGCGCTGACCGAGTACGCCTGGCCGGGCAACGTGCGCGAGCTGAGCAACATCGTGGAGCGGCTGGCGATCCTGACCCCCGGCGCGGTCATCGGTCCGGAGGACCTGCCCGTGTCGCTGCGCGGCGCGCCCCGCGCGGCGGCAGCGCCGGCGCCGTCGCCGGACGTCCCGCCCTCGCTTTCCGAGGTGGAGCGCGAGCACATCGCCCGCGTCCTGGCGCATACCCGCGGCAAGAAGATGCAGGCCGCGCGGCTCCTCGGGATCGACCTGAAGACGCTCAACAAGAAGATCAAGGACTACAGCATCCTCCTGCCCTCCTGAGCCCTCCTGCCTCCGCGGCCCCCGGCGCCCGCTGAACCTGCCTCGAACCCCGCGAACGCGGGAGTTTCTCCCACCCCCAGGAGGAACTCCCGCCCCCATCCTCCCGAGGACAGCCCCAGCTCCACCCGTCTGGCCTTGGACTTTCAGCAAATTCAGCGAGTTAGACTATAGCCACAAAGCAGATACGGCTGGTATAGTAATTGCTCCATGGGGCTCCGGCTAAGTGTGAGGAGCTTCATGCACGTCATCATCTGTACCGACAATCAGGGCGTGATCGAGGCGGTGGGGCGGAGCATCGCCGGCGAGGCCGGCCGGGTGTCGGCCTGCGAGTCGGGGATGGAGCTGCTCGCGGCGGTGCGGGCGCTGGCGGCGGACCTGGTCGTGCTGGATCTCGACACCCCCGGCATGAACGGGCTGCTCCTCGTCTCCGCCGTGCAGCAGCTTCAGCCGAAGCTTCCCATCGTGGCGGTTTCCGGGCGGGCCATGGATGTCCGGCCCCTGCTGCAAAGAGGTGTGCGCTACGTGGCGCTGAACGGCGACCTCCTCCAGCCGCTGGTGACGGAGGTGGCGCGGCAGGCGGCCGCCGCCGGGGCGCCCGCGCGCTGAGTCCAGCATAGATACGGGGAGAGCAATGAGCACATCCACGGATACCATCGAGGCGTTGGCGAACCGCGAGTACAAGTACGGCTTCGTGACGGAGATCGAGCAGGAGTTCATCCCCAAGGGGCTGAACGAGGACGTCGTGCGCATGATCTCCGAGAAGAAGGACGAGCCGGAGTGGCTGCTGGAGTGGCGGCTCAAGGCCTATCGCCACTGGGCCTCGCTGGAGCAGTCCGAGGGCGAGCCGAAGTGGGCCAACGTCCACTATCCGCCGATCGACTACCAGGACATCCACTACTTCGCGGCGCCCAAGCCCAAGCTGCAGAGCATGGAGGAGGTGGACCCTGAGCTGCTGCAGACCTTCGAGAAGCTCGGCATCCCGCTGAACGAGCAGGCCGCCCTGGCCGGGGTGGCGGTGGACGCGGTGTTCGACAGCGTCTCGGTGGCCACGACGTTCAAGGAGAAGCTGGCGGAGCTGGGCATCATCTTCTGCTCCTTCTCCGAGGCGGTGCAGAAGCATCCGGACCTGGTGCGCAAGTACCTCGGCTCGGTGGTGCCCTACACCGACAACTTCTTCGCCGCGCTGAATTCGGCGGTCTTCTCCGACGGGTCCTTCTGCTACGTGCCGAAGGGCGTGCGCTGCCCCATGGAGCTGTCCACCTACTTCCGGATCAACGCGCGCGACACCGGCCAGTTCGAGCGGACGCTCATCGTGGCCGACGCCGGCGCCTACGTGAGCTACCTGGAGGGCTGCACGGCCCCCATGCGGGACACCAACCAGCTGCACGCCGCCGTGGTGGAGCTGGTGGCGCACGACGACGCCACCATCAAGTACTCCACCATCCAGAACTGGTACCCCGGCGACAAGGAGGGGAAGGGCGGCATCTACAACTTCGTGACCAAGCGGGGGAAGTGCCAGGGCCGCAACTCCCACATCTCCTGGACGCAGGTGGAGACGGGCTCCGCCATCACCTGGAAGTACCCGAGCTGCATCCTGCAGGGCGACCACTCGGTGGGCGAGTTCTACTCCGTGGCCCTCACGAACAACCGGCAGCAGGCCGACACCGGCACGAAGATGATCCACATCGGCAAGAACACCAAAAGCACCATCGTGTCGAAGGGCATCTCCGCCGGGCGGGGCCAGAACACGTACCGCGGGATGGTGAAGATCCTGAAGGGGGCGGCCGGCGCCCGGAACTACACGCAGTGCGACTCGCTGCTGATCGGCGACAAGTGCGGCGCGCACACGTTCCCCTACATCGAGGTGAAGAACGCCACGGCCCGCATGGAACACGAGGCCTCCACCTCGAAGATCGGCGAGGACCAGATCTTCTACTGCAAGCAGCGCGGCATCTCGGCCGAGGATGCCGTGTCGCTCATCGTGGGCGGCTTCTGCAAGCAGGTCTTCCGCGAGCTGCCCATGGAGTTCGCCGTCGAGGCGCAGAAGCTGCTGAGCGTGAGCCTGGAGGGGAGTGTGGGTTAGCCTCCCCGTCGCCCCGGCGAAAGCCGGGGTCCAGACGTCCTGGATTCCGGCTTACGCCGGAATGACGGAAATCAGGTGATGGCTGACTGCTTGAACGCATTTGACCACCGCACCACAAAGGACGCCGCCATGCTGGAGATCCGGAATCTGCACGTGAAGGTGGGCGACCACCAGATCCTGAAGGGAGTGGACCTCGCCGTGAACGCGGGCGAGGTGCACTCCATCATGGGGCCGAACGGCTCCGGGAAGAGCACCCTGGCCGGCGTGCTGGCCGGGCGGGCCGACTACGAGGTGACGGCCGGGGAGATCCGCTACCTGGGCCAGAACCTGCTGGACCTGGATCCGGAGGAGCGGGCGCACCTGGGCCTGTTCCTGGCGTTCCAGTACCCGGTGGAGATTCCCGGGGTCAACAACGTGTACTTCCTGAAGGCGGCCCTGAACGCCAGCCGGAAGGCGCGGGGCGAGGACGAACTGGACGCCATGGACTTCCTGGCGCTCGCGCGCTCCAAGATGAAGCTCCTGGAGATGGACGAGCGGCTGCTGAACCGCTCGGTGAACGAGGGCTTCTCCGGCGGCGAGAAGAAGCGCAACGAGATCTTCCAGATGGCGGTGCTCCAGCCGAAGCTCGCGATCCTGGACGAGACGGACTCCGGCCTGGACATCGACGCCCTCAAGATCGTGGCGAACGGCGTGAACCAGCTCCGCGACCCGCAGCGCGCCATCCTGGTGGTCACGCACTACCAGCGGCTGCTGAACTACATCGTGCCGGACTACGTCCACGTGCTGGTGGACGGGCGGATCGTCAAGTCGGGCGGCAAGGAGCTGGCGCTCACGCTGGAGGAGCGCGGGTACGCGGGCGTGGAGGCCGAGGCCGGCGCCTCGGTCCGCGGGTGAGCGGGGGAGCGAGCATGGCACTCCAGGAGCTTGCCCGCGAGCAGTCGCTGTACCTCGACGCCTTCACCCGCTTCGCGGCGACCTTCGGCGGCAACGGCCAGTCCTGGCTGCAGCCGCTGCGCGAGGGCGGGCTGGCGCGCTTCGCAGCCCTCGGGTTCCCGACCACCAAGGACGAGGACTGGCGTTTCACCAGCGTGGCGCCCATCGCGCAGACGCGCTTCCGGCTGGCCCAGGAGGCGACGGTCTCCGTGCCCGCCGAGGCGCTGAGCGCCTACGGATTCCGGGAGCAGGCCACCCACCGGCTGGTGTTCGTGAACGGCCGGTACGCGCCCGCGCTCTCGTCGGTGGACGGGCTGCCCCGCGGCGTCACGGTCGGCAGCCTGGCCCAGGCCGTCGCGGCCGACCGCGCGCGGGTGGAGCCCCACCTGGCGCGTTACGCGGCCTATGAGCGGGACGCCTTCCTGGCCCTGAACACGGCCTTCCTGCAGGACGGCGGCTTCGTGTCGCTGCCCCGCCGCACGGTGCTGGCGGAGCCGATCCACCTGCTCTTCGTCACGGTGCCGGGCGCCGAGCCGCTGGTGAGCCACCCGCGCACCCTGGTGCTCATCGGCGAGGAGTGCGAGGTTGCGGTGATCGAGGACTACGCCTCGCTGGAGGACGGGGTCCACTTCACGAACGCCGTGACCGAGCTGCTCGCCGGCGAGAACAGCCAGGTGCACCATTACCTGATTGAGCGCGAAAGCTCCCGGGCCTACAATGTCTCCACCCTGCGCTCCCAGCAGGCGCGCAGCAGCCGGGTGACCTCGCACTCGCTCCTGCTGGGCGGCGCCATCGTGCGCCGGAACATCCACCCGGTCCTGGCCGGCGAGGGCGGGGAGTGCCTGATCAACGGGCTGTTCCTGCCCGGCGGCCAGCAGCACATGGACAACTACATGCTGGTGGAGCACGCGAGCCCGCACTGCGACAGCCGGCAGTTCTACAAGGGCATCCTGGACGGCCAGGCGCGGGGCGTCTTCCACGGGCGGATCGTGGTGCACAAGGGCGCCCAGAAGACGGACGCCAAGCAGACGAACATGAACCTGCTCCTGTCCGAGGAGGCCCAGATCGACACCAAGCCCCAGCTGGAGATCTATGCGGACGACGTGAAGTGCACGCACGGGGCGACGATCGGGCAGATGGACGAGGACGCGATCTTTTACCTGCGGGCGCGCGGCATCCCGGCCGGGGCCGCCCGGGCGATGCTGCTGGAGGCCTTCGCCGGGGAGAGTCTGGAGCGGATGCCTCACGAGCCGGTGCGGCGGCACCTGATGGATGCGGTGCGCCGGCGGCTCTTCGGGGAGGCCCGCGCGGAGGAGCGGTCATGACGCGCACGCAGGCCGGGCTCGTCCCGGCCCTGGACGTGGAGGCCATCCGGGCCGATTTTCCGATCCTGCAGACCAGCGTGCGGGGGCGGCCGCTCGTCTACCTGGACAACGCGGCCACCAGCCAGAAGCCCCGCGCCGTGATCGAAGTGCTGGAGCGCTATTACGCGGAGGAGAACGCCAACGTCCACCGGGGCGTCCATCACCTGAGCCAGGTGGCCACGGAGGCGTACGAGGTCGCCCGGGCCGACGTGCGGCGCTTCCTGAACGCCGCCGAGGACCGGGAGATCGTGTTCGTCCGCGGGACGACGGAAGCCATCAACCTGGTGGCGGGGAGCTTCGGGGCGAGCTTCCGGGCGGGGGACGAGGTGGTGATCTCCACCATGGAGCACCACTCCAACATCGTGCCCTGGCAGCTCGTCTGCGAGCGGACCGGCGCGCGGCTCCGCGTCATCCCCATCACGGACGAGGGCGAGCTGCGGCTGGACGTGTACGAGGAGCTGCTGACGCCCCGTACGCGGCTGGTGGCGGTGGCCCACGTCTCCAACGCACTCGGGACCATCAACCCCGTGAAGGACGTGATCGCGCTGGCGCACGCGCGCGGAATTCCCGTGCTGCTGGACGGCGCGCAGGCCGCGCCGCACCTCCCCGTGGACGTGCGCGCGCTGGACTGCGACTTCTACGCCTTCTCGGGCCACAAGGTCTGCGGCCCCACCGGCATCGGGGCACTGTACGGCAAGGCCGCCCTGCTGGAGAAGATGCCGCCCTGGCAGGGCGGCGGCGACATGATCAGCGCGGTCACTTTCGAGAAGACCACCTTCAACGTGCTGCCCTACAAGTTCGAGGCGGGCACCCCGCACATCGCGGGCGGCATCGGCCTGGGCGCGGCCATCCGGTACCTGCAGGGCGTGGGCATGGACCGCATCGCGGCCTACGAAGAGGAGCTGCTGACGTACGCGACCCACGTGCTGTCGAGCGTCCCGGGGTTGCGGATCTACGGGACGGCCAAGGCGAAGACCGGCGTCATCTCGTTCCTGCTGGACGGCGTGCACGCGCACGACATCGGGACGATCCTGGACGCCGAGGGCGTGGCCGTCCGGGCCGGCCACCACTGTTGTATGCCGCTCATGAAGCGCCTGGGCGTGGCGGCCACCGCCCGCGCCTCCTTCGCGTTCTACAATACCCGGGAGGAAGTCGACGCCCTCCGCGCCGCCATCGAGAAGGTCCGCGAGGTCTTCGCCTGATGTCCGATCTCCGAGAGCTGTACCAGCAGGTGATCCTGGACCACTACAAGCGTCCCCGGAACTTCCAGCTGCTGCCCGGGGCGGACCGGAAGGCGGAGGGCCACAACCCGCTCTGCGGCGACGAGGTGGTCATCTACCTGAAGATGGACGGCGATCGGATCGCGGACATCAGCTTCCAGGGTGCCGGCTGCGCCATCTCCAAGGCGTCCGCCTCCATGATGACCGCGAGCCTGAAGGGCAAGACCCGC
Source organism: Methylomirabilales bacterium (SeqCode) (assembly GCA_041946635.1). Lineage (GTDB taxonomy): Bacteria > Methylomirabilota > Methylomirabilia > Methylomirabilales > 2-02-FULL-66-22 > 2-02-FULL-66-22. The sequence continues at coordinate 8,944 of JBHGAX010000136.1, forward strand.
GCCGAGGCCGAGGACCTGTTCAAGAAGTTCCACCGGATGGTCACCGGCGAGAACGGCGCACCCGACCCGCTGGAGCTGGGCAAGCTGGCGGTCTTTTGCGGCGTGAGCGAGTTCCCGGTGCGGGTCAAGTGCGCCAGCCTCGCCTGGCACACCATGCGCGCCGCGCTGGAGGGGAGGAACGAAAAGGTCTCGACGGAGTAGCGGCCAGCGATGAGCTATCAGCGCTGAGCTGGAAGTGCTCTTGCACAGCGAGGCGCAGAGGCTCTTGGCCGTTCGCCCCGAACGGAGCACAGCGGAGTCGAGGGGCGAGGTCCTGGCTGAAAGCTGAGCTGGCAGGTGCCACATGCCCATGAACGTGGACGACATCGAGAGCAAGGCCATCGAGGCCCTGCAGACCTGCTACGACCCCGAGATCCCCGTCAACATCTACGAGCTGGGCCTCATCTACGACGTGCGGGTGGACGCCTCCGGCGACGTGCACGTCATCATGACCCTGACCTCCCCGAACTGCCCGGCCGCCGCTGAGCTCCCCGGGGAAGTGGAGAGCAAGATCCGCTCCATCCCCGGCGTGACGAGCGCCCGCGTCGAGATCGTCTTCGATCCCCCCTGGGATCCCTCGCGGATGACCGAGGCGGCGCGGCTTCAGCTCGGCATGCTGTGAGTCACCGACGATGGCACAGATGAACCGACATCAAGTGCGCCCCAGGCTCGTGGCCGTCGTGACCGAGAGCTGCACCGGCTGCCACGCCTGCGTGGACTACTGCCTGGTGGACTGCATCGACGAGGCACCGTCCGGCGCCTCCGGCGCTCCGCCCATCCAGATCCGGGAGGAGGAGTGCATCGGCTGCCAGGTGTGCGCGAAGGTCTGCGACCAGCTCGCCCTCCACGCCATCCGCCTCGTGCCTGCTGCGGAAGTGCGCGCCAGCAAGGACCTGCGGACGCTCGCCGAGGTCGCGTAGCTGGGCCCG
>JBHGAX010000137.1:0-9905 GCA_041946635.1 Methylomirabilales bacterium (SeqCode)
TCCAGCAGCTCCTGGGCGTGCTGCAGGGCGGTATCGGCGCGGCCGCCCAGCATGCGGGCCAGCTCGACGGCGCGATCGGCCGGCGCGAGGGGCTGGACCGCGGTCTGCGTGCGGTCGCGCTGCACCCGCTTGGCGACGGTGAGGTGGTGGTCGGCGAAGCAGGCGATCTGGGGCAGGTGGGTCACGCACAGCACCTGGTGGCGGCGCGCGGCCCCGGCGAGCTTCCGGCCCACGACGTCCGCCATGGCGCCGCCGACCCCGGCGTCCACCTCGTCGAAGACCACGGTCGGCGTGCGGTCCGCCGCCGCCAGGATCGAGCGGACGGCCAGCATGACGCGGGACAGCTCGCCTCCGGAGGCGACGCGGTGGAGCGGCTTGGGCGCCTCACCGGGATTGGGCGCGATCAGAAACTCCACCGCGTCCAGGCCGTGAGGCCCGAGGTTCTCGCCGCCCGCGGGCGCCGAGTCGAGGCGCACCTGGAACCGCGCCCGCGCCATGCCCAGCTCCTTCAGCTCGCCGAGGATCGCGGCCTGGAGGCGGCTCGCGGCGGCGGCGCGCGCGGCGCTCAGGCGGGTGGCGCGCGCCAGGAGGTCCCGGCTCAGCATCCCCAGCTCGCGCTCCACCTCGTCCCGCCGCTCCTCGGCGCGCTGCAGCCCGTCTCGCTCCTTCTGGACCCGGGCCAGGTGCGCCAGGATCTCGCCCACGCTGGCGCCGTACTTGCGCTTCAGCTTGCCCAGCTCGTGGAGCCGCGCCTCGACGGCTTCCAGCCGCCCGGGGTCGAACTCCAGCCGGCCCCGGTAGTCCCGGAGGGCGCGCGCCGCCTCGCGGAGCTGGATGCTGGCGGTCTGCAGCCCCTCCAGGACCTCGCCCAGGCGCGGGTCGATCGCCGCGGCCTCGCCCAGCCGGTGCGCTGCCGCGCCGAGCCGCGACACCACCGCCTCGTCCGACTCCTCGACGGCGGCGTACACCTCCGCCACCGCCGAGAACAGGCGCTCGTGGTTGCTGAGGATGGCGTGCTCGGCCTCCAGCGCCTCGTCCTCGCCCGGCGCGAGGCGCGCGGCCTCGATCTCGCGGCACTGGAAGTCCAGGAGGTCCTCGCGCTGGGCCCGCTCGCGCGCGGCCTGGGCCAGCGCCTCGCGCTCGCGGCGCAAGCCCTGCCACTCATGGAAGCGTTGCCGGTACTCCCGGACCTCCCCCGCCAGGCCGGCGTACTCGTCCAGGAACTCGCCGTGGCGCCGCGGCTCCAGGAGGGGCTGACCGGGGTGCTGCCCGTGGATGTCCACCAGGCGCTCGGCCAGGGCGCGGAGGGTGGCCGCGGTGGTCAGCCGGCCGTTCAGGTAGGCGCGGCTCCGGCCGTCGGCGAAGAGCTGCCGCCGGAGGAGCAGCCCCTCCCCCGCCTCGACGGGGATGCCCTCCGCCTCGAGCAGCCCGGCGACCTCCGGGCCGTCGGGCAGATCGAAGGCCGCCTCCACCGAGGCCTCCTCGCTCCCGGCGCGGATCAGCTCCACGCTGCTCCGCGCGCCCAGGACGAGCTGCAGCGCGTCGATGAGGATGGACTTGCCCGCGCCCGTCTCGCCGGTGAGGAGGTTCAGCCCCGGCTGGAAGGTCACGCCGAGCACCTCGATCACCGCCACGTTCCGGATGGTCAGCTCGCGCAGCATGGGGGATCACGAACCGCAGAGACGCGGAGTTCGCAGAGAAAGCCCTCCAGGGGAAACGACGGGGCCGCGACCCCGTGGCTCCTCTGCGTGCTCAGCGCCTCTGCGGTTCACGCCTCGGCCCTACCGCTCGCCCCAGCGGAGCTTGGTGCGCAGCAGCTCGAAGTAGTTCAGCTTGGGGGACTTGATGAGCGTGATGGTGTGGGGCGAGCGCTCCACGGCCACCACGTCGCGATAGGCCAGCGGCACGTCCACCTGCCCGTCCACGGTGAGGTGGACCTCCTCGGCCGGGGAGCCGTGCCGGATCTCGATCCGGGCGCCGTCGGGCAGCACCAGCGGGCGGTTGGTCAGGGTGTGGGGGCAGATGGGGATGATGACCAGGGCGGGGAGCGTGGGGTAGACGATGGGCCCGCCGGCGGACAGGCAGTAGGCCGTGGAGCCGGTGGGCGTGGCCACGATCAGGCCGTCCGCCCGGAAGGTGGTCACCGTCTCGCCGTTCACCGTGGTCTCCAGGTGCACCATGCGGGACGGCGTGGTCTTCGTGACCACGGCGTCGTTCAGGGCCTCGTACTGGCCGAGCGCCTCCCCGCCGCGCAGCACCCGCACGCGCAGCGTCAGCCGCCGGCTCACCGCGAAGCGCTCCTCCAGGATCGCGTCCAGGGTGGGGAACAGCCCGTCCAGCGTCACCTCGGTCAGGAACCCCAGCCCGCCCAGGTTCACCCCGAGGATGGGCACCTCCCGGGCGCCGGTGTGGCGCGCCACGGAGAGCATGGTGCCGTCGCCCCCCAGCACGATGATGAGGTCCGCCCGCTCCGCCATGGCGGCCCGCGTGAGCCCGGGGCCCAGCTCCGGACAGAGGGCCACCGTCTCGGCGTCCGGCAGCACCTCCCGCCCCTGCCGCCGCCACCAGGCTGCCAGCTCCCGCACCACGGGCGCCGCCTCGGGCTTGCCCGGCTTGACCGCCACGCCGATCCGCTGGATGGCCACCCGTCGCCTCACGCCGCCGGAGCCAGCGCCCGCGCGATCATGTCCTCCACGTCGCGCGCCGGCTCCGCGGCCAGGAAGTGCATCAGGAACTCCCGGTTTCCCTCGGGCCCCAGGAGCGGGGAGGCCGCGACGCCCCGCACCGCCAGGCCCAGCCCGGGGCCGAGCCCGGCCACCCGTTCCAGGACCGCCCGGTGCTGCGCGGGGTCCCGCACCACGCCGCGCTTGCCCACCTGCCCGCGGCCGACCTCGAACTGCGGCTTCACCAGCGCGACGATCTCCCGCGGCGGCCGGAGGAGCGGCGCCACGGCGGGCAGGACGATGGCGAGCGAGATGAACGACACGTCCACCGCGGCCAGGTCCGGCGCGGCGGGCAGCGCGGACGGCAGCAGGTGCCGGACGTTCGTCCGCTCCAGCAGGTGCACCCGCGGGTCCGCCCGCAGCCGCGCGTCGAACTGGCCGTACCCCACGTCCACCGCGATCACCGCCGCCGCGCCGGCCTGGAGCAGGCAGTCGGTGAAGCCGCCGGTCGAGGCCCCGACGTCCAGGCAGGTCCGGCCCGCGGGCGTCACGCCGAACACCTGCAGCGCGTGCTGGAGCTTCACGCCGCCGCGGCTCACGAAGGGGTGCGCCGGCCCCGCCACGGACAGGGCCGCGTCCGCCGGCAGGAGGCTGCCCGGCTTCTCCACCCGCCGGCCGGCCGCCGTCACCTTGCCGGCCAGGAGCAGGCGCGCGGCCTCCTCGCGGCTGCCCGCGAGCCCCCGCTCCACCAGGAGGCGGTCGGCCCGCTGGCGGCCCGGGCTCACGCCATCCCTTCGTGCCACCGGGGCTCCAGCCGGCGCACCTTGACGAGCGCCTCGGCCGCGCCGCGGATGCCCTCGGCGGAGAGCCCGAAGCGCGAGCGCACCGCGGCCGGGCTGGCCTGCTCCACCAGGAGGTCCGGGATGCCCAGCCGCTTCACCTGCACCCGGGCGAGCCCCAGCTCCTCGAAGAGCTCGAGGACGGCCGAGCCGAAGCCGCCGGCCAGCGCGTGCTCCTCCGCCGTCACCACGCGGCCGCACCGGCGCGCGAGGTCCGGGAGCAGCACCCGGTCCAGGGGCTTGACGAAGCGGGGGTTCAGCACGGCGGCCGAGATGCCGTCGGCGGCCAGGCGCCCGGCCGCCTCCAGCGCCGCCGGCACCACCGGCCCCAGGGGCAGCAGCAGCACGTCCGTCCCGTCGCGCAGCAGCTCGGCCGTGCCGAGGGGCAGCACGGCGGCCTCCTGGTCGATGGGCACGCCCATCCCGGCGCCGCGCGGGTACCGGATGGCGCAGGGGCCGGGGCAGGCCAGCGCCGTCCTCAGGCAGTGCTGCAGGTCGTTCTCGTCGCGCGGCACCAGGATGGTCATGTTCGGCACGGTGCGCAGGAAGGCCAGGTCGTAGAGGCCCTGGTGCGTGGGGCCGTCGTCCCCCACCAGGCCGGCGCGGTCCAGCGCGAACACGACCGGGAGATCCTGCAGGCACACGTCGTGGATGACCTGGTCGTAGCCCCGCTGCAGGAAGGTGGAGTAGATCGCGACCACCGGGCGCAGGCCCTGCGTGGCCAGGCCGGCCGCGAAGACCACGGCGTGCTGCTCCGCGATCCCCACGTCGTAGCAGCGATCGGGGTGGGCCGCGCGGAACTTGGCGAGGCCGGTGCCCTCCGCCATGGCGGCGGTGATGGCCACCACCCGCTCGTCCTCGTCGGCCAGGCGGATGAGGGCCTGCGCGAAGGCGTCCGTGTAGGAGATGGGCGCGGCCTTCTTCTTGAAGGTCCCGGTCTCCACCTCGAAGGGCGCGGCCCCGTGCCACTTCACCGCGTCGCCCTCCGCGGGGGCGTAGCCCTTGCCCTTCGTCGTGACGACGTGCAGCAGGATGGGCCCCGAGAGCTGCGAGACGTTGCGCAGCGTGTCCAGGAGGTAGTCCAGGTTGTGGCCGTCGATGGGACCCACGTAGGTGAAGCCCAGCTCCTCGAACAGCACGCCGGGCGTGATGAGGCCCTTGGCCATCTCCTCGGCGCGCCGGGCGAGCGCGGCCACGCGCTTCCCCAGCCGGGGGATCTGGCTCAGCAGCTTCTGGGTCTCCTTCCGCACCCGCACCGCCCACCGTCCCGTGAGCAGGCGGTTGAGGTAGGCGGAGACCGCCCCGACGTTCGGGGAGATGGACATGCTGTTGTCGTTCAGCACCACCAGCAGGTCGCGGTTGAGGCCGCCGGCGTGGTCCAGCCCCTCCCAGGCCAGGCCCGCCGTGAGCGCCCCGTCGCCCACCACCGCCACGACCTTGTGGGACTGGCCCAGCCGCTCCCGCGCCTCCACCAGGCCCAGGGCCGCGGAGATCGCGGTGCTGGAGTGGCCCGCCCCGAACGGGTCGTGCGGGCTCTCCGCCCGGCGGGTGAAGCCGCTCAGGCCGTGCTCCTGGCGCAGCGTGCCGAAGCGCTCGCGTCGCCCGGTGACGAGCTTGTGCGTGTAGGCCTGGTGCCCGACGTCCCAGACGATCTTGTCTCTCGGGGAGTCGAAGATGGTGTGGAGCGCCAGGGTGAGCTCCACCGTGCCCAGGTTCGAGGCCAGGTGGCCCCCCGTGCGGGAGACGGTCTTGATGATCAGCTCGCGGATCTCGGCCGCCAGCGCCGCCAGCTCGGGGCGGGTCAGGCGCTTGAGATCCGCGGGAGACTGGATGCGTTCCAGCAGCACCTCGTCCTCGTCTGGCTCGACCGCACGCAGAGGCGCCGGGCGGACATCGTCACAGAATCGCCGGTTGCCCGGAGTGGAGCGCCGGGTGGCCGCCATCCCCCCTCGCCTGCCCTGTGAGGAGGGGCGCCGGGAGGATCCGGTCCCGGGCGGTCGGGGCGAGAGCGCATGAGGGCAGCGCCGGTCGCCCTGTCAGCGGCGGCGATTGCCGACGAAGTCGGCGAGGTCCAGCAGGGGCCTGGCCCGCTCGCCCAGGGGCGCCAGCGCCTCACGCGCGTCCTGCAGCAGGCGCGCCACCTCCCGCCGCGAGGCCTCCATGCCGACGATCGCGGGATAGGTGGCCTTCCGCTTCCGCTGGTCGCTCCCGGCCGTCTTTCCCATCTCGGCGCTGTCGCCCTCCACGTCCAGGATGTCGTCCACGATCTGGAAGGCCAGCCCGAGGCAGTTCCCGTAGCGGGTCAAGCGCTCCAGCACCTCGGCCGTCGCGCCTCCCGCGATGGCGCCCGCGCGGATGGCGGCGCGAATCAGCGCCGCGGTCTTCTGCGCGTGCAGGTACTGCAGGGTGTCCAGGCCGATCTGCTGCCCCTCCGCCGCGATGTCCATGGCCTGTCCGCCCACCATGCCCCGGCTGCCCGCCGCCTCGGCGATCTCGGCCACGATCTGCAGCCGGCGGGCGGCCGGCGCGCCGGAGGCCTCCGCCCCGGCCAGGACCTCGAAGGCGCGGGTGAGGAGCGCGTCGCCCGCCAGGATGGCGATGGCCTCCCCGTAGACCTTGTGGCACGTGGGCCGCCCCCGCCGCAGGTCATCGTCGTCCATGGCGGGCAGGTCGTCGTGGATGAGGGAGTAGGTGTGGATCATCTCCAGCGCGGCGCCCGCCGGCAGGGCGTCCTCCGCCTTCCCGCCGGCCGCCTCGGCGGCCAGCAGGGCCAGGATCGGGCGGAGCCGCTTCCCGCCCGCGAAGACGCTGTAGCGCATGGCGTCGTGCACGCGGGGCGGGCGCTCGGTCTGGGGAGGCAGCCACCGCTCCAGCGCGGCGTCCACCTGCGCCCGCAGCCGGGCCAGGAGGTCTCCGAGCGCCGGCGACACCCCCGCTTCAGGCATGCGACTCTCCTTCGTTCCCGGGGTTGAACGGCACCTCCTGCTCGGTGCCGTCTGCCCGGCGGGTCAGCAGGTGGACCCGCCGCTCGGCATCCTCCAGTCGCCCCGTGCAGAGCCGGGTCAGCCGCACGCCCTCCTCGAAGGCCTGGAGCGCCTCCTCCAGCGACAGCTCGCCCGCCTCCAGCCGGGCGACCAGGGCCTCCAGCCGGCTCAGGGCCTCCTCGAACGTCGGCTCGTTCACGCGAAACTCCTTCGTGGCTCAGGGCTCATGGCACGAGACGCGTCCGTGAGCCCTGAAGCTATGAGCCATGCGCGCGCGGCTCGCGGCGCTGCACCACGCAGGTCAGCTCCCCCTCGTGGAGGCGTACCGCGACCTCTGCGCCCGGCGCCACGTCGGCCGCACGCCGCAGGATGGCGCGCTCGGGCAGGGCGAAGCAGATGCTGTAGCCGCGCCCCAGAATGGCGAGGGGGCTCAGGGACTCCAGCTTCCCGGCCAGGAGGGCCAGCCGCTCGCGGCGCCGCCGGCGCGCCAGCTCCCACCAGGCCTCCAGCCGCCGCGCCAGCCCCGTGAGGCGCTCGCGCTGGCGGCCGATCTGCGCCGCCGGGTTGAGGAGGGCCAGGTGCCGCGCGAGCATCTGGACCTGCCGCTCCCGGCCGGCCAGCATGGCCATCACCGCCCCCTCCGCGCGGCCCGCCAGCTCGTCCAGGCGCAGGCAGAGCTCCTCGCGCTGCGCCGCGGCCAGCTCGGCCGCGGCCGAGGGCGTCGGGGCGCGGAGATCGGCGACGAAGTCCGCGATGGTGACGTCCGTCTCGTGGCCCACGGCGGAGATGACCGGAACCGGGCTGGCCGCGATGGCCCGGGCCACGACCTCCTCGTTGAACGCCCACAGATCCTCCAGCGACCCGCCGCCGCGCGCCAGGATGAGCACGTCCAGGTCGGATCGCGCGCCCATGCGCGCGATGGCGGCCGCGATCTCCGGCGCGCAGCCCTTGCCTTGCACGGGCACCGGATGGACCAGGACGGCCAGCCCGGGAAAGCGACGCTCGAGGATGTTCAGCATGTCCCGGATGACCGCGCCCGTGGGCGAGGTGACGATGCCGATCTTGCGCGGCAGCCGGGGGAGCGGCCGCTTGCGCGCGGCGTCGAAGAGCCCCTCGGCCTGCAGCCGCGCCTTGAGCTGCTCGAAGGCGAGCTGCAGGGCCCCGACGCCCTTCGGCTCGAGGTACTCCGCCGTGAGCTGGTACTCGCCGCGCGGCCCGTAGACGGTCAGCGTCCCGAAGACCAGGACGCTCATGCCGTCCTTGGGCGCGAACTTCAGCAGGCGGTTGCTGCTCCGGAACATCACCACCCGCACCTGGGCCTGGGCGTCTTTGAGCGTGAAGTACATGTGGCCCGAGGTGTGGTGCTTGAAGTTCGACAGCTCGCCCTCCACCCAGATCGCAGAAAAGCCGTCCTCCAGGACGGCTTTGACCTCGGCGGTGAGGCTGCTGACGGAGTAAATACGACGAGCCAGGGCGGGAATCATTGCTGGACCTTGTAACATGCGGAATTTGCCGTTGTCAACGCTCGGCTTCGCGTCGGCTTCGCCTCGCGGGCTCGTGGCTCATGGCTCATGGCTCGTGGTCGGCTATGAGCCATGAGCCATGAGCGGGAGCGAAGCGACTTGGCACCCGGCGCTCGCCGTGCTAGCGTGCCGCGCCATGACGCGGGCAGAGGGGATCGGGGTGGCGCAGGCCGGGCTGGCGACGGTCTGCTTTTCCATGGGCGCGATCCTGGTGCGCTGGGCGGCGGCGCTCTCGCCGCTCGAGGTGACCAGCCTGCGCATGCTCCTCGGGGCCCTGCTGGTCGGGGGCGCCGCGCGCGCGACGGGAAGCCGCCTGAGGCTCTCGGCGGCCGAGCTCCGGCGGCTGCTCCCCGCGGGCGTGGTCGCGGCGGGGCACTTCGTGACCTTCATCGCCTCGCTCTACTTCACGAGCGTGGCGCACGCCGTCACGCTGGTCTACACCGCGCCGCTCTTCATCGCGGCGCTCTCCCGGCCGGTGCTGCGCGAGCCCCTCCCCGCCAGGACGCTGCCGGGCAGCCTCCTGGCCATCCTGGGCGTCGGCATCCTCACCGGCCTCGAGCCGCAGCTCAGCGCCCGCATGCTGACGGGCGATCTGCTGGCACTTGCCGCCGCCCTCACCTTCGCCCTCTACTCGCTCCTGGGACGCCGCGAGCGCGAGAAGCTCCCGCTCCTGGCCTACGCCACCTGGGTATACCTGCTGGCCGGCGCCATGACCGCACCCTTTGCGCTCGGCGTCCTGCGGCGCGCCGTGCCGCCAGCCGCGCTCCTCGCCGTGGCGGCCATGGCGGTCTTCCCCATGGCGCTCGGCCACACGCTGTACAACGCCGCGGTCCGCCGGCTGCATCCCAGCATCCCCAACCTGATCGCCATGCAGGAAGCCACGCTCGCCATCCTGCTGGCCTGGCTGCTCCTCGGCGAAAGGCCGTCCCTCAGCGCGCTGGCCGGGGCGGCCGTCACCCTGGCCGGCGTCGCGCTCGTGCTGAAGCGGTAAGCGATCAGCGGTCAGCCAAGACCGAGGACGTGCCAGATGCGCATGCGGCCTGTGCGAGTGTTCTGGCTGAAAGCTGATCCCTGATCGCTGCATGCTGACCCTTGCCAGTTCTCCTCCCTTCGCATATAAGGGAGGGCGCGTACCCAGGAGGCGCCATGGCCGCGATCTACACCATTCATTGCCCCGCCGTCCCGAGCCACAGCACCGGCTGGACCCCCATCCCGGCGCCGCTCGCCTCGCTGCCGCTCATGGCGCCCGGCAAGCCCGGGCGGAACCCGGAGCTGGTGAAGGCGCTCCAGCGCTGTCCGAGCTGCGTGGTGCGCTTCGTCATGCAGCGCGACTGAGCCGTGCCGTTCCCGACCTATTCCAGGAGGACGCCGTGACCCGGTGCCGGATCGCTGTCTGTGCCTGTCTTGCCCTGGTGCTGTCCGCCTGCGCCTTGAGCCCCAGCCTCAGCAGCTACAAGCCCCAGACCCAGGAGGAGGCCCTGGTCGTTGCCATGCTGCAGCGCATCCCGGCCGGCGTGAAGGCGAAGTCGCTGGATATCATCATGCAGGCGTACGACGAGGACGTCTTCGTCGGCAACTTCCGCAAGTACCTGGGGGTCGCCACGCCGGATTCCCCGGCCACGCTGCGGGGCAAGGCCCAGGTCCGGCAGGTGTACAGCGCCATCCTGGGCGGCGTGAAGGACGTCTCGCTGGATGTCCGGGACTTCACGCTCACGGTATCGGGCAACCATGCGTCTGCCGGGGGCTGGATCGAGATGCACCTGAAGCTGGAGGCGGGCCGGCGCGAGGCCAAGGAGGAGCTGGTCCGGAACAACGTGAACTGGCGCCTCCGCCGCACGCCCCTCGGCTGGAAGATCTACGAGGAGATCTTCAACTGACGGTTCACGGTTCGAGGTT
>JBHGAX010000138.1:0-9873 GCA_041946635.1 Methylomirabilales bacterium (SeqCode)
TCGCGCGTGGCGACGGCCCGCCAGGGCCAGTCGAGCAGGCGGTTGATCACCGGCACCACCTGGTCGCCCTCGGGCACCGGCAGGGCACCGCCCGGGCAGAAATCCCGCTGGACGTCCACGATGATCAGCGCATCGCGCGCCGGATCGATGACCAGGCCCATGTCCTCGCTCCCCGGCCCAGTACGCACTGGGCCCGCTCGCCCCTCGGACTCGGCCCTCGGCACTCGGCACTAGGCACTCGGCACCATCTGCTCCCGCATCTTCTCGATGGCCGCGCGGGGGTCCGAGGCGCCAAAGATCGCCGAGCCGGCCACCAGGACGGTCGCGCCGGCGCGGGCCACGTCGCGGCAGTTCTCCACCTTGATGCCGCCGTCCACCTCCAGCTCCGGACGCGGCGACGCGCTCGCCAGGCGGCGAGAGAGGTCCGCGATCTTCCGCAGCGCGGAGGGGATGAACGCCTGGCCGCCGAAGCCGGGATTGACCGACATGACCAGGATGAGGTCCACCTGGTCCAGCACCTCCTCGATGGCGTGCAGCGAGGTCGCCGGGTTCAGGGCCACACCGGGCTTCAGCCCGGCCTCGCGCATCTCTTGAATGGTGCGATGCAGGTGGAGGCACGCCTCCGCGTGAACCGTGAGGTAGGTGGCGCCCGCCCGCGCAAAGGCGGAGACGAAGCGCTCGGGACGCTCGATCATGAGGTGCACGTCCAGGGGGAGCCGCGTCCGCCGGCGGATCGCCTCGACCACGGGCGGGCCGATGGTCAGGTTCGGCACGAAGTGCCCGTCCATGACGTCCACGTGGAGCAGGTCCGCGGCCGGCTCCACCCTGGCGATCTCCTCCCCCAGCGCGCCGAAATCCGCCGAGAGCACCGAGGGAGCGATCTTGACCATCCCCACCTCCGAGATGTCACAGATTACGCAGATTACACAGATCTCAAAGACAGGATCACCGACCCCGCGATCCGAAGAATCTGCGTAATCTGCGGATCGCTCATCGGTTCGGTCACTCGCCCACCGTGATCCGGACCCGGGCGCCGACGGCGACGCGCTCGCCGGGCGGCGGGTCCTGCGCCACCACCCGGCCCTCGCGCGCTGCCGCCTGCTGGAAGACCACCGTCGCCTCGATCTGCAGGTCCTTCAGGAGGTTGACCGCCGACACCAGCTCGCGCCCCCGGAGGTCGGGCATGGCCAGGCTGTCCTCGTAGGGTCCCAGGCTCTGGAGCAGGTGGATAGACGTCCCCCGCACCACCTGGGCGCCCGGCTGCGGATCCTGCGCGATGACCTGTTCCCGGGGGTGGGCGTCGGAGCGAATCTGGCTCACGCGTCCGGTGCTCAGGCCGGCCTCGGAAAGGGTCCGCTGGGCCTGCGGCAGCGTCTGTCCGGCCACGTCCGGCACGATGATCTGATCGGTGCCGCGGCTCACGATCAGCCGCACCTCGCTGCCGATCTTGGCCCGCGTCCCGGCCGGCGGCCGCTGGCTGACCACGTGGCCCTTCGGGATCCGCGTGTGGAAGTCCTCGGCCACGACCCGCGGGGCGAGCCCCGCTTCCTTCAGCAGCTCGCTCGCCGCCACCGACTCCAGGCCCACGACGCGCGTCACCTCCACCCGGTCGGGCTCCATGGAGAGCTCCATGGCGACGTAGGCGGAGAGGAGGCCCAGGGCCACCAGGCCGCTCAGGACGGCGAGGCCTCGGATCAGGCGGTACAGCAGGCCGGGCGGGCGCGGCTCGGGCGCGCGCGGTGGGATGGGCATCAGCGGCTCCGCCGCAGGCGGGCCACGAAGAACCCGTCGGTGTCGTGGCGGTGGGGCCAGGCGCGGAGGATCCCTCCGTTCGCCGCGCCGAGCGCGGTCCAGGCCGCACCCAGGTCGTCCAGCGCGAAATCCGAGCGGGCTGCGAGAAACGCCGTGATCACGTCGTCCGTCTCCTCCGGCTCGAGGCTGCAGGTGCTATATACCAGAACCCCGCCCGGCGCAACAGCCTCCGCCGTGGCGGCCAGCAGCTCCCGCTGGAGGCGCTGCGCGGCGGGGAGGTCGGCCGCCCGGCGGCGCCACTTGATCTCGGGCCGGCGGCGCACCGTGCCGAGGCCCGTACACGGGGCATCCAGGAGCACCCGGGGAAAGCTGCCGTGGGACGCCGCCGTGCGCGCATCCGCGAGCAGGGCGCGCACGCCCGAGAGGCCCAGGCGCTCCGCGGCGGCTCGCAGCCGCTGCAGCGCGCGAGGGCTCTTGTCCAGCGCCACTACTTCTCCGGCGGGGGCCACGGCCGCGGCCAGCAGCGCGGTCTTCCCGCCGCCGCCCGCGCAGGCATCCAGCACCCGCTGCCCGGGTTCCGGGGCCAGCGCCCGCACGGGCAGCGTGCCGCCCTCGTCCATCGGGATCCAGAGCCCGTCCGCGAACCCGGGAAGGTCGGCCGGGTTGCCGACGTCGCGCAGCCGGAAGGCCGAGGGCGCGAGCGCGCCGGGCTCGGCCCGGACGCCGTGCCGCCGGAGCAGCTCGGCGGCGCGCTCCGCCGTCACCCGGGCCGGGTTCGCCACGATGGTGAGCGGCGGCGTCCGGTTGTTGGCCGCCATGAGCCGCGCACCCTCCGCTCGTCCCGGCCACGCCAGCCAGCGCTCCGCCAGCCATGCGGGATGCGAGCCCACCGTGCTCCAGTAGCCGAGCGGATCCGCGGCCTCGTCCGGCTCGGGGAAGCTGCGCCGGGCGGCCGCGCGGAGCACCGCGTTGACGTAGCCGGCGCTCCGCGCGGCGCCGGCGCGCCGGGCCAGCGAGACGGTCTGGTCCACGGCGGCGAAGGCCGGCACGCGGTCCAGGCAGCAGACCTGGTAGATCCCCAGGCGCAGGACCGCCAGGACGACCGGGTGCAGCCGGGCCAGCGGCCGGTCCACCACCTGCGCCAGGATCCAGTCGAGCTTGCCGCGCCAGCGGAGGACCCCGTAGGTCAGCTCCGTGGCCAGCCCGCGGTCCGCGGCCGACAGCCGGGCGCCCCGCAGCCGGCTGTCGAGGAGGAGGTTCGCGAAGGCGCCCGTGGTCTCCACGCGGCGCAGGATCTCCAGCGCGATGTCCCGGGGCCCGGGTGGCGCTCCGAGGTCCGAACCTCTCGACTCGGCTGGAGGCCCGGAGCCTGTCGCAGGAACCCGAGGTCCGAGGTCGGCAGACCCGGCGCGCCAGCGGCCGGAAGCGGGGTCGCGGCGCCCGGCCCGGTCATTCCGCATGCCGCATCCCCCTCGACGGGCTCGGGGTCCCGAGCGGTGTCGAGGGACCGCATCCCGCATTCGCCAGGACGTCCCCGGGCTGCAGGCGCAGCCCGCGGGCGAACTCCGCCCCGCTCATCCGCCGCTTCCCCTCCGGCTGCACCTCCAGCAGGACCAGGCTCCCCTCCCCCGTGCCGACGACCAGGCTGTCGGCCCCCACCTCCACCACGCGGCCGGCCGGCGCGGCCGCCGCGCGGGCCGCGGCCCGGAGCACCTTCAGCCGCCTGCCGTCCGGGAGGCGCAGGTAGGCGCCCGGCGCCGGCGCGAGCGCGCGCACGCGATTCACGATGGCCGCGGCGCCCCCCTGGAGCGCGAGGCGGCAGTCCTCGTCGCCGATCTTCGGCGCATGGGTCGCCTGCGCCTCGTCCTGCGGGATCCAGACCGCCCGTCCGTCGGCCAGGAGCCGGAGCCCCTCGGCCAGGGCGTCGGCCCCCAGGCCGGCCAGGCGCTCGGTCAGGGAGCCCGCCGTATCCTCGGCGCCGATGGGGCAGCGCCGCTGCAGGAGGACCGGGCCGGCATCCATCCGGGCGTCAACCCGCATGAGGCTCACCCCGGTCTCCGTCTCGCCGGCCATGATGGCGCGGGCGATGGGCGCGGCCCCGCGGTACCGGGGAAGGAGGGAGGCGTGCACGTTCAGGCAGCCGAGGGGCGGAAGCTCCCGCAGGCCACGCGGCACGAACTGGCCGAAGGCCACGACGACGACGGCCTCCGGCCCGGCCGCGGCCACGGCCGCGAGCGCCTCCGGGTGCGCCAGGCTCTCCGGCTGCGCCACGGCCAGGCCGTGCGCCAGGGCCGCGGTCTTCACCGCCGGCGGCCGGAGCGCCTGGCCCCGGCCGGCCGCCCGGTCGGGCTGCGTGACGACGAGCGGCAGGGCGTGCCCATCCGCCACCAGCCGCTCCAGCGCCGGCACGGCGAAGGCCGGACTGCCCATGAAGACGATGCGCATGCCGGCGTCAGCCTTCGCCGCGGTCCAGGACCGCCGCCAGGCTCCGGATGGTCTCCGCCATGTGCCGGCGGTGCGTCCCCGGCCAGTAGAGACGCCGGCAGCGGGGGCAGCCCCAGAAGCGTTGCTGCGACGCCCAGACGAAATCCGGCACCCTTCCCTCGACCTCGCTCCGGCTTCGCGGCTCCAGCCGCACGTTGCACCGCAGGCACCGCGGCTCGGCCGCCGGCTGCGCCGGCAACCCCAGCCGGGTGAGGACCTCCGCCAGCTGCGTGCGCACGGCGTCGCTCTCCACGAAGAGGTGCCGCGGCAGATCCCGCCGCCGCACCAGTCCCGTGTCCCGCGTCAGGAGGATCCGATCCTCGGCACGGGCCCGCGCCACGAGCGCCGCATCCCCGCCACGGTGGTACTCCGCGTCGTAGCCCAGGACCCGCAGCCAGGTCGCCAGGCGGCCCAGCATCGCGTCAGCCAGGAAGCGCGGCGCCCCGGCCGCTGCCCCGCTCGTCACGCTCGCTCCTCCCCGCGGCACTGTATCATACCGTCCAGAGGCTTGTCAGTGAAGGTCCCCGGGCGCGCGATTTCGCCCCCGCCCTTAGGCGGCTATACTCTTCCCTCGGTGCCCCACCCCGAGGAGAGGCTCATGGCCATGCCCACCCCAGGGCGCGCCCTCGCGGCGCTGGAGAAGAGCTGGCGTCACGAGGTCGAGGCGGCCGCCACGTACCGCATCCTGGCCGAGCAGGAGCGCGACCCCCGCCGGCGGGACCTCTTGCAGAAGCTGGTCCTGGCGGAGGAGGCACACGCGGCCCGCTGGGCCCAGCGCATCCGCGAGCTGGGCGGCCGCGTGCCGGATGCCGCCAGGGTCAGGCCCGCGCTGGGCCTGGCGCTGCAGATGGCGCCCGCGGAGGTCATCTTCCGCAAGCTGGAGGCCATGGAAGCGCACGGCGTGGCGGGAGACGGGGAGGTCGCGGCCGCCCTGGACGAGGGGAGCCGCGAGCTGCTCCGGGAGATCTCCGCCGACGACCGGAGCCACGCCGCGGCCCTCCGCGTCCTGGCAGGCCCCGTGGACCCGCGGCGCACGCTGGATCTCATCCTGAAGCGCGAGCGCCACGTGGGCGGCGCGAACTGGGTGACGGACGCCATCTACGGCATCAACGACGGCCTGGGCGCCGTGTTCGGGATCGTCTCGGGCATGGCGGGCTACACCGGGGGCAGCGAGATCGTGCTGGTGACCGGCCTGGCGGGCGCCCTGGCCAGCGCGCTCTCCATGGGCTCCAGCGCCTACCTGGCCGCCAAGTCCCAGCGCGAGGTCTACGAGGGCGAGATCGCCCGGGAGAAGGCCGAGATCGAGCACGATCCGGAGGAGGAGCGCGAGGAGCTGGAGCTGTTCTACCAGCTGAAGGGGTTCACCGGGGAGGAGGCGCGGACGCTGGTCTCGCGCATCCGCGAGAAGCCGGACCACTTCCTGCGGACGCTGGTGCAGGAGGAGCTGGGGCTCGCGGAGGAGAACTTCCCCAACCAGTGGACGGCCGCCCTCTCGGCCACGGCCTCCACCGCCGTGGGCGGCCTCATCCCCGTGGCCCCGTTCTTCTTCAGCACGGGGACGCCGGCCGTGGCCTGGGCCGCCGTCCTGAGCGTCCTGGCCCACTTCGGCGTCGGCCTGGCCAAGAGCCTGGTGACCACCCGCCCCTGGTGGATCAGCGGGCTGGAGATGACCGCCGTGGCCGTCATCGCCGGCAGCATCACGTACGGCCTGGGGCTGCTGTTCGCGATCCACTGAGCAGGCCGCTGAAAAAGGCCCATCTGCTGCGTTGGCGCGCCTCGGCACTCAGTGCGGCGTAGCGCTGCTACGCCTCCCTCGGCCTGCGGCCCGCCGCCTTGCATTTGGGCCTTTTTGAGCGGCCTGGCCACTCGCAGGGCTGAGGGGTCCGGGCGTCGGGACAGAAAGCGACAGGGAGCGAGACGAGCACTCGGCACTCGGCACTCGGCCGCTTTTTGCGTTTTACGTTTTGCGTTTTACGTGGCACCCTCTGAGTGAACTCACGTCGGCTCTTGCTCGCGAGGGACATCATCCTCAGGCTCTTCCGCCACGTCTGGCCAATTCTCCACCGGCACCGCCGGCTGCTGGCGGTGGGCGTCCTGGCCCTCCTGGCCACGGATGCCATGCACCTCCTGATCCCCTGGTTCACCCGGCTGGCCCTGGACAACCTGGCGGCCGAGCCGGGGCGCGCCGGGCTCCTTCGCTACCCGGGCCTCATCGTCCTGGCCGCCGCCGGGCAGGCCGTCTTCCGCTACTTCTGGCGCACGCGGGTCTTCGGCTTCTCCCGCAGCATCGAGTGGGACCTCCGGAACCGGCTCTTCGCCCACCTCCAGCGCCTGCCGCTCGCCTACTTCCAGCGCACGCGGACGGGCGACCTGATGTCCCGCCTCACCAACGACCTGGCGTCCGTGCGCGAGATGCTCGGCATCGGCGCCGTGGCGGCGCTGGACGGCCTGGTGCTGATCTGCGCCGCCCTTCCGCTCCTGCTCGGCATCGACCCCTGGCTCACGCTCTGGTCGCTCCTCTCGCTCCCCGCCATCACCCTCCTGGTCCTGGGCTTCGGCAACCGCATCCACGGCGGCTACCGCGGGGCGCAGGAGTCGCTGGGCGACCTGAGCACCTTCGTGCAGGAGAGCCTGGCGGGGATCCGCGTGATCCAGGCCTACGCGCAGGAGCAGACCCGGCGGGAGCGCTTCGCCGCCATGAGCCGGGCCTACATGCGCATGAGCCTGGTGACGGCCCGCCTCTCGGGCCTGCTCTGGCCGCTCATCGCGGTCTGCTCCGGCCTCGCCACGGCGGTGGTGCTCTGGCTGGGCGGGCGCCGGGTGCTGCTCGGCGAGCTGACCATCGGGCAGTTCGTGCAGTTCAGCGGCTACCTGGCCATGCTGACCTGGCCGCTCATGGCGGTGGGCTACGTGGTGAACCTGGCCCATCGCGGCACCGCGGCGCTCGGCCGCCTGGTGGAGATCCTGGAGACCCCGGTGGCGCCCGGCCACCTGCTGCCCGCGGAGCCGGCCGGCGCCCGGCTCCAGGGCCGGATCGAGCTCCGCGGCCTCTCCTTCGCCTACGAGCCGGGCGGGCCGGCGATCCTGCGCGACGTGTCGCTCGCCATCCCCGCCGGGACGAGCTGCGCCATCGTGGGCGAGGTGGGCGCCGGCAAGACCACCCTCGTCCACCTCATCGCCCGGCTCTTCGAGCCGCCGCCCGGCACGCTCTTCCTGGACGGCCGCGACATCCTCGCCATCCCGCTCCCCGCGCTCCGCCGCTCCATCGGCCTGGTGTCGCAGGACATCTTCCTGTTCTCGGAGAGCATCCGGGAGAACATCCTCTTCGGCCGGCCCGAGGCGAGCCCGGAGGACCTGGAGGAGGCCGCCCGGATCGCCGCCCTGCTGCCCAGCATCCAGGACTTCGCCGACCGCTTCGACACGCTGCTGGGCGAGCGCGGCGTGCGCCTGTCCGGCGGCCAGAAGCAGCGCACGGCGCTGGCCCGCGCGCTCATCGCCGACCCGCCCATCCTGATCCTGGACGACGCGTTCTCCAGCGTGGACGTGCAGACGGAGGAGCGCATCCTGGGCGAGCTGAAGTCCGCGATCCAGGGCCGCACCACCATCCTGGTCTCGCACCGCATCTCCACCGTCCGCGACGCCGACCAGATCCTCTACCTGCAGGACGGCCGCATCGTCGAGCACGGCACGCACCAGGAGTTGCTGGCCCTGGAGGGCCGGTACCACCGGCTGTACCAGCGCCAGCTCCTGGCGCGCGAGCTGGAGGACCTGGCCGAGCGGGAGGTGGCCTGATGCACGGCCCGCGCGTCCACCTGGACGACGAAGTCTTGGGGAAGGCCTACGACACCCGGCTGGTCCTGCGCCTGCTGACCTACATCCGGCCCTACGGACTGCTCGTCCTCCTCGCGCTCCTGCTGCTGGCCGGGTACACCGGCGCGCAGCTCCTGGGGCCCTACCTGGTCAAGGTCGCGATCGACCGCTACATCGCGGCCCGGGATCTCACCGGCCTGGACCGGGTGGCCCTGCTCTATGTCGGGGCCATCCTGCTGGGCTTCGCCTGCCAGTTCGGGCACCTCTACGTCACGCAGTACGTGGGCCAGCGGGTGATGCACGACATCCGGCGGCGGCTCTTCGATCACCTCCACGCCCAGGATCTGGCCTTCTTCGACCGCAATCCCGTCGGGCGCCTCATGACCCGCGTCATCAACGACGTGGAGAACCTGAACGAGCTGCTCAGCTCGGGCGTCGTGGCGTTCCTGGGCGATGGCCTGATGATCGTCGGCATCGTGGGCGCCATGCTCCTGCTGGACTGGCGGCTGGGCCTCGCGGGCCTGAGCCTCCTGCCCGTGATGGCGACCGCCACGCACCTCTACCGCGTGCGCGCCCGGGACGCCTACCGCGAGAGCCGCAAGGTCCTGGCGCGGCTGAACGGCTACCTGAACGAGAACCTCTCGGGCATGGCCACCGTGCAGGTCTTCGGGCAGGAGCGGCGGAACTACCTGCGCTTCAAGGAGATCAACACGCGGAACCGGGACGCCCTGCTGCGCAGCGTGCGCTACAACGCCATCTTCTTCCCCATCGTGGAGCTGTGCAGCGCCGCCACGGTGGCCCTGCTGCTGTGGCAGGGGGGCGGCCGGATCCTCCAGGAGGCGCTCCTCCCCGGCGTGCTGGTGGCCTTCCTCCAGTACGTCCAGCGCATGTTCCAGCCGATCCGCGACCTGGCCGAGAAGTACAACATCTTCCAGGCCGCCATGGCGAGCAGCGAGCGCATCTTCGCGCTGCTGGACGAGGCGCCGCGGATCGTCTCGCCGGCGCGGCCCAGGGAGCCGGCCGTCGTGCGCGGGGGCATCGAGTTCGACGACGTCTGGCTCTCCTACCGGCCGGGCGAGCCCGTCCTCCGCGGGGTCTCCTTCAAGGTGGCGCCGGGCGAGAAGGTCGCGCTGGTCGGCCCCACCGGCCACGGCAAGACCTCCATCGTCTCGGCGCTCTGCCGCTTCTACGAGCTGGAGCGTGGGCGCATCCTGGTGGACGGGGTGGACATCCGGGACTGGGACCTCCGGCTGCTCCGCCGGCACATCGGGCTGGTGCTGCAGGACGTCTTCCTGTTCTCCGGCACCATCCAGGAGAACCTGACGCTCGGCAACCCCTGGCTCTCGGCGGAGCAGGTGGCCGAGGCCGCGGCCAAGGTCCACGCCAGCCGCTTCATCGAGCGGCGGCCGGCGCGCTACCGGGAGGAGGTCCGCGAGCGGGGCGCCACGCTCTCCCAGGGCGAGCGCCAGCTCCTCTCCTTCGCGCGGGCCCTGGCCTTCGACCCCACCATCCTCGTGCTCGACGAGGCCACCTCCTCCGTGGACACGGAGACGGAGCTGCTCATCCGGGACGCGCTGCGCGTGCTGCTGAAGGACCGGACCGCCGTCGTGGTCGCGCACCGCCTCTCCACCATCCAGTTCGTGGACCGCATCCTGGTCATCCACAAGGGCCGCGTGCGCGAGGAAGGCACGCACGAGGCGCTCCTCGCCCAGGGCGGTCTCTACCGCCGCCTGTTCGAGCTGCAGTACCAGCTGGACTGAGGGAGGTGCGAGGTGCGAGGTCCGAAGTCCGAGGTCCGAAGTCCGAGGTCCGAAGTCCGAGGTCCGA
>JBHGAX010000139.1:0-9837 GCA_041946635.1 Methylomirabilales bacterium (SeqCode)
TCCCGTCACCCCGGCGAAAGCCGGGGTCCAGTTGGATCGAGAGGCGGCAAGGCCTGGATGCCGGCCTTCGCCGGAATGACGAACGACCGGCAGATGGGCCCGAAGTAGGTTCTTCATCTATCTCGGCTTTGCGAACCCCTGCCGCTCCAGGAACCGCCCCAGGCTCCAGTAGCCGTGGCTTCCGTAGGCGATGGGATTGACCCGCCCGAGGTCGATCTCCCCCTGCGCATCCAGCGCCGCTTCCTCCACATGCGCGGCGACCACCTCGCCCAGGAAGAGGTCGTGCGACCCGAGCGTCACGACCTGCACGGTCCGGCATTCCAGGCTCACCGGGCACTCCGCGATCATCGCGGTCTTCACGACCGCCGCGCGCACGGGCGTGAGCCGCATCTCGGAGAACTTGTTCACGTCCTTGCCCGAGACGTTGCCGCAGTAGTCCACGGCCTGCAGCATCGCCACGGTCGGCACGTTGATCACGAACTCGCCGGCCTGCTTCACCAGCGGGTGGGAGTGGCGGGAGGGACGGATGCTGATGCCCATGACGGGCGGCTCCGAGCAGAGCGAGCCGGCCCAGGTCAGCGTGATGATGTTCGGCCGCTCCGGCGGGCCGCAGGTGACGAGGCAGGGCGGCAGGGGGAAGAGAAAATTGCCGGGCTTCCGGGCGATCTTGGCCATGCGGTCCTCCTGTGGGTTCGATCAATCGGGCGGCGCGAACAAACTGCGTCGCTTCGCGAACTCGTCGCCGTCCGGGACCTCGTCGCCGGGCGCCTGCGCCAGGAGCCGGGCGTGGATCTCGCGGGCCAGGGGGCCGACCGCGGCCGCCACGGCGGGCGTGAGGGCCTCCTCGAATGTCTGGGCGTCGGCCGCCTCCACGCCGAAGACCTCGACCCGGGCGGGCATCGGGATGCCGAGGCGCTCTGCGAGGGCGAGCGCCTGGGCGACGCCCAGGCCGTGCGCGTCCACCAGGCGGGCGCTGCCCGAGACGTCCTCGACGCTCAGGCGCCGGACGCGGCCAGGCGTCGGCTCGGGCAGCACGAGGCAGTCCACGATGAGCGCCCGGGCATAGCCCTGCAGCAGGTCGATCAGCTCGAACCCGGCGCGCGCGCTGGCGAGCACGTCCACGCCGGGGATCGGGGAGGCGTGCAGCAGGCGACGGACCTCGCCCGCCACGGCGAGGCCCACGCCGTCATCCCGGAGCAAGGCATTGCCGAGGCCGAGGACGACCGTGCGGCCAGGGGGCGGGGCTGGAGAGGGCATGGGTGATGGCTCCGCGCGAGGCTCCTCCCCCTGGGGGATTTCGGCTTCGTGGGCCGTCAGGCCTGGGCCGGCGTCGGGGCCAGCGGCGCCGGCTGCGGCGCCTGGGCCAGCGCGCGCGCCTGGACGGCCTCCAGGTAGAGGGCCAGCGGGCGGTAGAGCAGGTGCGACCACTTGCTGAAGGGCACCTCCACGACCAGCATGGGCACCGCGATCATGAGGTGGACCACGTACATCACGTACGTGGGCATGGGCATGTCCGCCAGCCGGAAGAGGTGGAGGAGGATGCCCGTCAGGCTGGTGAGGAACAGGAGCACCACGAAGAGCCAGTCGGACAGGTCGCTGTGCCGGTGGATCTGCTCCCGCTTGGCCAGGCGATCGCGGCTGATCCACAGCGTCGCCCCGAGCAGCACCAGCGTGCTGTAGTAGCCCAGCAGGGCGGTCCAGTGGAACGAGGCGTCCTCCACCTGGAACCAGTGGAGGAAGACCACGACGAGGGCGAACATGGTGCCGTAGCCCGTGACCAGCAGCAGGTGGCGGAGCCAGTGCCGGGTGGCGTCCGGCTCGCAGCAGCGCCAGCGCTTCTGGGTGAGGCCGTGGATCACGAGCTGCTTGAGCTCGGCCACGTACGCCCAGAGCGGCGCCTGGATGCGCGGCAGGTTGAAGGCCAGCATCCGCGCCGCGTTGCTGAGGAGCAGCACGCCCAGGAGGGCGGCCAGGGCCATGTCGCCCCAGTGGACGATGCCCTTGGGGGCGAAGTAGGCGAGGTTCACGCTGCCCCGGGCCTCGGGGTGCCCGGCCAGCAGGCGGAAGCCGAAGCCCTCCGGCAGGGTGAACAGCAGCAGCACCACGGCCGCCACCACGGCCAGCGCCAGGAGCTCCGCCAGCGGCCGCCGGTACATCAGCTTGCTGAGGCCCGTCCAGTCGTAGCGGCTGGTGAGCCAGCGCCGGCTGGCCATCATGAGGTTCCCCGGCTGGGCGTCGCGGGGACAGGTGTTCGAGCAGTCGCCGCAGTAGTAGCAGAGCCAGGGATCCACCGAGGCGTCCATCTTCTCGGCCAGGCCGAGCTGCACGTAGCGGATGAAGCGGCGCGGGAAGGTGGCGCCGCGCTCGCCGCCCGACAGGCTGCAGACGGCCGTGCAATTGCCGCAGTTGAAGCACCGCGAGGCGGTCTCGCCGCCGAACGCGCGCAGCTCCTCGACGAGGCCCGGATCCACCCGCACGCTCATCGCTCGCGCTCCTTCAAGGCGTACAGGAAGTAGTCGCCGGCCCGCCCGGCCTCGGCCAGCTCGCCGTAGCGGCGCAGGGCCATCAGGTGCCAGAGCACGTCCTGGCTGGGCACCCCGGTCTCCGCCGCGATGGCCGGGACGGTCTTCGCACCCGCCCGCAGCGCCTCCCGGACCGCCTTGCGGGTCTCGCGGTCGGCCTTGGCGTAGGCTTTCCGGGCCTCCGTCAGCCCGCCCATCCGCTCGCGGAAGCCCTTCAGGGCCTCGCGCCACTCCGGCGGCTTCTTCGGCTCCATGGTTCTCCTCCGTGGAAAAGCCTTCCGGCAGGCCGCTCAGCGGGCCGCCGGCCGGGCGGCCCGCGTCCGGTCCAGGTACATGGCGGCCTCCATGGCGGCCGCGCCGGCCTCCACGATGGAATCCGGGATGTCCTTCGGCCCGGTGGCCACGCCGGCCAGGAAGATCCCGTCCACCGTGCTGCGGGCCGGCCGGGTGGCCAGCTCGGGCACCTCGAAGAAGCCGTCGCGCGCCTCCTCGATGGGCAGGGCGCCGCCCGGGTGCCAGGCGGGGATCGTGCCCTGGCTGAGCACCACCAGGTCGTGGCGGTTCTCGGCCACCCGCCCGCCCTCGTCGATCAGCTCCACGCGCAGGATCAGGTCGCGCGACTCGGTCTCCGTGATCTTGGCGACCTTGGCCTTGACCACCCGGATGCCCTCGGCAACGGCGCGCCGGTAGAAGTGCTCGTAGCCCTTGCCGAAGGCCCGGATGTCCATGTGGTAGATGGTGATCTCGGCCTCGTGCAGCTCGTGCTTGATCATGATGGCCTGCTTCAGCGCGTACATGCAGCAGACGCGGGAGCAGTAGGGGACGCCGATGGAGGCATCGCGGCTCCCGGCGCACTGCACGTAGGCGATGGCGCGCGGGACCTTGCCGTCCGAGGGGCGCAGCACGTGGCCGAAGGGACCGTTCGAGGACTGGACGCGCTCCATGGCCAGCGGGTTCATCACGTTGAGGTAGCGGCCGCCGCCGTACTCCTTCTTGGCGTCCATGGGGGTGGTCTGCAGGCCGCTGGCCACGATCACCGCCCCGGCCTGGACCGTGAGCTCCTCCGGCATCTGGGAGAAGTCGATGCAGTCCTTGGGGCAGGCCTTGGCGCAGTTGCCGTCGAAGACGCAGTGGGCCGGGTCCAGGACCGCCACCTGCGGGATGGCGTTGGCGTGCGGGATGTAGATGGCGCGCCGCGCCCCCAGGCCGTGGTCGAACTCGTGCTTGACGTAGACGTCGCAGGCCAGCTCGCACAGGCTGCAGCCGATGCAGTTCTCCTCGACGACGTAGCGGGGCTTCTTGGTGAGCGCGACGCGGAAGCCCGGGCTGGTCGCCTCCACCTGCCGGACCTCGGTGTAGGTGAGGAGGGTGATGCGCGGGTGGTGCGCGACCTCCGCCATGCGGGGCGTGCAGATGCAGCTGGAGCAGTCCAGGGTGGGGAAGACCTTGTTCAGGCCCACCATGATGCCGCCGATGGACGGCTGCCGCTCGACCAGGAGCACCTCGAAGCCCTGGCCCGCCAGGTCCAGCGCGGCCTGCATGCCGGCGATGCCGCCGCCGATCACCACGCCGTCGTAGTGCCCCTTGATGGTCGCCATGCTGGCTGTCTCCCCGCTACGCTCGGGGCGAACGCGAAGTCAGTCCCATCCCCTGCGTCTCTGCGCCTCTGCGTGAGGCGGCATTCGGCTCACTCCCGTGTCCGCTGGCTGAGGACATTGCCGTCCGCGTCGCGCACCCGCAGGCTGAGGGGCATGCGGCCCGGCAGGCTGTGCGTCGCGCAGCCGAAGCAGGGGTCGTAGGCGCGGAAGGCCATCTCCACCAGGTTCAGCACGCCCTCGGACACCTCGACGCCCTGCTTGATGAGTCCCTGGGCCGCCTGCTTGATGGACATGCAGATGGCCGCGTGGTTGTTGGTCGTGCCCACGATGAGGTTGGCCCGCTTCACGATGCCCCGCTCGTCGGTGACGTAGTGGTGGGTGAGCGTCCCGCGGGGGGCCTCCACGATGCCCACGCCCTCGCTGGGCGTCTTGTCGCACACGACCCGGTAGTGCTCCGGGTCCGCGATGGCCGGGTGCCACACCAGCTCCTGCGCCCGCTCGGCGGCGTTCAGGAGCTCGATCACGCGGGCCCAGTGGATGGCCAGCGTGTGGTGGACCGGCGTCCGGCCGCTCCGGTCGCCGGTGAGCGTCTCGAAGTACTCCTCGTAGGCGGCCTGGGCGAGCGGGCTGTTCATCCCGTCGGCCGCGTTCAGGCGGGCCTGCGGCGTGGCCCGGTACACCCCGGAGTCCATGCCGCCCACGAAGCCCTTCCAGCCGACGGCCTTCAGGTAGGGGAACTTCAGGTAGGTCCAGGGCTCGACGCGCTCGGCCACGTGCTGGGTGTACTCCGCCGGGCTGTACTTGCAGAGCTCCCGCCCCCGGGGATCCACCACCCGGACCTTCCCGTCGTAGAAGTTCACCTTGTTCTGGTCGTCCACCAGCCCCATGGAGTACGTCTCGTGGTAGTAGGGGCCGTGCAGGATGAGGTCCACGTACTCCTGGTTCGCCAGGACGACGTCGTGCAGCAGCCGCAGCGTGAACTTGCCGAACTCCACCATGAACGTGGTGATCTCCTGCAGCCGGGCGCACTCCTCCCTGGAGAGCCCCTTGCTCATCCCGCCCGGGATGGCGTTGGCGGGGTTCACCGGCTTGCCGCCGAAGATGGCCGCCGCCTCGTGGCCCCAGGCCCGGCACTTGATGACCTCGCCGCCGATCTGCAGGCCGACCTTGCCGATGACCCCGATCAGGTTGCGGGTGGCCGGGGGGCTGGTCGGCCCCATCACGAAGTCCGGCGCGCCCAGCGCGTAGAAGTGGGTGGCGTGGTCGGTGACGTAGAAGATGTTGTACTGCAGCTCGCGCAGGAGCCGGGCCGTGAGCGGCAGCTCCGCCCCGTAGACGGCATCGCAGGCCTTGGCGGAGGCCATCATGTGCGCCTCGGGGCAGACCCCGCAGATGCGGGGCGTGATGCGCGGCAGCTCCTCCACGGGGCGCCCCTCGCAGAACCGCTCGAAGCCGCGCAGCTCGGGCACCTGGAAGAAGCACTCGGCCACGTTGCCGTCCCGGTCCAGGAAGATGTCGATCTTGCCGTGGCCCTCCAGCCGGGTGACGGGATCGATGCTGATCCGGCGGTAGCCCTCGGCCGTGGTGGCATGTGGACTCGTCATGCGTGCCCTCCCGCCCCGCTCACTTGGCGACCTTGAAGAACCCGGACGCCAGTCCGAAGCGATAGAACGTGCCCGCCGGATCCGGGATCTGGGCGACCGTCGCCTGGGCCTGCGCCTCGTCGGTCGCCGCCAGGAGCGGGCCCAGGGCGCCGATCATGGCGGCCGCCTGATCCTCGGAGGCCGCCGGCGGGCCGTAGCAGCCCTCGCACGGCATGTCGGCCTTCAGG
Source organism: Methylomirabilales bacterium (SeqCode) (assembly GCA_041946635.1). Taxonomy (GTDB): domain Bacteria; phylum Methylomirabilota; class Methylomirabilia; order Methylomirabilales; family 2-02-FULL-66-22; genus 2-02-FULL-66-22. Next base: position 5,952 of record JBHGAX010000139.1, read on the forward strand.
CAGAGGGCGCCGCAGCCCCCGCGCGTGGCCGGCCCCAGGCACAGGAGCCCCTGCTCCAGCAGGCACCAGCCGGGCTCCGGGCGCACCTGGTGGTGGCGCCGGAAGGCGGCGATCTTCACCTGCCGCTTCTCACGCGCGCACTCGTCGCACACCGTGCGGTCCGTGCAGCCGACCTTCACCGCCGCGTTGCGGGGCGGCACCGCGCCGCTCACCACGGCCTGGATGGCCTCCCAGACGCGATCGGCCTGGGGCGGGCAGCCCGGCAGCTCGTAGTCCACGGGGACGATGTCCCGCAGGCGGAGCACCGCCGGGTACAGCTCGGGGATCTCCAGCTCGCCCACGGGCGTCACGTGGAGGGGCTCGGGCTCCAGGCCCTGCGGGTTGTCCAGGGAGGGGTTGTCGTGGTAGGCGCGGTCGAAGATCTCCGCCTCGGTCGTCAGGTTGGCCAGGGCCGGGATGCCGCCGCCCGCGGCGCAGGCGCCGTAGGCGATGAGCGTCTTGCTCTTCTTGCGGATCAGCCGCGCGATCTCCTCCTGCTCGCTGTTCCGCACGCCGCCGTTGACGAAGCAGACGTCCATGTGGCCGTCCGGGTAGCCGGCCACGTCCGCGTACTTGAAGTCGGCCGCGCAGGGCCAGAGCACCACGTCCGCGATCTGGATGAGATCCAGGATGCGGGGCCCGATCTCGAGCAGCGAGATGTCGCAGCCCCCGCAGCTCGCGGCCCAGTACATCCCGACCTTCAGCTTGCCGTCGGTGCCGTTGGCCATGGTCACTCTCCCCAGGCCGGCAGGTCCGCGCCGTGGCCGACCCCCCGCTCGTGCAGGAGGGACGGCCAGTCCAGCGGGCCGAGCGCCCGGACCTGCTCGGTCATCTCGGTGACCAGCTTGCTGAACTTCTCGCCCTCGGCGGCGCTCACCCACTCGTGGCGGAAGCGGGCGGGCTCGATGCCCAGGTCGGCGAGCAGCCGGCGGACCAGGGGCATGCGCACCATGGTCTTGTGGTTGCCCGAGATGTAGTGGCAGTCCCCGATGTGGCAGCCCAGGACCATCACCCCGTCGGCCCCGTTGGCGAAGGCCGTGGCGATCAGCTCGGGGTCGATGCGGCCCGAGCACATCACCTTCACGATGTCCACGTTGGGCGGGTACTTCATGCGGGCGGTGCCGGCGCTGTCCGCTCCGGTGTAGGAGCACCAGTAGCACAGGAAGCCGATGATGCGCGGCTCCCAGGCGGCCGGCGCCTCGGCGGCCTGGGGTGCGGCGGCGGCAGCGACCTGGCTCATCTCCACCCCCTTGCTGGCGACTCACCAAGAACATCTTCACCACGAAGGACACGAAGGTCACGAAGTCTCGGAAAGAACGGGAAAGGCTTTCCCTTCGTGCTCTTCGTGTCCTTCGTGGTGGCAATCACACTCCGGCCGCGGCCGGCGCGGGCAGCTTGCCGAGCAGGGCCAGCACCTCGGACTTCACCTGCGCGTCGCTGAAGCCGAACTGGGTGATGGCGTTGCAGGGGCAGGTGGCCACGCACGTGCCGCAGCCCGTGCAGAGCGCCTCGTTGACCACCGCCACCTTCTTGGCCTCGTCCCGGGAGATGGCCTCGTAGGCGCAGGCCCCCAGGCAGACCTTGCAGCCGCTGCAGAGCGCCTCGTCCACCTTGGCGATGAACGGGTCCAGCTCGATGGACTGCTGCGAGATGATGCCCGCCGCCTTCGCAGCGGCCGCCGCGGCGCCGGCCGTGGACTCCACGGTATCCATGGGGCCCTGGACCGAGCCGGCCAGGAACAGGCCGAGGGCCGCCAGCTCGACCGGGCGGAGCTTGGGGTGCACCTCGAGCAGGAAGCGGTCCGGGCCCACCGAGCAGCGGAAGAGGTCGATGAGCCGCTCCATGTTGCGGGCCACCAGGCCCTGGGCCAGGACCAGGGCGTCCAGGGGCACCTCCAGCTCCTCGTTGAAGGTCAGCCGGTCCACGGTCCGGACCACGAGCGGGGCCTCGCCCCGGGGGTCGCGCTCCACCCGCGGCGGCTGCCTGGGGTTGAAGCGGATGAAGGCCACCGCCTGCTCGCTGGCCCGGGTGTAGTAGTCCTCGTGCCAGCGGCCGTAGGTCCGGATGTCCTCGTGGAAGTCGTAGACGTGCAGGCGGGGGTAGCGGGCCTTCAGCTCGGTCTCGGCGTGCAGGCAGGCCGTGCAGCAGACGCGGCTGCAGTAGTCGTTGATCTTGCCGTCCGGCGCCGGGGGGTGGAGCCCCCGCCGCTGCATGCTGCCCACGCAGTGCATGAAGCCGATGCGCCGCACCGGCTTGCCGTTCACGATCAGCCGCCCGCCCGTGGGGCCGTCCGGGTCGAGCAGGCGGTTGAGCTGGGCCAGGCTGATGACCTCGGGGAACTCGCCCCAGCCGTACTCCCCGCGCCGCGGGCGGTACAGGTCCAGCCCCACGGCCATCAGGACGACGCCCGAGGTGATCTCGATGTCCTTGGGCTCCTCCGTCAGGCTGATGCCCCGCCCCCCCACGGCCTCGACGCACTTGCCGCACTTGGTGCAGGTCTTCCAGTCGATGGCCGCGGTGGCCGGCACGGCGCCCTCGTGGGGCTGGTAGATGGCCTTCCGGCGCGTCAGCTCGAAGTCGAACTCGTTCGGCGCCTCCTCGGGACAGGCGGCGATGGCCCCCGCCACGTTCAGGGCGGTGGGCGAGACGCCGCGCGGGTGGAGCCGCACGGTGGTGCGGAAGTCGCCGATGAACCCCGAGGAGTGCAGCAGCTCGGCGTTCGTGTGGATGGTGACGTTGGGGTTGTTCATCACGTCGGCCAGGACCGGCCGCATCAGCTCGCGCGCCTGCCGCCCCGTGGGGAACAGGCCGGAGAGCTGCGCCATGCGCCCGCCCAGGAAGGGGCTCGACTCGAGGAGCGTGACCGGGATCCCGCGGTTGGCCAGGTAGCGCGCCGCGGTCAGCCCGGCGATCCCGCCGCCGATCACCAGCGCCGAGGGGTGGATGGGGATGCGGCGCTTGAGGAGCGGGACGAGGTGCGGGACGCGCGCCACGGCGGCCCGGATGAGGCGCACCGCCTTCTGCGTGGCCAGGGCCTTGTCCTCCACCACCCAGGAGACCTGCTCGCGGATGTTCACGTGCTCGAAGAGGTACGAGTTCAGGCCGGCCCGCGCCACGGTCCGGCGGAAGGTCAGCTCGTGCAGGCTGGGGGAGCAGGCGGCCACGATCACCCGGTTGAGGCTCAGCTCCTTGATCTTCTGCTCCACCAGCGCCTGGCCGGGGTCCGAGCAGACGAACATGTGGGTGGTGGAGAGCACGACGCCCGGCAGGCGGCCGATCTCCTCCGCGACCCGCTTCACGTCCACCACGTCGGCGATGTTGCCGCCGCAGTGGCAGACGAAGACGCCGATGCGCGGCGGGCCGCCATTGCCGTTGCCCTTCGCCGTGTCGTCGCTCATGTCGCATCTCCCCGGGGTGGACGCGCGGCTGTCTGGGTGAGGGCGCGCGGCCTGATGGTCAGACCGCGGCCCGCAAACAAAAAACCGATCGCGCGCGGCCGGCGCTCCGCCCCACGCGGGACGACGGCGATGGCGGCGGCCAGGCCGCAGCGAGCACGAGATGGCGGGAGGGATCGGGAGGAAGGCGAGAGGGGCGGGAGCGGTGCGGCGCGCCGCGCGGCGCTGCCGGCGGCGCGGTGGGCGCCGTGACGGCAGGCGATGCGGATCCCGGACGCGAGCCCCTCGTTCATCTCCCCGCTCCTGGACGATGAGGGAAGCTCTTGCCGCGAGCGTGGCCCATTGCTAGCCGTGGAGGAGGGGAGATGTCAATAGGCATTCCGGCCGATTGTCCAGGCTCGCATTCATCTGTAGAGGATCTCTACACTGCGGCGGGCGCGGCGGTCCGGAGG
>JBHGAX010000014.1:0-41366 GCA_041946635.1 Methylomirabilales bacterium (SeqCode)
CGGACGGCGCTGGACGGCCTGCTCGCCGACGTGGAGCGCGAGACCGAGGGCCTGCGGCGCGCGGGGCAGACGGCGCTGGACGGCCTGGGCCGCGCCGTGGAGGCGGGGCACGGCGCCCTGGATCGCGTCCGCGGCCTCCTGGCCGAGGCGGAGCGGCTGGCGCCCACCGTGCGGGCGAGCGGGCGCGAGGTGCTGCGGCGCGCGGCCATCGAGGCGAAGGCGGTGCGGCACGGCGTGCGGGTGGGCCTGCGGGTGGCCCGCCGCGCGGCGCGGCGGGCACGGGCCGGCGGCAGCCAGGCGTGAGGCTGCCGAGGCGCGGAGGCGCAGAGGCGGAAAGGCGCGGAGGCGCCCCAGCGTCTCTGCGGCCGTGTGCACGGAAATGAAGGGAGTCGGCAAGCCCATCGTTCCGCGGGAGCACGGCGCGTGGGCGGTGCTCTACGGCGCCTTCCTGGCGGGGACGGGGGTGGCGGGTGCGCCCGGCCTGCCCACGCTCCTGCTGCTCCTCGGCATCACGGCCCTGGCCTTCGCCAACGGTCCGCTGGCGGTCCTGTCGCGCGGGGTCGCGGGCGCCAGGCGCCGGCAGGCGGCGGCCTGGCTGCTGGTGTATGCGCTGGTCGCCGGCGCGGCGCTCGTACCGCTGGTGGCGGTCTTCCGCATGCATTTCCTGGTGCCCTTCGCCGCCGCCGCCGCGGCATTCCTGGGGCTCCGGCTGTTCCTGCTCCGCGGGCGCGACGAGCGGTCGCTCCCCGCGGAGCTCTCGGGCGTGGCCGCGCTCTCCATGGGCGGACCCGTGGCCCACGCCGTGACCCTCGGCCGGTTCGAGCCCGCAGGCCTCCTGCTCTGGCTGCTCCTCGCGCTCTTCTTCGCCAGCGGCATCTTCTACGTCCGGATGCGGATCCAGGAGATGCTGGCGCGCCGCACGGGGCGGGCGCGAAGCGCCGCCTTCCGGCCCTGCCTGGCCTACCATCTGGCCCTGCTGCTCCTGGTCCCCGCCCTGGTGGTCGCCCGGCTGGTCCCGGCCGCCGTCCTCCTGGCCTTCGCGCCCGCGCTCTGGCGCGCGGCCGCGGGGCTGCGCGCCCGCCACGCCCCCCTGGACGTCAAGCGCCTCGGCTGGTCCGAGACGCGCCTCACCCTGGCCTTCATCCTGCTCCTCGTGGGCACCTTCTGGCTCGCCCGCCTGACGACATAACGCATCCGCACCGCAGAGACGCGGAGGCCCAGAGGGGCGCAGGGAGCCTTCGGGTTGGGTCTCCTCTGCGGCCTCGGCGTCTCGGCGGTTCACGTCCTGGTTCTGTGCGCGGGCGGCGGGCTTGGTATCTCGCGGGGTTCTGTGGTACAAGTCAGGCCGAGGAGGCTCCGTGGCGATCCCCGTCATTGCCATCGTTGGCCGGCCCAACGTGGGCAAATCCACCCTGTTCAACCGGCTGCTGGGCGGCCGCCGCGCCATCGTGGACGACATGCCGGGCGTCACGCGCGACCGGCTGTACGGCGAGGGGGAGTGGCGGGGCCGGAAGTTCGTCCTGGTGGACACGGGCGGGTTCGAGCCGGACGGGGTCGGCATGCCGGCCGCCGTGCGGACGCAGGCCGAGCAGGCGGTGGCGGAAGCGGACGCCATCTGCTTGCTGGTGGACGGCAAGGCCGGCCTCACCCCGGTGGATGAGGAGATCGCCCGCTACCTGCGCGGCGCCGCCGCCCGCCCCATCTTCCTGGTGGTGAACAAGGTGGACAGTCCGGCGCAGGAGCCGCTCACCGCCGATTTCCACCGCCTGGGCTTCGCCCAGGTCATGCCGCTCTCGGCGGAGGGCGGCCACGGCACGGGGGACCTGCTGGACGCGCTCCTGGAGCTGTTCCCGGGCGAGCCGGCCGAGGCCCCGGAGCGGCGCACGGTCACCGTGGCCATCGTGGGGCGGCCCAACGTCGGCAAGTCGTCGCTGGTGAACCGCATCCTGGGCATGGAGCGCGTCCTGGTGAGCCCGGAGCCGGGCACCACCCGGGACGCCGTGGACACGCCCTTCGTCTACCAGGGCCAGCACTACGTCCTGGTGGACACCGCGGGGATCCGGGCCCAGGGGCGCCTGGGGCGCTCGGTGGAGCGCTACAGCGTCTCCCGGGCGCTGGCCGCCCTGCGGCGGGCCGACGTGGCCATCCTCTTGCTCGACGGGGCCGAGGGCGTGACCGCCCAGGACACCAGGGTGGGCGGGGAGGCGCACGAGGCCGGCTGCGGGGTGGTGATCGCCGTGAACAAGTGGGATCTCCGCGCCGGGGACGCCTCCGCGGCCGAGGAGGTGGGCCGGGCCATCCGCGAGAAATTCAAGTACCTGGAATACGCCAGCGTGGCGTTCGTCTCGGCCCTCACCGGCGCGCGCGTCCCGTCGCTCTTCCGGCTGGTGGACACCGCCGCGGCCGAGCGCGAGCGCCGCGTCCCGACACCCGAGCTGAACGAGGTGGTGGCGGCCGCCGTGGCGCGCCGCCCGCCCCCGGCGGAGCGCGGCCGGCCGGTGAAGATCCGCTACGTCACGCAGACCGGCGTGAGGCCCCCGACCTTCGTCTGCTTCACCTCGGCCCGGCACGGCCTGCACTTCTCCTACTTGCGCTACCTGGAAAACGCCATTCGCCGGGCCTACCCGTTCACGGGGACGCCCATCCGGCTCGCCGTGCGCGGGCGGGAGTGAGGCGAGCATGCCAGCGGAAGCAGGCGGGCCGGCGGCGGCGCGGCAGGGGGAGGCGGGGGTGCAGGAGGTCCTGCCCCTGCCCCCGGCCGACCCTCCCGCGCCCGCGCCGCAGGCGGCGCCCCTGCCGGCGCCCGCCGCGCCGGCCGGGCCCGTGGACGTGGCCGTGATCGGGGCCGGGCTGGCCGGGCTGGCCTTCGGCTGCCTGGCCGCCCGCGCGGGCAAGAGCGTGGTCGTGCTCGAGCGCTCCCCGGCGCCGGGCGGGGTCTGCCGGCCGCTCCTCCGCAAGGACCTGCCGTTCGACGTCGGGGCGAGCCTGCTGCTGCGGGCGGGCTCGCAGGGGCCGCTGGCGGAGCTGGCGCGGCGCCTGGCGATCGAGCTGCCCCTCCGGCCGCTCGACCCCGTCGTCCAGGTGGCGCTGCCCCGCCACCGGCTCAGCTTCGCCGCGGACCCCGGACAGTGGCAGGCGGAGATCGCGCGGGAGGCCCCGGCCGAGGCGGCCGCCTGGCAGGCCGTCTGGGGAGAGCTGGAGAGCCTGCAGGCCGCCCGGGAGCGGCTGCTGGCGGAGCTGCCCGCGCTGCCGCCGGCGCGCTGGGGCGAGCGGCTCCGCGCCTGGCGCCTCCTCACCTTCCGCGAGCCGGCGGTTCGCCAGGCGTCCGGCACGACCTTCCGCGCGACGCTCGGCCGGCACGGCCTGGGCCCGGTCGGCCAGCGGGTGCTGGAGGCGCTCCTCTGGTACACCCTCGTGCGGGACGCCGGCGAGTGCACGACCCTCGAGGCCGCCCTGGCGCTGGGCGCCTTCCGCGGCCGCGCGGCCACGACCGCGGGCGGCAGCCTCGCCCGGGTCCTGCAAGCCGATCTGGAGACCGATGGGGGGCGGCTGCGGCTGGGGACCGAGGTCCTGCAGCTCACGCCGGAGCGGGGCGGGACGATCGCGCTCGCGACGCGGCAGGGCGAGACGCTCCGGGCGCGGCGGGTCGTCGGCGCGGTGGCGCCCGCCGATCTGCGGCGGCTGCTCCCGCCCCGGCGCTCCTGGCAGCCGGCGAGCCCGCTGGAGGGCGCCTGGCCGGCCAGCCACGTGGCCGAGATGCTGCTCGTGGCCGTGCCGGGCGAGTACCTGCCGTCCGAGCTGGGCGAGCACTGCTTCTGCATTCCGGACGCCGGCCGGCCCGCCTGCGGGGAGAACTGCATCGTCCTGCACGCCCGGCAGCCGGACGCGCCCGGAGAGCTGCGGCCGCTCGCGCTGGCCCGCTTCGTGCCCCCCGGCGGGCGGCCCGACTTCCCGCGGTCCATGCTGCGCGCGCTGGACGGGGTCGTCCCCGGCGTGGCGGACGTGGCGGCGCTGTGCGAGCCGGTCGCGCCGGCCGAGGCGGCGGCGCACTGGGGACGGCCGGAGGCGGCCGCCCGCTACGCGGTCGAGGCGCCCGAGTGGCTGGGCCGGCGCGGGCGCTCACCCCGGACGGGCTGGCCGGGCATCGCGGCGCTCGGCGACTGGACGTTCCCGGGCCGCCAGGTGCCGGACGTGGTGGAGGCGGCTCTGCGCCTCGCGGACGAACTGCTCGCCTAGAAACGTTCTGGGTTCGGCGTTCCGCGTGGCACGGGCAACGCGGAACGGGCGACGCGGAACGGTCGTTGGTTCTCATGGGAGGCGACGATGCTCGAGCGCTGGTTCGACCTGCGGGAGCGGGGCACGACGGTGGGGACCGAGGTCCTGGCGGGCCTGACCACCTTCATGGTCATGGCCTACATCATCTTCGTGAACCCCGCCATCCTGAACTTCGCGGGCATCAAGGAGCTGCAGGGGCTCGGGCCGGGCTTCGGGCCCACGCTGGCCTCGACCTGCCTGGTGGCCGGCGTCATGACCATCCTCATGGGCCTGGCCACCAACTACCCGTTCGCCGTGGCCTCCGGCATGGGGCTCAACGCCGTCGTGGCGTTCCAGCTCATCGCCGGCATGAAGCTCCCCTGGCAGGCCGCCATGGGGGTGATCTTCCTCGAGGGGCTGATCATCACGCTGCTCGTGCTCACCGGGTTCCGGGAGCAGGTGATGAACGCCATCCCGCTCTCCCTGAAGCGCGCCATCGGCGTGGGCATCGGGCTCTTCATCCTCTTCATCGGGCTGTACACGGGCGGGCTGGTCAAGCAGGGGCAGGGCATTCCCGTGATGCTGGGCGATCTCACCTCGCTCCCGGTGCTCGTCACGATCCTGGGGCTCTTCCTCATGGTCACGCTGGTGGCGCTGGAGGTGCGCGGGGCGCTGCTGCTCGGGATCCTGGTGACCACCCTGGTGGCCATCGCCGTGAACGCCGCCAGCGGCTACACGGCCTTCACCCTCCCCGGCGTGGCGGTCATCCCGGCGCAGATCGTGGGCTGGCCGGATTTCTCCAACGTGGGAAAGGGCTTGGACTTCTCCGTGTTCTGGCGCGCGGGCCCCATCGCGGCCCTCATGGCCGTCTTCTCGATCATGCTGGCCGACTTCTTCGACACCATGGGCACCGTGATCGGCGTCGGCGGGGAGGGGGGCTGGCTGGATGAGCAGGGCCGGCTGCCGCGCCTGAGCCGGGTCCTCCTGGTCGACTCGCTGGCCGCGGTCTTCGGCGGCTTCTCCTCGGCCAGCTCCGCCACCACCTACATCGAGAGCGCGGCCGGCGTGTCGGCGGGCGGCCGCACGGGCCTCGCCTCCCTGGTCACGGGCGTGCTGTTCCTGCTGGCGCTCTTCTTCGCCCCCCTGGCCGGGGTGGTGCCGCCGCAGGCGACGGCGCCCGCGCTCATCCTGGTGGGCTTCCTCATGTGCACGATCGTGCGCGACATTCCCTTCGGGGACTTCGAGGAGGGGTTCCCGGCGCTGCTCGCCATGGTGGTCATGCCCTTCACCTACAGCATCACCAACGGCATCGGCGCCGGCTTCATCGCCTACGCGTTCATCAAGTACGTCCGGGGGAAGGGGGCGCAGGTCCACGGCATGCTGCTGGCCACGGCCCTGGCGTTCGTGGTCTACTTCGCCCTGCCCTGGCTGCGGCAGGTGCTGGGCTTCTGAAGAGACGCAGAGACGCGGGGGCGAAAAGGCGCGGGGGCGCACGGGCGAAAAGGCGCAGGGGCGGATGGGCGGCGGGTTTCGGGCTTTCGCGCCCCTTCGCCTCCGCGTCCCGGCGCCGCTGCGGGTCTTGAACTTGTTCCGCCCGAGCGCCCCTTCGCCCCCGCGGCCCGGCGCCTCCGCGTGATCCCCCTTGACACCTCCGGGTGCTCGTGTTACCAGAAACTCCTTTCACCGTGCCTGCAGACGCGCGCCCGGCGCGCCCGCACCACGCTCTCAGCCCGACACACCGGAGGGGAATCTCATGGCGATGCCAGTCAAGCTTGTGCCGCCCGCGGACGGGCAGGCGATCGCGTTCGAGCGGGGGAAGGTGCGCGTCCCGGACGTGCCCATCATCCCGTTCATCGAGGGCGACGGGACCGGCGTGGACATCTGGCCGGCCTCCCGGCGGGTGATGGACGCCGCGGTGGCCAAGGCGTACGGCGGCAAGAGGCGCATCGCCTGGTTCGAGGTCTACGCGGGGGAGAAGGCCAACAAGGTCTACGGCAAGGAGATCTGGCTGCCGGACGAGACGCTCAAGGCCATCGAGACGTTCCGCGTGGCCATCAAGGGGCCGCTCACCACGCCGGTGGGCGGCGGCTTCCGCTCCATCAACGTGGCCGTGCGCCAGATGCTGGACCTGTACGTCTGCCTCCGGCCCGTGCGCTGGTTCCAGGGCGTGCCTTCTCCGGTGAAGCACCCGGAGCAGGTGGACATGGTGGTCTTCCGCGAGAACACCGAGGACATCTACGCCGGCATCGAGTGGGAGGCCAAGAGCCCCGAGGCGCAGAAGCTGATCGCCTTCCTCCAGCGGGAGATGGGCGTCAAGAAGATCCGCTTCCCCGAGACGTCCAGCCTGGGCATCAAGCCGGTCTCCATCGAGGGCACCAAGCGGCTGGTGCGGGCCGCCCTCCGCTACGCGCTCGAGCACAAGCGGCGGAACCTCACCCTGGTGCACAAGGGCAACATCATGAAGTACACCGAGGGCGGCTTCCGGCGATGGGGCTACGAGCTGGTGCAGGAGGAGTTCGCCGACGTGGCCGTCGGCTGGGACGACTGCGGCGGAAGCCCGGGCGGGAAGCTCCTGGTGAAGGACGTGATCGCCGACGCCTTCCTCCAGCAGATCCTCACCCGCCCGGCGGAGTACGACGTCATCGCCACCATGAACCTGAACGGCGACTACCTCTCGGACGCCCTGGCCGCCCAGGTGGGCGGGATCGGGATCGCGCCGGGCGGCAACATCAACTACGACACCGGCCACGCCGTGTTCGAGGCCACGCACGGCACCGCGCCCAAGTACGCGGGGCAGGACAAGGTGAATCCCGGCTCCCTCATCCTCTCGGGCGCCATGATGCTCGAGCACCTCGGCTGGACGGAGGCCGCCCGCACCATCACGGACGCGATGTCCGCCACCATCGGGGACAAGATCGTCACGTACGACTTCGCGCGCCTCATGCAGGGCGCCCGCGAGGTGAGCTGCTCGGAGTTCGGGAAGGCCATCGTGGCCCACATGTGAGGGCGGAAGGAGGGAGCGAGCATGGCACGCCGGAAGATCGCGCTGATCGGCGCGGGGCAGATCGGCGGGAACCTGGCCCTGCTGGCCGCGCAGAAGGAGCTGGGGGACGTCCTGCTCTTCGACATTCCCGCCGCCGAAGGGCCCACCCAGGGCAAGGCGCTGGACATCAGCCAGCTCCTGCCGGTGGCGGGATGCGATGCCCGGGTGACGGGGACGGCATCGTACGACGACCTGGCGGGTGCCGACGTGTGCATCATCACGGCCGGCATCCCGCGCAAGCCCGGCATGAGCCGCGAGGACCTGCTGGGGACCAACGTCCGCATCATCACGGACGTGGCCCAGAACCTGAAGCGCGTCTGCCCGCAGGCCTTCTGCATCGTGGTGTCCAACCCGCTGGACGCCATGGTGTACGCCTTCTACAGGCTGACGGGCTTCCCCAAGCAGCGGGTGGTCGGCATGGCGGGCGTGCTGGACTCCGCCCGCTTCCGCACCTTCGTGGCCCGGGAGCTGGACGTCTCCGTGCGGGACGTGTCGGCGTTCGTGCTGGGCGGCCACGGCGACGACATGGTCCCGCTGGTGCGCTGCTGCAGCGTGGGCGGCATCCCCGTGACCGAACTGCTGCCGAAGGAGCGCATCGAGGCGGTCGTGGACCGCACGCGCAAGGGCGGCGGCGAGCTGGTGGCGCTCTACAAGACGGGCAGCGCCTACTACGCGCCGGCCGCCTCGGCCATCTGCATGGCCGAGAGCTACCTCAAGGATCAGAAGCGCGTGCTGCCCTGCGCCGCCTACCTGGAGGGCGAGTACGGCGTCCAGGGGTACTACTTCGGCGTGCCGGCCGTCATCGGGGCCGGGGGCGTGGAGCGCGTCCTGGAGCTGCGCCTCTCGGAGGAGGAGCGCGCGCTCGTGCAGAAGAGCCTGGAGAGCGTGAAGCGCACGGTGGGGGAGACCAAACTCTAGAACGCGGACGTCCAGGCGCTGAAGCGGCAGGTCGAGGAGCTGGGCCGGCAGAAGGAGGCGCTGGAGGCGGCGCTGCGGGCCGCCGAGGCGCGGGCCGCGGCCCAGCCGGGCACGAAGCCGCCGCTCAAGCCACGGCGGGCCTCGTAGGCGCGTCTCGCGGGGCGGAAACGTTGGACTTCCGCCCTCTGCTGCGGCAATATCAACGGCCGGGCCGGACGGGCGCGGGAGGCGCTCCGGCCCACTCAGGAGGGGGGGCATGGGCAAGCAGGAGGAGATCCGGCACTTCTATCTGCGTCGGCTGCACTCGCTGACCGGCGTCCTGCCGATCGGGGTCTTCCTCATCGAGCACTTCTTCGGCAACGCCTGGGCCACGCGCGGTCCCGAGGCCTTCAACCGCTACGTGAACTTCCTCCTGGGCCTGCCCTACCTGCCGGTGGCGGAGATCGGCCTGGTCTTCGGCCCGCTCCTCTTCCACGGCATCTACGGCCTCTTCATCACGGCGGAGGGGGACCCGCTGCGGCCGGCCAATGGCCTGCACGCGCGCTACCACAACGTGGCCTACACGCTGCAGCGGGTCACGGGCGTGCTGCTCCTCGTCTACATCAGCTACCACGTCTGGAACACGCGGGTGCAGGGGCTGTTCTTCGGCCAGCACATCGACTACGCCTACATGGCTCGCTACTTCGCGCCCACCTACGAGAAGGTCATCTACATCGTGGGCATCCTGGCCGCCTGCTACCACTTCGCCAACGGCCTCTTCAACTTCGCCTTCAAGTGGGGGATCACGGTCAGTCCGCACGCCCAGCGCGGCATGACCTACGTGAGCCTCGCCGTCTTCCTCTTCATGAGCGCGGTTGGAATCCATATCCTGTTTTCGTTCCGGTGAGGGGAGGGGTCCCATGGCTGCGCAGCGCAAGAGCATCGTGGTGGGCGGCGGGCTGGCCGGGCTCATGACCGTGATCAAGCTGGCCGAGGCGGGGACGCCCTGCCAGCTCTTCTCGTTCGTGCCCGTGCGCCGGTCGCACTCGGTCTGCGCCCAGGGCGGCATCAACGCCGCCGTGAACACCAAGGGCGAGGGCGACAGCCCCCACATCCACTTCTACGAGACGGTCAAGGGCGGCGACTTCCTGGCCAACCAGCCCCTCTGCAAGGGCATGTGCGAGGCGGCGCCCGGCATCGTGTACCTGCTGGACCGGATGGGCGTGCCCTTCAACCGCACGGCCGAGGGGCACCTGGACTTCCGGGGATTCGGCGGCACGCTGTACAGCCGCACCGCCTTCGCCGGCGCCACCACCGGCCAGCAGCTCCTGTACGCGCTGGACGAGCAGGTCCGGCGCTACGAGTCCATGGGGCTCGTCGAGAAGTTCGAGTTCTGGGAGTTCCTGGGGGTGGTGAAGGACGGCGAGGGGGTCTGCCGCGGCATCGTGGCGCAGGACCTCCGGACCATGGAAGTCCGCGCCTTCCCGGGCGACGCGGTCTGCCTGGCCACGGGCGGCGTGGGCATGATCTTCGGCAAGAGCACGAACTCGGTGGTCTGCACCGGCTCGGCCGCCTCCGCGGCCTACCAGCAGGGGGCCATCTACGCGAACGGCGAGTTCATCCAGGTGCATCCGACCTCCATCCCCGGGGAGGACAAGGTCCGGCTGATGAGCGAGTCGGCCAGGAGCGAGGGCGGCCGGGTCTGGGTGCCGCGCGACGGCAAGCCCTGGTACTTCCTGGAGGAGAAGTACCCGAAGTACAAGAACCTGGTCCCGCGCGACATCGCCTCGCGGGAGATCTTCTACGTCTGCCGGGTCCTCAAGCTGGGGGTGGACGGGCAGGACATGGTCTACCTGGACGTGAGCCACATCCCCCGGGAGACGCTGGACCGGAAGCTGGGCGGGATCCTGGAGATCTACGAGAAGTTCGTGGGCGACGATCCGCGCAAGGTGCCCATGAAGGTCTTCCCGGGCGTGCACTACTCGATGGGCGGGCTGTGGGTGGACTACGAGGCCGACGTCTCCGGCAACCCCGTGGTGGGGAGCCCGCGCAACCAGCAGACGAACATCCCGGGCCTGTTCGCGGTGGGCGAGGCCGACTACGAGTACCACGGCGCCAACCGGCTGGGGGCGAATTCGCTGCTCTCCTGCTTCTACGGTGGCATGCTCTGCGGGCCGGCCATGGTGAGCTACGTGAAGTCCCTGGACCGCTCGGCCGAGGCGCTGCCCTCCAGCCTGTTCGAGACGGAGCGGCGGCGGCAGGCCGAGGCGTACGAGCGGATCCTGAGCCTCTCGGGCGGCGAGAACCCCTTCGTGATCCACAAGGAGATGGGCGAGCTCATGAGCGAGAACGTCACCGTGGTCCGGTACAACGACAAGCTCCAGGCCACGGACAACACGCTGCAGCGGCTCATGGAGCGCTGGCGGCGGATCGACGTGAACGACGCGGCCCGCTGGTCCAACCAGGCCGTCTCCTTCACCCGGCAGCTCCGGAACATGCTGGAGCTGGCGCGCGTGATCACGCTGGGCGCCCTGCGGCGCGACGAGAGCCGGGGGGCGCACTACAAGCCCGACTTCCCGGAGCGCAACGACGCGCAGTGGCTGAAGACGACCCTGGCCACCTGGACGCCGGACGGCCCGGAGTTCCGGTATGCGCCGGTGGACACCTCGCTGCTCACGCCCGAGGCGCGGAAGTACTGAGGGGCTCACAGCTCATCGCCCATGGCTGATGGCAAGAACCCTGAGCCATGAGCCATGAACGGAGCGAAGCGACACTGGGGGGGATCATGGCACAGACGCGTATCGTCCGGTTCCGCATCAAGCGGCAGGAGGGGCCCGAGGGGCCGGCCCGCTGGGAGGAGTTCGACGTCGAGGCCCGTCCCATGACCAACGTCATCTCGGCGCTGATGGAGATCCAGCGCCGCCCCGTGACGGTCGCGGGCGTCAGGACGAGCCCCCCGGCCTGGGAGGCGAACTGCCTGGAGGAGGTCTGCGGCGCCTGCACCATGATCATCAACGGGCGGGTGCGGCAGGCCTGCAGCGCGCTCCTGAAGGACCTGCCCGACGTGGTGACGCTCGAGCCCATGACCAAGTTCCCGCTGGTCCGCGACCTGGTGGTCAACCGCCAGCGCATCTTCAACGCCTTCAAGAAGGTGCGCGCCTGGATCCCCCTGGACGGCACCTACTACATGGGGCCCGGCCCGCGCATCGGCCCGGACGCCAGCGCCCTGGCCTACAGCCTGTCCCGCTGCATCACCTGCGGCTGCTGCATGGAGGTGTGTCCGCAGTTCACGCCCCTCTCCAACTACATCGGCGCCGCGGCCATCTCGCAGGTGCGCCTCTTCAACATCCACCCGACCGGCCGCTTCCAGGCCGCCGAGCGGCTCGAGGCCCTCATGGGCGAGGGCGGCCTGGCGGACTGCGCCAACGCCCAGAACTGCGTGCACGCCTGTCCCAAGGAGATCCCGCTGACCGAGTCGATCGCCGCCATGGGGCGGGAGACGTCCAAGCTCATGCTGAAGCGGCTGCTGGGCGGCTGAGAGCCCAGAGCCGAGAGCCCGGAGCCGAGAAGCGGAGGCGCCATGAAGATCCACGAGTACCAGGCCAAGGCCATCCTGGCGCGGTTCGGGGTGCCGGTGCCGCGCGGCCGCGTGGCCACCAGCGTCGAGGAGGCGGTGGCCATCGCGGGCGAGCTGGGCGGCCGGGTCGTGGTGAAGGCCCAGATCCACGCCGGGGGGCGGGGCAAGGGGGGCGGGGTGAAGCTCGCCGCCACGCCGGAGGAGGTCCGCCAGGTCGCGGGCGCCATCCTGGGCATGACCCTGGTCACGCCGCAGACCGGGCCCGAGGGGCGGGTCGTGCGGGCCGTCCTGGTCGAGGAGGCCACGGACATCCGCCAGGAGCTGTACCTGGGCGTCCTGGTGGACCGGCGGGCCGGGCTGCCCGTGGTCATGGCCTCGGCGGCCGGGGGCGTGGAGATCGAGGAGGTGGCCCGCACGCGGCCGGAGGCCATCCTGAAGGCCCACGTGGACCCGGCGACCGGCCTGCAGCCCTTCCACGTCCGGAAGCTGGCCTTCGGGCTGGGCTTCAGCGGGGACCTGGTCAAGAGCCTGGGCGACTTCCTGGGCCGGCTCTACCAGGCCTTCCTGGCCAGCGACTGCTCCCTGGCGGAGGTCAACCCCCTGGTCCTCACCGGGGACGGCCGCCTGCTGGCGCTGGACGCCAAGCTGGGCATCGACGACAGCGCACTCCCGCGCCATCCCGACCTGGCGGCGCTCCGCGACCTCCACGAGGAGTCCCCGCTGGAGGTGGAGGCCTCCAAGCACCGCCTGAACTACATCAAGCTGGACGGCAACGTGGGCTGCATGGTGAACGGGGCCGGCCTGGCCATGGCCACCATGGACATCGTCAAGCTGGCCGGCGGCGAGCCGGCCAACTTCCTGGACGTGGGCGGCGGGGCCAGCGCCGAGCAGATCGAGAAGGCCTTCCGCATCCTGATCTCCGACCCGCACGTGAAGGCCGTGCTGATCAACATCTTCGGCGGCATCCTGCGCTGCGACCGGCTGGCCGAGGGGGTTATCGCGGCCGTGCGCAGCCTGGGGGTCACCCTGCCCATCGTCATGCGCATGGAGGGCACCAACGTCGAGCTGGGCCGGCGCATGCTGGCGGAGTCCGGCTTGAACTTCATCACGGCGACCGACATGCAGGACGCGGCGCGCAAGGCGGTCAGGGCCGCGCGGGCGGCGGCCTAGTCGGATGCCAACGGACGCATTCTCCCAGGCCGCTCAAGAAGGCCCAGGTGCACGGCGCCACGCCGGAGGCGGGGTACCCAGGGAAGCTGGGTCCAGGCGTACTGGCGGTACGCCGCCGCGAGTGCCGAGGCGGGGCAACGCCGCAGGTGGGCCTTCTTCAGCCGCCTGCCCCGGAGGGGCCTCATGAGCATCCTCATCGATCGCAGCACCCGGCTGCTGGTGCAGGGCCTCACCGGCCGGGAGGGGACCTTTCACGCGCTGGCGTGCCGGGACTACGGGACGGCGGTGGTGGCGGGCGTCACGCCCGGGAAGGGCGGGATCGTGCATGAGGGCATCCCGGTCTACAACGGGGTGGCCGCCGCCGTGCGCGAGGAGGGGGCCAACGCCTCGCTCATCTTCGTGCCGCCGGCCGCGGCGGCCGACGCCATCCTGGAGGCGGCCGACGCCGGGATCGCACTGATCGTCTGCATCACCGAGGGGATTCCGGCCCTGGACATGGTGCGGGTGGCGGCCGCCCTGCGGGGCCGGCCCACCCGGCTCATCGGCCCGAACTGCCCGGGGATCATCTCGCCGGGGAAGGCCAAGGCGGGCATCATGCCCGGCCACATCCACGCGCCGGGGCGGGTGGGCGTCATCTCGCGGAGCGGCACCCTCACCTACGAGGCGGTGTGGCAGCTGACCGCCCAGGGCATCGGGCAGTCCACCTGCGTGGGGATCGGCGGCGACCCGATCGTCGGCACGAGCTTCGTGGACGCCCTGGCGCTGTTCCAGGCCGACCGCGAGACGCAGGCCGTGCTCATGATCGGGGAGATCGGCGGCAGCGCCGAGGAGGAGGCCGCGGCCTTCGTGCGCGACCACATGACCAAGCCGGTGGTGGGCTTCGTGTGCGGCCAGACCGCGCCGCCGGGCCGGCGCATGGGGCACGCCGGGGCGATCATCTCCGGGGGGACCGGCACGGCGGCCGAGAAGATGGCGGCCATGCGCCGCGCCGGCATCACGGTGGTGAAGAGCCCGGCCGAGATGGGCCGCGCCATGGCCAAGGTCCTGGCCGGCCTCAAGGCCGCGCGGGCGGGTCGGGCGCCGGCGCGCAAGTCCGCCGCGCCCGCCCGTGCGAAGCGGCCCGCCGCGAAGCGCCGGAAGGGCCGGTAGGAAACGATCAACCGCCAAGACGCCAAGGACGCCAAGATTGTGATATTTTGGAACCTCGATTCTTGGCGCCTTGGCGGTTCAATGCTTTTCGGTTCTCGAGGGGGCGGAGGGCGGCATGGAGCGGACGCTCGTGATGGTGAAGCCTGACGCGGTCCAGGCGGGCCACGTGGGGGCGGTGATCCAGCGGTTCGAGGCGGCGGGGCTCCGGCTCCGCGCCATGCGGCTGGTCCACCTCACCCGGCAGGAGGCCGAGGGCTTTTACTGCGTGCACCGGGAGCGGCCGTTCTTCGCCGGCCTCACGACCTTCATGTCCTCCGGCCCCACGGTGGCCATGGTCCTGGAGGGCCCGGGCGCCATCCAGCAGGTGCGGAAGCTGATGGGGGCCACGGACCCGGCCAAGGCGGAGGCGGGGACCCTGCGGAAGGATTTCGCCACCAGCGTCGAGCGCAACGCCGTGCACGGCTCGGACTCGCCGGAGTCCGCGGCCTACGAGATCCCGTACTTCTTCTCGGCCCTCGACCTGGTCTGACCCGGGCCGGGGTCCCGAGGGCTCCTCGACCCACAACTCCCGTATTCCAGGGCACTTCCGGCTTGCAAGGGGGTCCGTTCGGCGCCGGCTTTTCCCTTGACACCCCCCGGGGGCATCAGTATACTACGCGAGTTTTTTTCAGGGTTTACGCCGCATGTTGATCGAGTTGTCGCAAGTACCGCCGGAAGGGCTCGATGTTGCGCTTCCGGAGGACGAACTGGACCTGGGCCCCTCGGACGGCACGTGGGATGGCGGGGCGCGGGTGCAGGGGCATTTGCACATCGCCCGCTCGGGCCGGGACTTCGTGATCACGGGGTCGTTTTCCGGCGAGGTACAGCTGGTGTGCGGGCGCTGCCTGGACCGGTTTCGCTTTCACGCCGAGGACGGCTTCGACCTCTACTGCCCCCTCGGCCCGGACCCTGTTGACGAGGAGCACGAGCTCACCGAGGACGAGCTGGACGTCACGTACGTCGAGGAGGGCAAGGTCAACACCGACCAGCTCCTCCGCGAGAGCGTCCTGCTTAGCCTTCCCGTTCAGCCCCTCTGCCACGAGGCCTGCCGGGGTCTGTGCCCGCGGTGCGGCGCCAATCTGAACCAGGCGCCGTGCAGCTGCGTCGAGGCCAGCGGCGATCCGCGGCTGCAGGTCCTCAAGAAGCTGTTGTAGGGCCTCGCGGGACCCCATCCCGAGACGGCATTCGGACCGGCGTCCGAGCCCCGAGTTCAGACGAGAAGAGAGGATGTGCGATGCCCCTCCCCAAGCGACGGCACAGCAATGCCCGGAGCGCCAAGCGCCGGGCACATGATGCACTCACGCCGGCGGGCCTCTCCCGCTGCCCGCGCTGCCAGGCGCTGACCCTGCCGCACCGGGCCTGTCGGGCCTGCGGCCACTACCGTGGCCGCGAGGTCGTGAAGCGCACCGAGGAGTAGAGCCCTGGCCCCGCCGACCGGTACCCGCTCCATCCCGGCCGGTCCCATCGCGCTGGACGCGATGGGCGGCGATCGCGGCCCCGAGGTCACGGTGGAAGGCGCCATCGCGGCGGCGCGGGAGTTCGGCGTTCGCGTCCTCCTGGTGGGGGACGAGCCGGTCGTGCGGCAGCAGGTCGCCCGGCACGACGCGGCCGGCCTGTCCCTGGAGATCCGGCACGCGCCCGAGGCGGTGGAGATGGGCGAGAGCCCGCTGACCGCCCTCCGTCGCAAGAAGCAGTCCTCCATCCGCATCGGCCTCGACCTCGTCAAACGGGGCGAGGCCGAGGCGTTCGTCAGCGCCGGGAACACCGGCGCCGTCATGGCCACGGCCCTGGTGGTGCTGGGGCCGCTGCCCGGGGTGGAGCGCCCGGCCATCGCGGTGGTGGTCCCCACGGTCTCGGGCCACGCGGTCCTGCTGGACGCCGGGGCCAACGTGGACAGCAAGGCCCGGCACCTGGTGCAGTTCGCCATCATGGGGAACGTCTACACCCGCGACGTCCTGGGCCGGCCGCGGCCGCGGGTGGGGCTCCTGAGCATCGGCGAGGAGGAGTCCAAGGGCAACGAGCTGACGCGCGAGGCGTTCAAGGAGCTGGAGGAGGAGCCCTCCCTGAACTTCATCGGCAACGTGGAGGGGCGGGACGTCTTCAGCGGCAGCGCGGACGTGGTGGTCTGCGACGGCTTCATCGGCAACGTCGCGCTCAAGATCTCGGAAGGCCTGGTGGACGCCCTGTTCCACCTGCTGAAGGAGGAGCTGGGGAAGGACGTGCGGAGCCGCGTCGGGTCCGCCCTGCTCCTGCCGGCCTTCCGGCGCTTCAAGCGCCGCATGGACTCGGCGGAGACCGGCGGCGCGCCCCTCCTCGGCGTGAACGGGGTCTGCATCATCAGCCACGGCCGGTCCACGGCCAAGGCCATCATGAACGCCATCCGGGTGGCCAGCGACTGCGTCAGCAACAAGGTCATCGCCCATATCCGGGAGGGGATCGCGGTCAGTTGACCCCGGACGGGGAGAACGGACGTCTGATGTCGAGGGCCAGGATCGTCGGGATCGGCTCGCACCTGCCCAAGCGGGTGCTGCGCAACAGCGATCTCGAGCGCATGGTGGACACCAGCGACGAGTGGATCCTGACGCGCACGGGCATCGCCGAGCGCCACCTGTCCGCCGACGACGAGGCCACCTCGGACATGGCCTATCCGGCGGCCCTCCAGGCGCTCCAGTCGGCCGAGATGGAGGCCGGCGACCTGGACATGGTGCTGGTGGCCACCGCCACGCCGGACATGATCTTCCCTTCCACCGCCTGCATCCTGCAGGACCGTCTCGGAGCCCGGCGGGCCGGCGCCCTGGACATCTCGGCGGCCTGCTCGGGCTTCATCTACGGCCTGGCCATGGCCGACGGGCTGTGCCGGGCGGGGACCGCGCGGCGCGTGCTCCTCGTCGGGGCCGAGACGCTGAGCAAGGTGGTGAACTGGCAGGACCGGAACACCTGCGTCCTCTTCGGCGACGGGGCGGGCGCCGTGGTCCTGCGCGCCGACGAGGGCGAGCGGGGCGTCCTCTCGGCCCACCTGTTCGCCGACGGCTCCAAGGGCTCCACCCTGCAGCTGCCGGGCGGCGGCTCCCGCCACCCCCTGTCGCAGGCCGTGCTGGACGCGGGGCTCTGCAAGATCCAGATGGGCAACGGCAACGAGGTCTTCAAGCTGGCCGTGCGGGCCATGGAGGACGCCGCCCTCACCGCGCTCAAGCAGAACGGCTTCCAGGTGGGGGACCTGGACCTGCTCGTCACCCACCAGGCCAACCTCCGGATCATCAACGCGCTGGGGCAGCGGCTGGGCATCCCGGACGAGAAGATCTGCGTGACCATCAAGGAGCACGGCAACACCTCCGCCGCCTCCATCCCGCTGGCCCTGCACCGGGCGGTCCGGGACGGCCGGCTGCACCCGGGCTCGCTGGTGCTCCTGTGCGCATTCGGGGGCGGGCTGACCTGGGGGTCGGCCCTCCTCCGCTGGTGAGGACATGCCGGTACTCGCGTTCGTGTTTCCCGGACAGGGGTCGCAGGCCGTGGGCATGGGCCGCGAGCTGGGCGAGGCCTCGCCCCGCTGGGCCGAGGCCAGCGCCACCCTGGGCTTCGACCTGCGCCGCCTGTGCTTCGAGGGGCCCGAGTCCGAGCTCGTCCTGACGGCCAACACGCAGCCGGCCATCCTGACGACCAGCCTGGTGGCGCTGGACGCCCTGCGGGCCGCGGGAGTCACCTGCCAGTTCGTGGCGGGCCACTCGCTGGGCGAGTACTCGGCCCTGGTGGCGGCCGGCGGCCTGGACTTCGCCGACGCCGTGCGCACGGTGCGCGCGCGGGGCCAGTTCATGCAGGAGGCCGTGCCCGCCGGAGCGGGCGCCATGGCGGCCGTGCTGGGGCTGGACCGGGCGCAGGTGGCCGCCGCCTGCGCCGAGGCCTGTGACGCGGGGCCCGTGCAGGTCGCCAACCTGAACGGCCCGGGGCAGACGGTGATCGCGGGCGCCACCGCGGGCGTCAAGAAGGCCATGGAGCTGGCGAAGGCGAGGGGCGCCAGGCGCGCCGTGCCCCTGCCGGTGAGCGCGCCCTTCCACAGCAGCCTGCTGGCGCCGGCCGCCGAGAAGCTGCGCGGGGTGCTGGCCGGCGTGGCCGTGCACGACCTGCGGGTGCCCCTCGTGACCAACGTGGACGCCGAGCCGCTCACGGCCGGGGCCCGCATCGCGGACACGCTGGTGCGCCAGGTGACCGCCCCCGTGCGCTGGGAGGAGGTCGTGCAGCGGCTGGTGAAGGAGGGGGTGACCGCCTTCGTCGAGGTCGGCCCGGGGAAGGTGCTCTCGGGCCTCATCCGCCGCATCGCGCCCGAGGCCAGCGTGCTGAACGTGGAGGACCGCGCGTCGCTCGACACGACGGTCCGGGCGCTGGCATGAGCCTCCAGGGGCAGGTCGCGCTGGTGACGGGCGGCTCGCGCGGCATCGGCCAGGCCATCGCGCGGGCGCTGGCCGAGGCCGGGGCGGCCGTGGCGCTCTGCGCGCGAAACGGCGAGGCGGCTGCGGCCGCGGCCAAGGCGATCGAGGCCGCGGGCGGCCGGGCCCTCGGCATCCCGGGGGACGTCGGGCAGCCCGCCACGGCCGAGCGCCTGGTGGCGGCCTGCCTGGACCGCTTCGGCCGGCTGGACATCCTGGTGAACAACGCCGGCATCGCCCGGGACGGCCTGGTGCTGCGCCTCAAGCCCGAGGACTGGGACGAGGTGCTGGCCGTGAACCTGAGCGGGGCCTTCCACTGCGCCCGCGCGGCCCTGCGGCCCCTGCTCAAGCAGAAGCAGGGCGGCCGCATCATCAACATCGGCTCCGTGGTGGGCAGCATGGGGAACGTCGGCCAGGCGAACTACGTGGCCGCCAAGGCCGGCCTGGCCGGGCTCACCAAGGCGCTGGCGCGCGAGGTGGCCTCGCGCGGCATCACCGTGAACCTGGTGGCGCCGGGCGCCATCGAGACCGAGATGACGGCGCGGCTGACCGAGGAGGTGCGCCGCGGCTTCCTGACCCAGATTCCCCTGGCCCGCTTCGGCACGGCCGGCGAGGTGGCCGCCACGGTCGCCTTCCTGGCGTCCCCCGGGGCCGCCTACATCACGGGGCAGGTGATTCACGTCAACGGCGGGATGTGGTCGTCGTAGTTCCGCTCATCCATCACCAAGGAGGGTATCGTGAGCCAGGCCGTTGAGGAGAAGGTCAAGAAGATCATCGTGGACCAGCTCGGGGTCGAGGAGGCCGAGGTGACGCCCGAGGCCAAGTTCATCGAGGACCTGGGCGCGGACTCCCTGGACACGGTCGAGCTGGTGATGGCCCTGGAGGAGGAGTTCGGCATCGAGATCCCCGACGAGGATGCCGAGAAGATCGCGACGGTGAAGGACGCCACCAGCTACATCCTGGAGCACAAGAAGGACTAGGCGCGTCGGGTCAGGCCTCCGGACGCCGGCAGGGCGGGGCCGCCGCGCCGGAGGCGCAGCAGGAGTCAACATGGTGCGAGTCGTGGTGACCGGGCTGGGCGCCGTGGCGCCCAACGGGATCGGGGTCGAGCAGTTCTGGCGCAACCTGGTGGAGGGGGTGTCGGGGATCGCGCCCATCACCCGGTTCGATGCCAGCAAGCACGACGCCCGGATCGCGGGCGAGGTGAAGGGGTTCGATCCGCTGCAGTGGATCGAGAAGAAGGACGTCCGCAAGATGGACCTCTTCATCCAGTTCGCCATCGCGGCGGCGCAGATGGCCTTCGATGACGCCGGCCTCAAGGTCACGGACGAGAACCGGGACCGCATGGGCGTCTTCGTGGGCACGGGCATGGGCGGCATCCCCGCCCTGGAGGAGTCCCACAAGCAGCTCCTGGAGAAGGGGCCGGGGCGCATCAGCGCCTTCTTCATCCCCTCCATCATCACGAACCTCGGCTCGGGCCAGATCTCCATGCGCTTCGGCATGAAGGGACCCAACTCCTGCGTCTGCACCGCGTGCGCCACCGGCAACCACGCGATCGGCGACTCCTTCCGCCTGGTGCAGCGGGGGGACGCGGACGTGATGATCGCCGGCGGGAGCGAGGCGGTGATCACGCCCCTCACGATCGGCGGGTTCGCCGCCATGCGGGCGCTCTCCACCCGGAACGACGAGCCGACCAAGGCCAGCCGCCCCTTCGACAAGGGCCGGGACGGCTTCGTGATGGGCGAGGGCTCCGGCATCATGGTGCTGGAGGCCCTGCCGCACGCCCTGCGCCGCGGGGCCCGCATCTACGCCGAGCTGGTGGGCTACGGGATGTCGGCCGACGCCTACCACATCACCCTGCCGGCGCTGGACGGCGCGGTGCGCTCCATGCGCCTGGCCCTGAAGGACGCCGGGGTGGAGCCGGCGGCGGTGGACTACATCAACGCCCACGGCACCTCCACGCCGGCGGGCGACGTGAACGAGACGCAATCCATCAAGGCGGTCTTCGGCGCGCACGCGCGGAAGGTGGCCATCAGCTCCACGAAGTCCATGACCGGGCACCTGCTGGGCGCCGCCGGGGGCGTGGAGTCGGTGGTGACGGCGCTCACCATCGCGCGCGGGGTCCTGCCCCCCACCATCAACTACGAGACGCCGGACCCGGAGTGCGACCTGGACTACGTGCCGAACACGGCGCGGCCGGCCGACGTCCGGTACGCCCTCACCAACTCCTTCGGGTTCGGGGGGACGAACGCCTCCCTGCTCTTCAAGCGCTTCGAGGAGTAGGCGCCGGACCTGGAACTGCAGAGCGTGCAGTCGAGAGCCGAGAAAGCCGCCTTTCTCGGCTCTCCGTGTTTTTCGGGCGGGTGCCCCGCAGCCGCGATCCCTCACCCGTCTTCATCGCCTCCAGCACCGCGGTGAGGCAAACACATGTCGCCGCCGTCGCGGCACTTGCCAGCCAGGCAGGCGCATTGTAGAGTCCGGCAGCCTGGCGGGCCGGCCGCCGGGCCGTCGTTCCCGCAGTCACGGGCTGGATCGCCCGAGGAGGTCCCGTGCCCCGACCCGGGTTCTGGCAGCGCCGGTACTATGTCCACCCGGTCCAGCGAAAGTTGCTCACCCTGTCGCTCGTCCCCCTCATCATCTGCAGCGCGGCCATCGTGGTGCTGGCCTTCGTCCCCCTGAATCTCCTGGTCCTGGGTTCGGGCTCGGAGATGGAGAAGGCCGTGGCGGCCGGCTGCCTCTCCGCCCTGGGCCGGCGCGTCTGGCCGGCCATCTTCCTCAGCATGGCCGTGGTGGCCGGGCTGAGCGTCTTCGCCTCGCACGCCATCGGCGGGCCGCTCAAGCGGCTGGAGATGATCGGCGAGCGCCTGGCCGCGGGCGAGTTCCCCGCGAGCGTCCGCGTGCGGGCCGGCGACGACCTGCAGGAGATCGCCGGGACCCTCGACGTGGCCCTGGGCAACCTCTGGGATGCCGTGAGCCAGGCCCGCGAGGCGGCCGCCGGCGGGCGGGACGAGCTGGCGGCCCTGGCCCGCGAGGCGGGCCCCCGCGGCCCCGCCTTCGAGGAGCGGCTGAAGGCCGCCCAGGTGCACCTCACCGCCGTGGAGGACGCCCTGGGCAAGTACAGGCAGGAGACGCCGAAGAGCTGACGGCGCGCCGCGAGCGGAGCGAGAGCCGAGAGCCGAGAGGGGGACTCCTTCTCGGCTCTCCTGTCTTATGCGAGGACGGACACCTGGAGCGCCGCCTCCGGGCGGCCGCGCTTCAGCTCGGCCAGGAAGCCTTCCAGGAAGGCGCGGCGGATCCGCTCCGGGGACTCGTGGGGGAAGGCGCGGGCGGGGATGTCCAGGGCGATGGCGCCGGCGCCCAGGTCGAGCACGGCCTGGGCGGCCTCGTAGGAGACGCGGTAGAGGTGGTTCAGCGTGCAGTCGGCCCGCCGGCCGAGGCCGATGATGAGCACGCGGTCCGCCTGCAGGCAGGGCCCGGCGAGCAGAAGCGCCCGCCCGCCGCGCTCGCCGCGGAACTTCCCGCGCGCCCGCAGGCGGGACACCGCGCCGCAGAGCAGCCAGTCCACGCGGCCCAGGCGGCCGCGCGGGGCGGGCTCGTCTTCCAGGTGGAAGAGCACCAGCAGGTCGGCGGTCACGCTCTCCACGGGGGCGCTGATCTCGGCGGCCTGCATGTCAGGCGGGGCGCTCCTGCGGCGGGTGGAGGTGGAGGCGGATCTGGTCCAGGATCCCGTTCACGAACGCGCCGGACTCCTCGCTGCCGTAGGACTTCGCCAGCTCGATCGCCTCGTTGATGGCGACGCGCTCCGGGATGTCGTCGCGGTAGAGCAGCTCGTACGCCGCCATGCGGAGGATGTTGCGCTCCACCGGCGCGATGCGGGACAGGCTCCAGTGCGCCGCGTTCTCCTCGATGACCCGGTCGATCTCGGCGCTGTGCTCCACCGTGCCCTGCACGAGGCTCTCGGCGAAACCCTGCACCTCGGGCGGCACCGCGTGCTGCCGCATGAACTCCTGCAGCACCGCCGCCGCCGGGTCCGGACGGAAGTCCAGCTCGTACAGCACCATCAGCGCCAGTTCCCGCGCCCTGCGTCGCTTGCCCATCGCCACGTAAAACGTAACGCGTAAAACGGAAAACGTAAGGAACGGTCGGACCCGTTCTTGCTCCTTACGTCTTCCGTTTCACGGTTTACGCTATTTCATTTCCTTCAAGAGGTTCGCCATCTCGATCGCGCTGCAGGCGGCGTCGTAGCCCTTGTTGCCGCCCTTGCTGCCGGCGCGCTCCACGGCCTGCTCCAGCGAGTCGGTGGTCAGGACGCCGAAGGTGATGGGCACACCGGTCTCCAGCATGGCGGCCGCCACGCCCTTCGCGACCTCGCTGGCGATGTACTCGAAGTGCGGCGTGGCCCCCCGGATGACCGTGCCCAGGCAGATCACCGCGTCCACCTGGCCGCCGGCCGCCAGCTTCTTGGCGGCCAGGGGGATCTCGAAGGAGCCGGGCACCTTGACCACCGTGATCCGCTCCTCCTCGGCGCCGTGGCGGCGCAGGGCGTCCAGGGCCCCCTCCAGCAGCCGGGAGGTCATGAAGTCGTTGAACCGGCTCGCCACGATGCCGAAGGCCAGGCCCCGGGCCGCGAGCTGCCCTTCCAGCGTCCGCGCCATGTCGTGCTCTCCTTTCCGCCTCAGCGGACCCCGCTGCGCTTGGCCTTCACGCCCGCCCCGGCGCCGTTGCCGTCCCGCGCGCGCTTCCGCGCCCGGGCCGGCGGCAGGATGAGGTGCCCCAGCTTCTCGCGCTTGGCCTGCAGGTAGGCGAGGTTCGCGCTGGTGGGCCGGGTGAGGAGCGGCACCCGCTCCACCACCCGGAGGCCGTAGCCCTCGAGCCCCACGATCTTCCGCGGATTGTTGGTCATGAGCCGGAGCTGGGAGACCCCCAGGTCCACCAGGATCTGGGCCCCCACCCCGTAGTCGCGCAGGTCGGGCTTGAAGCCCAGCCGCTCGTTCGCCTCGACGGTGTCCAGCCCCTGGTCCTGCAGCTCGTAGGCCTTCAGCTTGTTGGCCAGGCCGATGCCCCGCCCCTCCTGCCGGATGTAGAGCAGGACGCCCGTGCCCTCCTGGGCGATGGCGGCCATGGCGCGATCCAGCTGGGCGCCGCAGTCGCAGCGGAGCGACCCCAGGGCATCCCCCGTCAGGCACTCGGAGTGGACCCGCACCAGGACGGGGCGGTCCGGCCGGATCTCGCCGCAGACCAGCGCCAGGTGGTGCTTCTGGTCCACCTGGCTGTGGTAGAGCACCGCGCGGAAGACGCCGTGGCGCGTGGGCAGCATGGTGGTGGCCAGGCGGCTCACGAACTTCTCGCGCTTCATGCGGTAGTCGATCAGGTCGCGGATGGTGATCAGCTTGAGGCCATGGCGCCGGGCGAAGCGGGCCAGCTGCGGCACGCGCGCCATGCTGCCGTCCGGGTTCATGATCTCGCAGATCACGCCAGCGGGGTAGAGGCCCGCCAGCCGGGCCAGGTCCACGGCGGCCTCCGTCTGGCCGGCGCGGGTCAGCACGCCGCCTTCCCGGGCGCGCAGGGGGAACATGTGGCCCGGGCGGGCCAGGTCCTCGGGCCGGGTGTCGGGGTGGAGGAGGGTCTTGACGGTGATGGCCCGGTCGCGCGCGGAGATCCCCGTGCTGGTCTTGTGCTTGGCCTCCACCGAGACCGCGAAGGCCGTCTCGAAGGCGGAGGTGTTCTCGGACACCATGGCCGGGATCTGGAGCTGGTCCAGGCGGGCGCCGATGATGGGCAGGCAGATCAGGCCGCGGCCGTGGGTCGCCATGAAGTTGATGGCCTCGGGCGTGACCTTCTCGGCGGCCATGGTGAGGTCGCCCTCGTTCTCGCGGTCCTCGTCGTCCACGACGATCACCATCTTGCCCTGCTGGATGTCGCGGATGGCGTCCTCGATGCGGGCGAAGGGCGCGGCAGGTTCCTTGCCCGCGCGGGGATCCGTGCGCCGGGGTGCGCTCATGCGTAACCGTACTCCTTCAGCCTCTCCAGGGTGAGGCCACCCGTGCCGGCCGCGGGCGCCTCCAGCCGGGCCAGGTGCTTGGCGATGAGATCCGCCTCCAGGTTCACGAGGTCGCCCACCCGCTTGCGTCCCAGGGTGGTGGCCCGGGCCGTGTGCGGGATGAGCGCCACGCCGAATGCGTCCGGCGCCAGCTCGGCCACGGTGAGGCTGATCCCGTCCACCGCGATGGAGCCCTTCAGGACCAGCAGCGGCGCCAGCGCGCGGGGGAAGCGAATGCGGACGATCTCCTCCTGGCCGTGCCCGCGCCGGCTGGCGATGGTCCCGACCGCGTCCACGTGCCCCGTGACCAGGTGGCCGCCCAGGGGCTGCCCCGCCTGGACCGGGCGCTCCAGGTTCACGGCGTCGCCCGGCCGCCGCCGGCCGAGCGTCGTGCGGGCCAGCGTCTCGGCGGAGACGTCCGCCCGGACGGCGTCGGCCTCGCGCGCCGTGACGGTGAGGCACACGCCGTCCACCGCCAGGCTCTCGCCCACGCGGAGGGAGGCCAGGATGCCGGGGGCCGCGATGGCGATGCGGGCGCCCGCGCCGGCCCGCGCCATGGCGCGCACGCGCCCCACGGCCTCCACGATGCCCGTGAACACCTAGGCCGGCCTCCGCGGCGGCAGCACGTAGCCCTCCAGGAGGAGATCCTCGTCCAGCCGCTCGATGCGGATGTCGCGCAGGCGCACCGCCTGGGCCAGCGTGGCGGCGCCCGTGCCGGCCAGGGCGGAGGGCGCCGACTTGCCGCCCATCAGGATGGGCGCCAGGAACAGGAGCACCTTGTCCACGATCCCCTCCTGGATGGCCGAGGCGTTGATCTCCGCCCCGCCCTCGATCATCACGGAGAGGAACCCCAGCTTGCCCAGGGCCTCCATCAAGCGCTGGAGCGAGACGCGGCGCGGGCTGCCCTCCACCACCAGCACCTGGACGCCCTCGCGCTGCAGCGCCTCGACCTTGGCGCTGGGGGCCCGCTCGGACACCGCCAGGAAGGTGGGCGCCGTGGAGGCGCGGTTGATCACCTTGGCGCGGAGCGGCAGGCGGGCCAGGTTGTCCACCACCACCCGGGCCGGATCCCGCTGGTCCGCGGTGCCGAGCCGCGTGGTGAGCAGCGGGTCATCCCGCAGCACCGTGCCGATGCCCACCAGCACCGCATCCACCTCGTTCCGGAGCTGGTGGACCCGCAGGCGGGCCTTCTCGCCGGTGATCCAGCGGGACTCCCCGGTGCGCGTGGCGATCTTGCCGTCCAGGCTGGCCGCGGCCTTCATCACGACGAAGGGCCGGCCGGTCCGGATGAAGGTGAAGAAGGCCTCGTTCAGCCGGGTGGCCTCCTCGGCCAGGACGCCGACCTCCGTGGGGATGCCGGCGGCCCGCAGCGCCGCGATGCCCTTGCCGCTCACCGCGGGATTCGGGTCCTCGCAGGCGGCCACCACGCGCGCGATGCCGGAGGAGAGGATGCGCTGCACGCAGGGCGGCGTGCGGCCGTAGTGGCAGCAGGGCTCCAGGCTCACGTAGAGCGTCGCCCCCCGGGCCGCCCCCTCCGCCTCCCGGAGCGCCACCAGCTCGGCGTGGTCGGCGCCGGCGAAGGAGTGAAAGCCCTCGCCGACCACGTGCCCGTCCTTGACCAGGACGGCCCCGACCATCGGGTTCGGACTGGTGCGTCCCCGGGCGCGGGCGGCCAGCTCCAGCGCCCGCTGCATGTGCAGCCGATCCACGTCCGCGGCGTCAGGCATGCCAACCCTGCGTCAACAGAGCCTCCGAATCGAAAAAGGCTAACACGTGCAAACGCGGGACGTAAAGGGGAAATGCGGAAGGCAAACCCCTCACCCGTAACGCGTAACCTTCGGGCAGGAGTGTTTCGACGCTCTTGTTGGGTGTTGCGGGTTACGGGTTACGAGAAGAGCGCTTCCGCGAAGCGCTGGGGGTCGAAGGGCTGGAGGTCCTCGGGGGCCTCGCCCACGCCGACGTAGCGCACGGGGATGCGGAGGTCCCGGGCGATGCCCAGCACCGCCCCGCCCTTGGCCGTGCCGTCCAGCTTGGTCACGACCAGCCCGGAGAGGGAGACCGCCTCGTGGAACTGCCGGGCCTGGGCCAGGGCGTTCAGGCCCGTGGTGGCGTCCAGCACGAGCAGCGTCTCGTGCGGCCCGCCGGGCACCTCGCGGCCGATGACCCGGTGGATCTTCTTCAGCTCCTCCATGAGGTTCGTCTTGGTGTGGAGGCGCCCGGCCGTATCGATCAGGAGGCGCTGGATCTTGCGCGCCGCGGCCGCGCGGCAGGCGTCGAAGACCACGGCCGCGGGGTCCGCCCCGGCGCGGTGCGCCACCACCTCGCTCCCGATGCGGCCGCCCCACATCTGCAGCTGCTCGATGGCCGCGGCGCGGAAGGTGTCGGCCGCGGCCAGGAGCACGCTCTGCCCCTCGGCGCGGTGCCGGGCGGCCAGCTTGGCGATGGTGGTGGTCTTCCCCGAGCCGTTGGTCCCCACGAAGAGGGCGACGTGGGGCGGCGCGGCCGGCGGGGGGGCCGGCTCCCCGGGGATGCGGAGCATCTCCGCGATGCGACCGGCCAGGAGGCCCCGCAGCCCCTCCGGCGTGGTGACCGAGCGCCAGCGGATGGCGCCCCGCGCGGCCTCCACCAGCTCGGCCGCGGCCGCCGGACCGAGGTCCGCGGCGAGGAGCGCCTCCTCGAGATCGTCGAGCGCGCCCTCGTCCAGTGCGGGGCCCGCGAGCACCGCCTCCAGCCGGGTGACCAGGGTCTCGCGCGTCTTGCGGAGGCCCTCCCGGAGCCGGGAGAAGAAGCCGCCTTCGCCCATCAGGCCATCCTGCCGAAGAGCCGGCGCGCCTCGAAGGCCGCCCGGGCCGCCGAGGCATCGGGGTGGAGGAGGAGGCACAGGGTGCCCGCCGGCACGGCCAGCAGCACCAGGCTGGCGCCCTCGGCCTCCAGCCGCACTTCCGCCAGGGGGTCGCCCTCGCCCGGCTGGCGCGCCTGCCGCGCGGCGTCCAGCAGCCGGGCCGCCCGCGCGGCCAGGAGCGCGAGGTCCTCACCCGCGTCCCGCGCGGCACGGGCCAGGGGGTGGCCGCTGACCGGATCGAGGAGGAGGGCCGCCCGGAGGCCCGGGATGCGGGCCGGCAGGCCCGCCACCAGGGCGGGAGGATCCGGGGGGGAGGGCATGGCTGGTACCGGCGCGCCGTGCGGTGCGCGGCCGCCGCTAGGCGGCGGCCCGATGCATGCGGACCGAGATCACCTTGGAGACGCCTTCCTCCTCCATGGTCACGCCGTAGAGGGTATCGGCGGCCTCCATCGTGCGCTTGTTGTGCGTGATGACGATGAACTGCGAGCGGTCGGACATCTCGCGGATGACGCTGGCGAAGCGCTCGACGTTCGCGTCGTCGAGCGGCGCGTCCACCTCGTCCAGCACGCAGAACGGGCTGGGGCGGACGGCGAAGAGCGCCAGGAGCAGCGAGAGCGCGGCCAGGGCCCGCTCGCCGCCCGACAGCAGCGAGAGGACCGTGGCCCGCTTGCCCGGGATCCGCACCAGCATCTCGACCCCCGCGTCCTCCGGGGGCTCGCCCTCGTCCGGCTCGACCAGGCGCAGATGGGCGCTCCCGCCGCCGATCAGCCGGCGCCAGAAGCGGTCGAACTCCGCGTTCACGGCCTCCAGCGTCTGGGCGAAGAGCGTCTGGATGGTCTTGTTCACCTCGGCGATGGCCTGCCGCAGGGAGGCCACGGAGGCGGTGAGGTCCTCGGCCTGCGTGGTCAGGAAGGTGTGCCGCTGACAGAGGGCCTCGTACTCCTCCAGGGCGCCCAGGTTGGCGGGGCCCAGGTCGGCCAGCCTGGCGCGCAGCTCCTCCAGCTCGGCGCGCGCCGCGTCCAGCTCCTGCGTCCAGTCGGCGTAGCGCTCGCGCAGCTCGGGGAGCCCCACCTGGTGGTCCTGCAGCAGCCCCTCCTCCAGCAGGCTGATGGTGGTCCGCAGCTCGCCGCGCCGGGCGTCGAGGGCCGCCAGCCGCTCGGCCGCCTCGGCCTCCTCGTGCCGTCGCGTCCGCAGCTCCTCCTCGCGCGCCCGCATGGCCTCCTGTCCGGCCGCCCGGGCCTCCTGGGCCTGGAGGAGGGCGGCCTGCCGCTCCGCCTCCAGGCCGCGGCGCTCGGCCAGGCCCTCCCGCAGCGCCTGCACCGCGGCCTCCATCTCGGCCCGGCGTACCAGCAGCTCCTGCCCCTCGCGGGTGAGGCGGGCGATCTGCTCCTCGGCGGCCGCCAGCTCGACCCGCATGCGGGCCAGGTCGCGGAGCGTCTCGTCCCGCTGGGCCTGGCGGGAGGCCAGGGCCACCCGCCGCTCGGCCAGCTCCGCGGCCACGGCCTCGCGGCGCGCCCGCAGGTCGGCCACCTCGGCCTCGCGGCCGGCGATGGCGCGGGCCAGCTCCGCGCCGGCCTCCTCGCCCTGGGCCACCTGGACACGGAGCGCCTCCAGGTCGGCCGCGATGCGGGCCAGGTCGCTTTCGAGCGTCTGGATCTCCGTGCCGAAGAGGTCCAGCTGCTGGCTGAGCCGCGCCTCCTCCGCGCGCTTGGCGGCCAGGTCCTTCTCGACGGCCACCAGGTCCAGCTCGGCCTGCCGCTCGGCCAGCCCGGCCGCCTCCACCGCGCGCTCGGCCGCCGCCACCTCCTCGATCACCACGCGCAGGGCCTCGCGCAGGCCGGCCAGGCCGACCTCGCTGATGGCCAGCGCCTCCTCCAGCTCGCGCAGCTCGCGCCGCTGGGCCAGCAGGCCCTGGGGCGCGGGCGTCCCGCCCACCAGGGTGCCCCGGTGGGTGAGGACCTCGCCGGCCAGCGTGGCCAGGCTGAAGGGGCCGGGCAGCTCCCGGGCGATGGCGATGGCGGCGTCCAGGTCGGCCACGATGACGGCGTCGGCCAGGAGGTTGGCCACCCACGGCTCGCTGCCCTCGGGGCTCTGGACCAGGTCGCGGGCCAGGCCCTCCACCTGGCCGCGCAGCTCCTTCGGGAGGTCCGCGATCTGCGCGGCCAGCTCCGCCCGGGTGGCGGCGCCCCAGCCGCCCTCGCCGGCGGGCACGGGTCCGAGCAGCGTGGCGCGGCCCTTGCCGCTCCGGAACAGGTGGGCCAGGGCCTCCTGCGCCTCGGCCCAGGTGGAGACGCGCAGCCCCTGGAGCTGCGCCCCCAGGATGGCCTCCAGCGCCTTCTCGTGCCGGGGGGCGACCTCCAGCACCTCGGCCAGCGGGCCCAGCAGGCCGCCCAGGCGCCGGTCGCGCGCCGCCTCCAGCAGCAGCCGGTTCCCCTCGGAGAAGTCCGCGAACTGCAGGCGCAGCTCGTGCAGGGAGGACAGGCGGCCGCGCTGGCGCTCCACGTCCGCGCTCAGCTCGGCGATCTCGCCCTCCAGCCGCCGCCGGGCCTCGCGCGCCTGCTCGGCCTCGCGCTGCGCCGCCTCGCGCGCGCTCCGCGCGTCCAGCCGCCGCCCCGCGGCCTCGTCGCGGCGCGCCTCGTCGCTCTCGGACGAGGCCTCGGCGCCCTCGCGCTGGCTGGCCGCCTCGGCCCGCTGGAAGCGCAGGCGCTCGGCCCGCGCCTCCATCTGGCGGGCGCGCTCCTGCAGGGTGGCCAGCTCGTTCCGCTTCAGCGCCAGCTGGCCCCCCTGGTGGGCGGCGCGCCGGCGCAGGCCCTCGAGATCCGCCACCGCGGCGCCCAGGGCCGTCTCCAGCTCGCGCGCCGAGCCGCCCTCGGTCTCCAGCGCGGCCCGGAGGGCCGCCAGCTCCTGCTCCTCGACGGCGACGCGCGCCCCGCCGGCCTCCAGCGCCTCCAGCAGGCCCTGGACGGTCTCGCCCAGCGCGGCCAGGGTGGCCTGGCCCTCGGCGCGCCGCCGGTCGGCCAGGTCCAGCTGGTCCGCCAGGTGGCGCAGCTCGGCCTCGTCGCGGTCGATCTGCCCGCGCAGGGTGTAGAGGGCCTCCTGCGCGGCCGACACCGCCTGCTCCTCGCGCACCGCGTCGATGCGGAGCGCCTCCAGCGCGGCCTCGCCCGCCTGCAGCCCGGCGCGGAGGCCGGCGAGCGTCTCGCGCTCCGGCTGGAGCCGGGCCAGCACCGCCTGCAGCTCGTCCCAGAGCGCCGCGTGCTCGCGGAACTTCAGGTACAGCTTCAGGGCGGTGGCGCGCTGGTCCAGCTGGCGGTACCGCTCCGCCTTGTTGGCCTGCCGCTTCAGCGAGTTCCGCGTCCGCTCGACCTCGGCGATCACGTCCCGGATGCGCAGCAGGTTCTGCTCGGTGGCCTCCAGCTTGGCCACGGCGGCGCGCTTCTTGGTCTTGTACTTCATGATGCCCGCCGCCTCCTCGATGAGGACGCGGCGGTCCGCGGGCCGCGCGTTGACCACGCTGCCGATGCTGCCCTGCTCGATGAGCGCGTAGGGCTCGCCGGCCAGGCCAGTGTCGATGAACAGGTCGGTGATGTCGCGCAGCCGGCAGGGCACCTTGTTGAGGAGGTACTCGCTCTCGCCCGAGCGATAGAGGCGCCGGGTGACGTTCACCTCCTCGTACTCGGTCTGCAGCGTGTCGACGCGGCCGTTCCGGGTGAAGGTGAGGGAGACCTCGGCCAGACCGATCGGTTTCCGGCGGGCGTTCCCGGCAAAGATGAGGTCGTCCATCCGGTCGCCGCGGAGCAGCTTGGCGCTCTGCTCGCCCAGTGCCCAGCGGAGGGCGTCCGAGACGTTGCTCTTGCCGCAGCCGTTCGGCCCCACCACGGCCGTCACGCCCGGCTCGAAGATCAATTCCGTCTTGTCGGCAAAGGACTTGAACCCGAGGAGGGAGATTTTCGACAGGTGCATGCCGTGCGTCCGCTCCACAGACAGCGAGGCCAGACGGATGGATTGGGCGCACGCTAGCACGCACCCTGGCGGGTGTCAAGGTCCAAAGTACCAGGAATAGGGGCGGATTTGGCAAAAGGCTACGAGATATTGTGCCCGGCCGCCTGCAAGCCGTCCAGGACCCGGCGGGCGGCCTCCTGCTCGGCCGCCCGGCGGCTGGGCCCCTCGCCCTCCGCCTGGATCTCCGCCTCGGGCAGGTGGAAGCGGACGCCTACCCGGAACGTGGGGCGGTGGGGCGGGCCGCGCCGCTCGAGCAGGCGGTAGGCGGGCAGGCGGCCCTCGGGCGCCTGGGCCTGTGCCAGCATCTGGAGGGCGGACTTGGGGTCCAGGGCGGTGGCGGCGAGGCCCGCCTGCGCTGCGAGCACGCGCTCCGCGAGGGCCTGGATGGCGGCCAGGCCGTCGTCCTCCAGTACGGCGCCCAGGATCGACTCCAGCCGCTCGCCGAGGACCCGATCGCTCTCCTCGCCCTCCCGGCCGGCGATGCCGGCCTCGCGGGCCAGGCGCGCCAGCCCGCTGCTCCGCGACCAGACGGCCCGGACGCGGGTCAGCTCGCCGGCGGAGGCCTGGGGCCACAGCTTGACCGCGGCCAGCGCCACGGAGAAGTTCCAGACGGCGTCCCCCACGAACCGCAAGCGCCGGCGGGCCAGCCCGGCGTCGCGGCGCTCCGGGTCGGCGGGCGCAAGCGCCAGCGCCAGGAGGTCCCGGTTCCGGAACACGTGCCCCAGGGCGGCCTCCAGGCGGCGCACGGTCTCGTCATCGAGCGGCCAGTCCGGCATGGCGGGAGCCTACCACGGCCGTCGAAGAAGGGTCAACGCGGGGGAGAGCCGAGCCGCGTCGCAGATCGTGACGCTCACCGACGGCGACTTCGATCAGCAGGTGCAGGCGCACCCTCTCGTCCTCGTGGACTTCTGGGCGGAGTGGTGCGGCCCCTGCCGCATGATCGCGCCGCTCCTGGACGAGCTGGCCGGCGAGTATGCCGGGCGGGTGGTCATCGGCAAGGTGAACGTGGACCACCACGGCCAGACGGCCGCGCGGTTCGGCGTGCGCAGCATCCCGACCCTCCTGTTCATGAAGAACGGGGCGCGGGTGGACCAGATCGTGGGCGCGAGGCCCAAGAAGGACATCAAGGATAGGATCGAGCAGCACCTCGGCGGTGCGTGAGCCCGTGCCATGACCCGCGTCGTCCGCTCCTGCCCCGGCCTGATCCCCTCCCACCGCTGGTGACGCTCACCCCGTCTCCGGTTGCGCCACCGGCTCGCCTCCGAGCCGCTGCTTCCACCTGTCAGCCGCCCGCCCGCCGGGCGTGAACAGGGGCCGCCGTGTACAGCCCGACGCTTCCTCAGTTCCGCGACCTCGCCCGGAAGGGCCGATGCATTCCCGTCTCCCGGCAGATCCTCGCGGACATGGAGACGCCGGTCTCCGCGTTCCGCAAGGTGGACAGCGGCAACTACGCCTTCCTCCTCGAGAGCGTGGAGGGGGGCGAGCAGTGGGGCCGCTACAGCTTCCTGGGCAGCAATCCCAGCCTGGTCCTCCGCGTGAAGGACGGATCGGCCGACCTGCTCCGGGGCGAGGCGCCGGAGCGGCTGCCGGACATCGCCGATCCCTTCGAGGCCCTCGCGCACGTCCTCCGCGGCTACGAGGCCGTCGCGGTCCCCGGCCTGCCGCGCTTCACCGGCG
Organism: Methylomirabilales bacterium (SeqCode); assembly: GCA_041946635.1. GTDB lineage: Bacteria > Methylomirabilota > Methylomirabilia > Methylomirabilales > 2-02-FULL-66-22 > 2-02-FULL-66-22. Next base: position 33,112 of record JBHGAX010000014.1, read on the forward strand.
GGCTGGTGGGGTACCTGGCCTACGACGCGGTCCGGCACCTGGAGCGGCTGCCGGCCACGGCGAAGGACGACCTGGATCTCCCCGAGGCGGTGTTCCTGCTCACCGACACGCTGCTCGCCTTCGACAACGTGACGCACCGGATCACGGTCATCTCCAACGCCTGGATCCAGGACGAGTCGGCCGCGGCGGTGGAGCACGTCTATCGCGAGTCCCAGCAGAAGATCGAGGCGATCGTGGGGGCCCTCCGGCGGCCCGTGGGGGCGCCGGCCCCGTTTGCGGGGGCGCGGCGGCGGACGCTGCTGGACTCCACCTTCGGCCGCGACGCGTACTGCAAGGCGGTGCGCCGCGCCAAGGACTACATCGAGGCGGGCGACGTGATCCAGGCCGTGCTGTCCCAGCGCCTCACCCTCCGCACGGACGCGGACCCCTTCGACGTCTACCGCGCGCTGCGCCTGGTGAACCCGTCGCCGTACATGTACTACCTTCGCCTGGGCGACCTGCGCCTGGTGGGCAGCTCGCCCGAGATGCTGGTGCGGCTGGATGGCGCGCAGATGGATCTCCGACCCATCGCCGGGACCCGCCGCCGTGGCGCCACCGAGGCCGAGGACGCGGCGCTGGCCGACGAGCTGCGGGCAGACCCCAAGGAGCGCGCCGAGCACATCATGCTGGTGGACCTCGGCCGGAACGACCTCGGCAAGGTGGCCGCGGTGGGGAGCGTGGAGGTGCCGGCGCTCATGACGGTGGAGCGGTACTCCCACGTCATGCACCTCGTCTCCCACGTCCGCGCGCGCATCGGCCCGGGCTGCGCCGCGCTGGACGTCCTGCGCGCCTGCTTCCCGGCCGGGACGGTGTCCGGCGCGCCGAAGGTCCGGGCCATGGAGATCATCGAGGAGCTGGAGCCCACCCGCCGCGGCCCGTACGCGGGCGCGGTGGGCTACCTGAGCTTCAGCGGGAACCTGGACACCTGCATCACCATCCGGACCATCCTCTTCGCCCGGGGGCAAGCCATGATCCAGGCCGGCGCCGGCATCGTGGCGGACTCCGAGCCCGACCGCGAGTACGAGGAGACGATGAACAAGGCCCGCGGCATGCTGCGCGCCATCGAGCTGGCGGAGGGCGGGCTGGAGCCGGGGATGGGAGGCTAGGGGCTGGGGGCCAGGGACATGCGGCATGCGGAATGCGGGATGCGGAATGACCTCGGACCTCGGACCTCGGACCTCGGACCGAGGATCCTGATGATCGACAACTACGACTCGTTCACCTGGAACCTGGTGCAGTACCTCCGGGAGCTGGGGGCGCAGGTGGAGGTGCACCGCAACGACCGCATCCGCGTGGAGGAGGTCCAGGCCATGCGGCCGGAGCGGGTGGTGCTGTCGCCGGGCCCCTGCACGCCGGCCGAGGCCGGGATCTGCTGCGACCTGATCGCCGCGCTCGCCGGCGCGGTCCCGATCCTCGGCGTGTGCCTGGGCCACCAGTGCATCGGCGCCGCCTACGGCGGCCGGGTGGTCCGGGCCGGCCGGCTCATGCACGGCAAGACCTCGCCGATCCTGCACGACGGGCGCGGCGTCTTCGCCGGCCTCCCCAGCCCGTTCCAGGCCACCCGCTACCACTCCCTGCTGGTGGAGCGGGAGAGCCTGCCCGCCTGCCTGGAGGTCTCGGCCGCGACGGCGGAGGGCGAGATCATGGGCCTCCGGCACACCCGCCATCCGGTGGAGGGCGTGCAGTTCCACCCGGAGTCCGTGCTCACCGAATCGGGGAAGGCGCTCCTCGCGAACTTCGTGGCCCGGCCGCAGCCGGGCGGGGAGGACCGGCCATGATCGTGGAGGCCATCCGGAGGGTGGTGGAAGGGAAGTCGCTCGGCCGCGAGGAGGCCTTCGAGGTCATGGACGCGATCATGTCCGGCCAGGCGACCGATGCACAGATCGCGGCCTTCCTGACCGCCCTGCGCATGAAGGGCGAGACAATCGAGGAGCTGATCGGCTTCGCGCGCGTGATGCGCGAGAAGGTGGTGCCCGTGCGCACGCGAGCCCGCGTGCAGACCTCGCTCTCGGGGACGGACCGCGAAATGCTGGTGGACACCTGCGGCACCGGCGGGGACGCGACGGGGACCTTCAACGTGTCCACCGCCACGGCCTTCGTGGTGGCGGGAGCCGGGATCCCGGTGGCCAAGCACGGCAACCGGTCGGTGAGCAGCCTGTGCGGCAGCGCGGACGTGGTCGAGGCCCTGGGCGTGCGCCTGGACCTGGCCCCCGAGCGGGTGGGGCGCTGCATCGACGAGGTCGGGATCGGGTTCTGCTACGCGCCCCTGCTCCACAAGGCGATGAAGTTCGTCATGCTCGCGCGGCGCGAGATCCGCATTCGCACCGTCTTCAACATCCTGGGCCCGCTGACGAACCCCGCCCACGCGTCGGCCCAGGTCATCGGGGTCTACGACGGGGCGCTCACCGAGGTCATGGCCCACGTGCTGAAGGAGCTCGGGATCCTGCGGGCCTTCATCGTGCACGGCCAGGACGGCCTGGACGAGATCTCCAACACGGGGGAGAGCCGCATCTCCGAGCTGCGGGAGGGCCAGGTGCGCACCTACACGGTCCACCCGGCGGACTTCGGCATGCCGTGCGCCACCATGGCGGACCTCCGGGGCGGCAGCGCGGCCGACAACGCCGAGATCATTCGCCGCCTGCTGGAGGGCGAAGCCGGCCCCAAGCGGGACATCGTCCTGCTGAACGCCGGCGCGGCCATCGCCGCGGGCGGCAAGGCGCCGGGCATCGCCGAAGGCGTGGCGCTGGCCGAGGAGTCGATCAAGAGCGGCGCCGCGCGCGAGAAGCTGGAGCGGCTGGTGGCGTTCTGCCAAGGTCAAGGCTGACCGGTTCGAGGTTGGAGGTGCTGCGGTTCAAGACGTCGACCGGGACCGGGAGCCGGGAACCTCGAACCTGGAACCTCGTCATCCATGACGATCCTCGATCGCATTCTTGATCGGACGCGGGCCGAGGTGGAGGTGCGGAAGGCCCAGACGCCGCTCGCCCGGCTGGAGGCGGCCTGCGCGGCCGCGCCGCCCCCCCGGGATCTCGCGGCGGCGATCCGGCGTGCGAGCGGGACGCCGCGACGGCAGGGGCCCATCCGGGTCATCGCGGAGGTCAAGAAAGCCTCGCCCTCGCGGGGCGTGATCCGCGAGAACTTCGACCCCGTCGCCCTGGCGCAGGAGTACGAGAAGGCCGGCGCGCACGCGATCTCGGTCCTGACCGACGCGCCGTTCTTTCACGGCAGCCTGGCGGACCTCTCCGCCGTGCGGGGCGCGGTGGGGCTGCCCCTCCTGCGGAAGGACTTCCACGTGGAGGCGTACCAGCTCTGGGAGGCGCGGGCGGCGGGCGCGGATGCGGTCCTGCTCATCGTGGCCACGCTGGAAGACGCGGCGCTCCGCGACCTGCTCGCGCTCGCCCGCAGGCTGTCGCTCACGGCCCTGGTGGAGGTCCACACCGGGGACGAGCTGGCGCGGGCGCTGGCGGCGGGGGCGCCGGTGCTCGGCATCAACAACCGCAACCTCGCCACGTTCGAGGTGGCCCTCGACACGACCTTCGCGCTGCTGCCCCGCGTGCCGCCCGACCGGGTCCTGGTGAGCGAGAGCGGCATCGCCACCGCCGAGGACGTCCGGCGGCTGGCAGACGCGGGGGCGGACGCCGTGCTGGTGGGGGAGGGCCTGCTGCGGCACGCGGACGTCGGCGCCGGGCTGCGCCGGCTGGCGAGCGCGCCGTGACCCGCGTCAAGATCTGCGGCATCACCTGCCCGGAGGACGCGGGGGCCGCCGTCGCGGCCGGGGCGGATGCCCTGGGCTTCATCTTCGCCCCGGGGAGCCCCCGGCGCGTGGAACCCGGGACGGCCGCCGGCATCACGGCCGCGCTCCCGCCCTTCGTGACCACCGTGGGCGTCTTCGTGGACCAGCCGCTGGAGCAGATGCTGGAGGTGGCCTGCCGGTGCCGGCTCCACATGATCCAGCTGCACGGCGCCGAGCCGCCCGAGCTGGCCCGGCGGCTGCCGCTGCCCGTCATCCGCGCCATCCGGGTGAAGGACGAGACCAGCCTGGCCGCCGCGGCCGCCTATCCGGCCCGGGCGTTCCTGCTGGACGCGTTCGTGGAGGGCCGCGAGGGCGGCACGGGCCGCACCTTTCCGTGGGAACTGGCCGTCCTCGCCAAGCCGGCGGGTCCCATCATCCTGTCGGGGGGCCTCACCCCGGCGAACGTGGGGGAGGCGGTCCGGCGCGTCCGGCCGTACGCCGTGGACGCCTGCAGCGGCGTGGAGTGCCGGCCGGGCCGCAAGGATCCCCGCAAGCTGGAGGAGTTCGTCGCCCATGTGCGCACAGCCGACCTCGATGCAGGAAGCCGCGCGCCCCTTGCCGGATGAGGGCGGGCACTTCGGCCCCTACGGCGGCCGCTACGTCCCGGAGACGCTGATGGCGCCGCTGGAGGCGCTGGCGGAGGCCTACGACGCCGCCCGCCGCGACCCGGCCTTCCAGGAGGAGGTGGCGGTCACGCTGCGCCAGTACGTGGGCCGGCCGACGCCGCTCTACTTCGCCCGGCGCCTCACCGAGCGGCTGGGCGGGCCGCGGATCTACCTGAAGCGGGAAGATCTCTGCCACACGGGGGCGCACAAGATCAACAACACGGTGGGCCAGGTGCTCCTGGCCCGCCGGATGGGGAAGCGACGCGTCATCGCCGAGACCGGCGCGGGACAGCACGGGGTGGCCACCGCCACGGTGGCGGCGCTCCTGGGCCTCGAGTGCCAGGTGTACATGGGCACCGAGGACATGGCGCGCCAGGCCCTGAACGTGGTGCGCATGCGCCTCCTGGGCGCCACCGTGACCGGCGTGGACGCGGGGAGCCGCACGCTGAAGGACGCCATCAACGAGGCCATGCGGGACTGGGTGACCAACGTGGACACCACCCATTACGTGCTGGGCTCCGTCCTGGGCGCCGACCCCTACCCGCGGATGGTCCGGGACTTCCAGGCGGTGATCGGGCAGGAGGCGCGCCGGCAGTTCCTGGAGGCCGAGGGGCGGCTGCCCGACTGCCTGGTGGCCTGCGTGGGGGGCGGCAGCAACGCCATGGGCCTGTTCCACGCGTTCCTGGACGACCCGGCGGTGCGCCTCATCGGCGTGGAGGCGGGCGGCCACGGCATTCCCTCCGGGCAGCACGCGGCGCGGTTCGCCGAGCAGACGGTGGGCATCCTGCACGGGACGCGGAGCTACGTGCTGCAGGACCCGGACGGACAGATCCGGGTGACCCACTCCATCTCGGCCGGCCTGGATTATTCGGGCGTCGGCCCCGAGCACGCCTACCTGCACGACCGCGGGCGCATCCTGTACGCGGCGGTGACGGACGCCGAGGCGCTCCAGGGCTTCCGCCTGCTCTGCGAGACGGAGGGGATCATCCCGGCCCTGGAGTCGGCGCACGCCGCGGCCTACCTCTCCGGGCTGGCCCGGGAGCTCGGCCCGCGGCAGACGGTCATCCTGAACCTCTCCGGCCGCGGCGACAAGGACGTGGAGGTCGCGGCGGGAGCGCTGGGGCTCCTGGGTGGAGGTGCGGCATGACCGCCAACCGGATCGATGCGACCTTCGCCCGCCTGCGCGCCGCGGGCCGCAAGGGCCTGATCCCCTTCGTGGCGGCGGGGGACCCGTCGCTCCACACCACCCGCGAGCTCGTGCTGGAGCTGGAGGCGCGGGGGGCGGACATCGTGGAGCTGGGGGTCCCCTTCTCCGACCCCCTGGCGGACGGGCCGGTCAACCAGCGGGCCTACCAGCGCGCGCTCGCCGCGGGGGCCAGCCTGCCGCGCATCCTGGACCTGGTGGCGGAGGTCCGGCGCCGGTCCGCCGTGCCCCTGGTGCTCATGAGTTACATCAACCCGATCCACCGCTTCGGCATCGAGCGCTTCCCCAAGGCCGCGCGCGAGGCCGGCCTGGACGGACTCATCCTCTCGGATGCCCCGCCCGAGGAGACCGGGCCGTTTCGCCGAGCCCTCCGGGACGCGGGCGTGCACCCGATCCTGCTTGTCGCGCCGACCAGCCCAGACCGGCGAATCTCCTTGATTAGCGCGGGCGCGGGTGGCTATATATACTACGTTTCGCTCCGCGGGGTGACGGGGCCACGGGACCGGCTGCCCGAGGATCTGGCTGCCGGCCTCCAGCGCGTGCGGGCGATCACCAGGCAGCCGGTGGCGGTGGGCTTCGGCATCTCGACGCCCGAGCAGGCCGCCGCCGCGGCCAAGCTCGCCGACGCGGTGATCGTCGGCTCCGCGCTGGTCGCCGTGATCGAGCAGGCGCTCGGCAGCCCCGATCTGGTCTCCCGGGCGGGACGGTTCCTCTCCGACCTGCGCTCGGCCATGGGCTGAGCGCCCCGGCCCCGGCAGGAGGCGCGCCGCATGACCGCCAGGACGTCACGCCGCCTTCCCGCTGCCGGTATGTTTGCCGACGGCAGTCCTCCCCCCGCAGCTTCCCCAGCGCGCCACCGCAGCCAACGCCGCCCGCCGCGGCATGTCCCCTACGGGCCAGCCACACCGACACGCCGTTTCGGAGCGCCGACCCCCGGCCGGCGCGGATCCGGGATGGGCGGGTGATCCCGAGCGCAGGCGTCCCACCAGGCAGCACGCGCCAAGCGTTCCTCCAGCGGCGAATCGGGCCGCGGGGGGTGACGGCCATCGAGCTGGTCACCCTCGTCGTGCTCCTGGTCGTCATCGCCGCCTTCGCCATTCCCGGCATGAGCCCGGTGGTGCTGCGCTACCGGTTGCGGGGGGCGGCGTGGCAGGTGGCGGGCGACCTGCGGCTGGCGCGGCAGCAGGCGGTCACGCTGCGCAAGCGCTTCCGGGTCTGCGTCACGAACTGCGCGATTGCCGTGCCGGCGGGGACGTACAGCATCGAGCGCGACGACGGCACCGTGTCGGCGGCCAGCTGGAAAAGCACCACGGGCGCAGCCCGCCGCCTGCCACAGGACGTCCAGCTGCAGGCGAGCAACACCGTCTTTCAGCCGACCGGGACGACCACGGACTGGGGCACCTTCCGGGTCACCAACCCGATCGGCAGCTACGCCGTCACCGTGATCTCCACGGGCCGGATTCGGGTCTGCGAGGGCGCTGCGTGTCCCAACTAGCGGACGGCCGGTGGCCGGCGGGCCTCACGCTCGTCGAGTTCCTCTTCGCCACCTCCGTGATGGCGCTGGCGGCCCTGGGCGTGGTGGGCATGTTCCCCTCGGCGCTCAAGTCCGTGGTGGCCGGCGGGAACGTGACCAAGGCCACCATTCTGGCCAACGCCGCCCTCGAGATGCTGCGGGCGGAGAAGTTCGACGACCTTGTGAGCCAGTACAACGGGTTCGACAGCGACGGGGGCATCGCGGGCTACACCTGCCCGGTGTCCGCCGGCGTCGGGACCACCTACAACAAGATGCGCCTCAAGTGCGAGGTGAGTCCGGACGCCGCGCAGGAGACCGGACGGGGACTGCCGGACGGCCGCCTGAGCATCTCGGTGGCCTGCGTGGACTCGAGTGGCGGGATGACGGTGTGCCCGGGAAGCTTTCCCGACCTCCGGCGCGTCAGCGTGATGGTCTCCTGGGAGCGGAATGGCGCCCGGTCGGTGCAGTTGCAGAGCTATGTGGCGCGGCAAGAGTAGCGCCGGGCGAACCCGGCAGCGGCCGCCCGGCGTGACGCTCATCGAAACGCTGATCAGCAGCGCGCTCTTCGCGTTCGTGATCGTCGGGGTGTACATGCTCCACACGACCATGCAGAGCACCTGGCACCGCGGGGAGATGAAGACGGACCTGCAGCAGAACGCCCGGGTCGGTCTCGACCGCCTGGTGCGGGATCTCCGCATGGCGGGCTACGATCCCCAAGGTGCGCTCGCTGCGGTGAACACGCCCCCGCGGGCCGCGCTCCGGGCGGCGAGTCCGACCTGCCTCGCGTTCGTCACGTACGACGTCAGCAGGAGTGCCGGCGCCCTGACGCCGTACAGCGTCCAGGTCAGTTACTACCGGGACGGCTCGGTGCTGAGGCGGCGGCAGGACGCGTGGGACGCCTCCACGTCTGCGTTCACGGCGGGCGTCCCCGAGCAGCTGGCCACCGCCACGCACTTCTTCTCGTTCACGTTCTTCGATCCGTACAACATGCCCCTGGTCCCCGCCCCGGTGTCCACCACGCTGCGGTGTCCGCCGGCCGCCGCCTCCGCCCACACCGTGACGCTGTTGACCCTGGATCAGCTCGCCCAGGTGCGGCGCATCGCC
>JBHGAX010000140.1:0-9810 GCA_041946635.1 Methylomirabilales bacterium (SeqCode)
GGCGCCCTTGGCGTCCTGGCGGTGCGCGTCGTGTCTTTCCAGCCAGGCGAGGCTGGCGCGGATGGCGCGCTCGGGGTCGGCGTCGCCGGGGAACTCCAGGCACCAGGGCACGCGCCGGCCCGTCGCGTCCAGCGCGGCGAGGATCGCCCGGAGGGGCAGCTCGCCGTTCCCGAGGTAGGTGGCGCGCCAGCCGTCCGGCGCGCGCCGCGCGTCCTTCAGGTGGACGTAGTTGATCCAGGGGGCGAGGGCCTGGATGGCGGCCACGGGGTCCTGCCCCGTGGCCACGTAGTTGGCGAAGTCGATGTTCGTCCCGAGCAGCGGCGAGTCGAAGTGGGCCAGCGCGGCCCGGATGTCCTCCAGTCGGTCGTCCGGCGGGCGGGCATTGTTCTCGAGCGAGAGCGGCACCTGCATCCGGCGGGCGTGCTCGATGGCCACGACTGCCGCCGCCCGCAGCGCCCGCCCCGCCTCCCCCTCGCCCGGCGGGACGCCCAGGTTCACCCGCAGCAGGACGGCGCCCAGGTCGCGGGCATCCTCGATGTGCCGGAGGAGCGCCGCCTGGACCGCCGCGTCCGGATGGCAGAGGGGCGTCACGGTCGTGTACGCGGCCTGCAGCGCGAGCTCGCCGAGCTGCCGGCGCACCGCGGGCAGCTCGTGGGCCTTGTCCTGCCAGTAGACGTCGCGGTACTCGACGCCGCGCGCGCCGACGGCGGCCGCGAGCGGTGCCAGGTCCGCAAGGCTCCGCCGCCCCGCCGCCAGCTCCGCCTCGATCTGCACCGCCGAGATGAAGATCGGTCGCGCCGCCGCCCCACCTCGCTCCGCCATGACGCCCTCCTCTCGCCCTCCCGGAACCGAAGTGGGAATTCTAGGAGCGGCGGCGGCCGGCTGTCAAACTCCACGGCTCCACTCCCGCGGGCCGCTGTGCTATGATCCGCGCCCGGAGGTGACGCCGCCGTGATTCGCCTGAAGCGGGTGTACGAGCCCCCGGCGCCCGAGGACGGGTTCCGCATCCTGGTCGAGCGCCTGTGGCCCCGGGGGCTGAGCAAGGACCGGGCCGAGGTGCACCTGTGGCTGAAGGAGGTGGCCCCCAGCCCCGCACTCCGCGGCTGGTACGCCCACGACCCGGCCAAGTGGCCCGAGTTCCAGCGGCGTTACCGGGCGGAGCTGGCCGCGTCTCCCGCGGCGCTGGAGCGGCTGCGCGGCCTCCTGGCCGAGCACCCCACGGTGACCTTCGTCTTCGCGGCGCGGGACCCGGAGCGGAACAGCGCCACGGTCCTGCACGCGGTCCTCACCGAGCAGGGCGCGCGGCCAGGCAAGCGTTCGCATGCACGCTGACGCCCGCCGGGCCGCCCTGCTCGTCACCCTCCTCGCCTCCTTCGTCACGCCCTTCATGGCCTCCTCGGTGAACATCGCCCTGCCGACCATCGGGCGGGAGTTCGGCGCCGACGCGGTGCGGCTCGGCTGGGTCGCCACGGCGTACATCCTGGCCGCGGCCGCGCTGCTCCTGCCCTTCGGCCGCCTGGCCGACATCCGCGGGCGGCGCCGGGTCTTCCTGTGGGGCAGCCTCGCCTACGCGGTCGCCTCCGTCGCCTGCGCCCTGGCGCCCTCGATCGGCTGGCTGATCGCGCTCCGGGCGGTCCAGGGCGGCGCGGTCTCGACCATCTTCGCCACCAGCACGGCCCTCCTCACCTCGGTGTTCCCGCCGGGCGAGCGCGGGCGCGTCCTGGGCATCAACGTGGCCGCCGTCTACATCGGCCTGTCCCTCGGCCCGTCGCTCGGCGGCGTCATGACGCAGCACCTCGGCTGGCGGACCCTCTTCCTGGCCAACCTGCCCCTGGGGCTCAGCATCGCCCTCCTCCTGGCCTGGCGCCTGCGCGGCGAGTGGGCGGAGGCGCGGGGCGAGTCCTTCGACCTCGTCGGGACGCTGGTCCTCGCCGCCACGCTCACGCTGCTCATGCTGGGGACGCCCGAGGTCGGTCGTGCCGGCGGCTGGCTCCTCCTGCCCGGGGCGATCGGCCTGGTCGCCTTCGTCCTCTGGGAGCGGCGCGCCCGGCACCCGCTCCTGGACCCCGCGCTCTTCACGGAGAGCCCGGTCTTCGCCTTCTCCAACCTGGCGGCGCTCATCAACTACGCCGCCACCTTCGCCGTCACCTTCCTGCTCAGCCTCTACCTGCAGGTGGTGAAGGCGCTCAGCCCGCAGGCCGCCGGCCTCATCCTCATCGCCCAGCCCCTGGTCATGGCCGCCTGCTCCCCCTTCGCGGGCCGGCTCTCGGACCGGGTGCAGCCGCGGACGGTCGCCTCCGCCGGCATGGGCCTCACGGCCCTGGGGCTCGCCCTCCTCACGGCCCTCGGGCCCGCCACGCCGCTCCCCGCCATCATGGCGACGCTCGGCCTGCTGGGCCTGGGCTTCGGCCTCTTCTCCTCCCCCAACACCAACGCGGTGATGGGCGCCGTCGAGCGCCGGTACTACGGCGTGGCCTCCGCCACGCTGGGCACCATGCGGCTCACGGGCCAGATGGTGAGCATGGGCCTCGCCTCGCTCGTCTTCGCCCTGGCCCTGGGCCGGGTGCCGATCGCGGCCGCGCGCCCGGAGAACGTCCTGCAGAGCCTGCGCGCCGCCTTCCTGCTCTTCACCCTGCTCTGCGGCCTGGGGATCTTCGCCTCGCTGGCGCGCGGCACGGTGGCGCGGGGGAGCGCCCGGCCGTGACGGACAGGCGCCGGGACGGCGCGGCGAAGGGGAACGCCGGTGAGGCGGCGGCGCCGCGCCTCCAGGTGGAGCACTACGAGGGGCACGCCGCGCTCTGCGCCGACGGGGTGGTCCACTCCGTGGCGCTCGGCCCCGGCGAGGGGGCCTTCGGCTACTGGGCCGCCATGCTGCCCGCCGGGTTTCCCGCCCGCGCCCTGCTGCTGGGGGTGGGCGGGGGAACGCTGGCGCACCTGCTGGTCCGGCGGAACCCCGCGGTCCGCCTCCTGGGCGTGGACAACGACCCGGAGGTGGTGGCCTTCGCGCAGCAGCACTTCGGGCTGCAGCTCCCCAACCTGGAGGTCGTGATCGCCGACGCCTTCGCCTTCGTGGACGCCTGCCGCGAGCGCTTCGACTACGTCGCGGTCGATCTCTTCACCGGGCACACCTTTCACCGCGGCGTGCTGGCGCGCCCCTTCCTGCGCCGCCTGCGCGAGCTCCTCGCCCCGGGGGGCGAGATCGCGATCAACATGTTTCGCGACCGCCGCGCCGAGGTCCGCCTGGGGCGCATCCGGCGCGTCCTGCCCGTCCAGCAGGTGCAGCGCCTCCCCAGGAACGTGGTGGTGCACTCCCGCCCGGACGCGCCCCCAGTCAATGCAAGCTGACGTGCGCTAGTAGAGGAAGTCGCGGATGTCGTAGACCGCGACCTTGGGGCGGCCGGGGATGCCGGGGGGGAACAGGGACGCCAGGGCCTGCCGCTGGGCCTCCAGGGCATCGTCGTCCAGCGGGCGGATGCCCGCGGCCCGGCAGCGCTCCCCGTAGGCCGAGCCGGGCGTCACCACGAGCGGCGACAGGTACAGGAGGTCGCCGGCGCAAAGCTGCATGGCCTCCAGGACCTTGCGGGTCTCTGCCAGGTGCGCGGCGGCGTGGCGATCGCCGCCCAGGCCCAGCATGACGATGACGCCGACGCGGATGCCGGCCGCGTGCAGGCGCCGGACGAGCGCCACGGCGTCCGCCGCGGTCGCGGGCTTGTCCAGGAACCGGAGCAGCGCGTCGGCGCCGCTCTCCAGCCCCAGGTAGACGCGCCGGAGGCCGCGGCCGGCCAGCGCCTGGAACTCCTCCACCGACTTGGGGAGGCCGCCGAAGGCGTCCGTGAAGGCGGCGACGCCCGCCCGGGTCCAGGCCGGCCCGAGCTCGGCCTCGATCCGATCGAGCGCCTCCAGCAGGCGAGGCAGCGGCAGGATCAGCGCGTTCGCGTCCCCCAGGAAGAGGCCGCGCCGGAGCGAAAGGCCGGCGCCGAAGAAGCCGCGGACGGCCGCGAGGTGGGCCGAGAACTCCTCGCCCCGCTTCACGTGGTAGGGCCGGTCGCGGTACAGCTCGCAGAAGGCGCAGCGGCTGTGCGCGCAGCCCTCCGTGAGCTGGAGGACCAGGGCGCGGTACTGGTCGGGCGGCAGGATGGGGATCGGCCGGTAGGCGGCGGCAAACCGCGCGGCCTCCGCCTCCAGCCGCGCGGGCGTCCAGGCCAGCACGGCATCCAGCCGCGACGCCAGCTCGGCCGCCCTCCCGGGGAGCCGCGCGCGGATCGCCTGGACATCCCGGCGCACGGCCTCGAGCAGCGCACCCCGCTCCGCGCGGTCGAGCTCCCGCCGGGCGTAGCTCCAGGGGTGGCGGCCCGCCTTCCGCTTCTCCACGTAGCGGTCGTCCAGCGTGCGCCGCACCGAGCGGGTGGCATGGAACGCGCGGACCAGCCGGCCCGCCGCGTCGAAGGAGACGGCGCGCCCGGGCAGGCCCAGGGTGGTGGAGTCGGGGCGCAGCGCGGCGGTGGCGGCGCCGGCCGCGGTCGCCCAGGGCCCCAGGCGCGCCTGCGACGCGGCCACGCGGTTATCCGGCCGGCCGGAAGCGCCGGAGGCGGAGGGAGTTGCTGACCACGGAGACCGACGAGAGCGCCATGGCCGCGGAGGCCAGCATGGGATCCAGCAGCATGCCCGCCACCGGGTAGAGGACCCCGGCCGCGATCGGGATGCCCAGCACGTTGTAGATGAAGGCCCAGAAGAGATTCTGCTTGATGGTGCGCAGCGTCCGCTGGCTCAGGCGGATGGCGGTCACCACGGCCCGCAGGTCGTCCCGGATCAAGGTGATGTCCGAGGCTTCCATGGCCACGTCCGTCCCCGTCCCGATCGCGATGCCCACGTCCGCCTGCGCGAGGGCGGGGGCGTCGTTGATGCCGTCGCCCACCATGGCCACCACCCGGCCCTCCGCCTGCAGGCGCTTCACCTCCTGGGCCTTCTGCTCGGGGAGGACCTCGGCCAGCACGCGGGGGATCCCCGCCGCCCGCGCGATGGCCTCGGCGGTGCGCCGGTGGTCCCCGGTGAGCATGACCACCTCCACGCCCATCCCGGCCAGCGCGCGCACCGCCTCCGCCGATTCCGGCTTCAGGGTGTCCGCCACCGCGAGCAGGCCGAGGGCCTGGCCGTCCGCCGCCAGGTAGACGGGCGTCTTCCCCTCGGCCGCCAGCGCCTCGGCCCGGGCGGCGAGGGCCGCCAGGTCCACCCCGGCCTCCCGCATGAGCCGGGCGTTTCCCAGCACCACCGCCCGGCCGCCCACCTTCCCGCGCACGCCGTGGCCCGGGACCGCCTCGAAACCCTCCGCGGCCTCCAGGGCGATCCCCGCCGCCTCGGCCCGGCGCACGATGGCCTCGCCCAGCGGGTGCTCGGACCCCCGCTCCAGCGCCGCGGCGAGCCGCAGCAGCTCGCACGAATGCGGAGTGCGGAATGCGGAATGCGGAATGGCAGAGCCGGTCTGGCGGCTCGCGGCTCGCAGCTCGTGGCTCGGGATTCGGTCTCGGCTCTCGGCGCCTGGCTCTCGGCTCTCTCCACCCGGCCCTCGGCCCTCGTCGCCCGGGCTCGGCACCCGGCACTCGGCACTCGGCACTATATCGGTCACCTCCGGGCGCCCCCGCGTCAGCGTGCCCGTCTTGTCGAAGACCACGGTCCGGATCCGCTGCGCCGTCTCCAGGCTCTCCCCGCTCCGGATGAGGATCCCGTGCTCGGCCCCCTTGCCCGTGCCGACCATGATGGCCGTGGGCGTGGCGAGGCCCAGGGCGCAGGGGCAGGCGATGATCAGGACGCCCACGAAATTCAGGAGCCCGAAGAGCAGGGCCGGCTCGGGGCCCACGAGCGCCCAGGCCGCGAAGGTGAGGACCGCGAGGCCCAGCACCACGGGCACGAAGATGCTCGCGACGTAGTCGGCCAGGCGCTGGATGGGCGCCTTCGACCCCTGGGCCTCCTCCACCAGCCGGATGATCTGAGCGAGGACGGTGTCCTTCCCCACCTTGGTGGCTTCGAAGCGAAACGTCCCGGTGCGGTTCAGCGTCGCCCCGACCACCTCGTCGCCCGGCCGCTTCTCGACCGGGAGGCTCTCGCCGGTCAGCATCGACTCGTCCACCGCCGAGGCGCCCTCGCGCACCACGCCGTCCACCGGGATCTTCTCCCCGGGGCGCACCACCACCAGGTCGCCCATCTCCACCGTCTCGACCGGGACGTCCACCTCGCGGCCGTCTCGCACGACGCGGGCCGTCTTGGCCTGCAGGCCCATCAGCCGCTTGATGGCCTCGGAGGTCCGCCCGCGGGCCACGGCCTCCAGCAGGCGGCCGAACAGGATGAGGGTGATGATCACGGCAGAGGTGTCGAAGTAGACGGCGGGCGCGAATCCCCGGGCCAGGAAGTAGCCGGGGGCCAGCGTCATGGCCACGCTGTAGCCGTAGGCCGCGCTGGTCCCCACCGCGATGAGCGTGTTCATGTCCGAGGTCCCGTGGCGCAGGGCCGCCCAGGCGCCGCGGTAGAACTGCGCGCCCGCCCAGAACTGCACGGGGGTGGCGAGGAGCAGGAGCACGGCGTGCCGCGTGAGCAGCCCGGGCAGCCAGGGGAACCACTCGGGGAAGCTCCCCAGGAAGACCGGGAGCGTGAGGACCGCGGCGACTGCGAGCTTGCGGCGCAGGGTCCGCACCTCGCGCTGGCGCGCCGCGCGTTCGACATCGCCCGCCGTCTCGCCGGCGGCCCCCTCCAGCGGCTGATAGCCGGCCTGCCGGATGGCCCGGCGCAGCTCGGCCGGCCCCGCCATGGCCGGTGCGTACGTCACGGTGGCCACGTTCGTCGCGAAGTTCACCTCGGCGCTGATCACGCCCGGCGCGCCCCGCAGCGCGGCCTCGATGGCCGCCACGCAGGAGGCGCAGGAGATGCCGCTCACCGGGATGCCGACGGTGGCCGTGGCCGGCGCGTAGCCCGCCTCCCGGATGGCGTCGAGGATGGCAGCGGGCCGCCCGGGCGCCGGCTCGTAGCGCACGGTGCCTCGGTCGGTGGCCAGGTTCACGCTGGCCTCGCGCACGCCGGGGACCTTGCGCAGCGCCTCCTCCACCGCCGAGACGCAGGAGGCGCAGCGCAGCCCCTGGATGCCCACCTCCAGGCGGCGGGTGGCGCCGCCCCGGCCCGCGCCGACGTCCGGAAGTGTGCTCGCCTCCGCTCGCCGATTCCCGCTCATGCTCGTCCTCCCCTCCCCGGCCATGGCGCTCCTGCACCCGCGCGGGCCTGCCGTTGCGCCCGCAGGGTAGAGCAGTGTAGCGGGGCGGTCAAGCATCGCGTCCCGCGGGCCGGAGCCACGCGGCGGCAGACCGGGCGGGCCTCCTCCGAGCCCGTCGGCTGGCGCGGGCGGCCGGCGGCAGGCGGGAGGCGTGCGGATCCGCCTTCAGCGGAGAAGACGGGCGCGTGTCGGCGGGCTCGTCAAGCCGCTTCGGAGATCGTGACGGGGGAGAGAGGGGCGGCGGGCGGCATGGCCAGCGCCGCCTCGGGCGGGGGCGCCACCGCCGGCAGCTCCTGGCTGTAGTGTCTCTGCGCGCACTCCGGGCAGAAGGTGTGGCTGAAGACGGCCTCCGAGTGGCGCATGATGTAGCGCTCCAGGGCGTGCCAGGCGGAGTCCCGGCCGCGGATGCGCTTGCAGAAGGTGCAGATGGGGAGCAGGCCGTGCAGGGCCCGCGCCGCGCTGGCCTGCTGGGCCGTGCGCCCGACCAGTGCGGCCAGGACGGTGAGGACCAGGACCCGGGCCAGGGTGTCCATGCCCACCGCCAGGCCGGGCGTCGGCCCCCAGGTCACGGCCATGCCGTAGTGCGCCAGCGGCATGCCGATGGCCAGGGCCGCCCCCCAGCGGACGCCACTCAGCCAGGCGGCGAGCATGACGGGGACGAGGAACAGCGCGGGGGCGCCCACCGCGGGCCCCGAGTTGAGGTAGTCCCAGGCCACCACCAGGAGCGCCACCCCCACCCAGCAGGCGCCGAGCGGAAACGGCTGGTGGTCGCACCGGATGGTGCCCGGCCTCCGCTGCCCCATGTGCGGCTCCGGCCTCCCGGCCCCGGTCACTCGGGAACGTTGCGCACGAAGGAGGTGGCGAGGATGCGCCGGAGCTTCAGCGCGAGGTCGGCATCCGGGATCTCGCGGAGAATCACCCGCACGGCGTAGCCGCACTTCCGGCAGCGCTTGTACTGGAAGACCCAGCGACCCTCTTCCTGCGGCGCACCCGTCTCCTCCATGTCGGAGAAACAGCACGGCCCGGATCGGGAGGGCGAGATGATGCGCTTCGGGTACAGGTTCTGCGGCTTCTGGGCGTCCGTGTACAGCACGATAGTCGGCATGAGGCGCTCCATCACGATGAGACTGGGTTTCGGCCGCCGCCGGCGTCCGGCCCCTCCGCCCCGCGCCACCTCGGGCGCGACAAAACAAAAACGCCCTGGCCTTGCCGTCACGGCAAGTGCCAGGGCGTCCGTTGCCCCGCTTCCGGAGGTGGCCCCGAGGCCCCTCGGGATCAGGATGGAAAGTTATGGCCGCTCAATCGCGACGAGTCTCGCCCGATCCTCCTGCGTTGTCAAGGAGATTTTTCCTCAGGCCCGACCCTGCTTGGGGCGCCGCTGGCGGGCCTTGGGCCGGATGCCGTCGGCCGGGAGGTACCAGTACGCGACCCACACCTGCTCTGGCGACCCTGCCACCGCCGGAGTCGGGAGGCCGAGATCCATATCGAACACCTTGGCTTCGGTCTCGGCCATCTCCTCCAGCAGACGAAGCTCTCGCTCGGGGGACCAGATCTCGACTTCGGGAACCATCGTTCAACCCTCCTTGCCTCGGTCGTCGAGACATCCGCCGCGGGCCAGGCCCGCCGCGCAAAGCGAGGGTGCCGCTCGTGGCATCCCCGCAGGCTGCCGTGTTCAGTGCAGGTACTCGGCCGGCACCAGCCGCCGGATCGACCGCAGCCACTTGGCCACGACCGGCCGATCGGCCTCCAGCCCGTACAGCATGGAGCGCAGCCGCGTGAGGTGGTCCTCCTCCTCGACCCGGAGCGTCTCGAGCAGCGCCAGCAACTCCTCGCGGCTCACGTCCTCGGCGATGCGAGAGAAGAAGCGCTGCGATCGGGCCTCCTCCGCCATGGTGGAGCGCAGGATGCCGTCCTCGCTGGCCGGCAGCGGATCGGGCGGCGGCCCCGCCGGGAAGGTGAGGTCGAGCTGGTCCAGACAGTCGTCCGCCAGGCCGTCCATCAGGCTCACCAGGGCCAGCAGGTGCTTCAACTCGTCCAGCGCCAGCTGATTGTAGAGACGCCGCGCCTTGGGGCAGGTGCAGGCGCGGGCCGCGGCGGCGAGGCGGGTGTACGATTCCTTCTCCA
Source organism: Methylomirabilales bacterium (SeqCode) (assembly GCA_041946635.1). GTDB lineage: Bacteria > Methylomirabilota > Methylomirabilia > Methylomirabilales > 2-02-FULL-66-22 > 2-02-FULL-66-22. Next base: position 9,380 of record JBHGAX010000140.1, read on the forward strand.
TGCCGATCGCCATCAGGATGATGTCGCTCTCGCTCTTCGCCGCGCGCTTGCTCATCCCGCGTGCCTTCTTCCCGCGCCGGCCGGGCGCACTCGAAACACCTGCAGACTCCACGGACGCGAAGAGCGCGAGCAAGGGGGGTGCCACGGCGAGCCGGACGCTGCCGGCTGGCCGCCCGGTGGGCGGTCGGGCTTTGCTTTCTCGTAGTTAGGGTTTTGCGAACTTGTCAGGTTAATCGGATGAATAGAAAAACCGCCGCCGACCGGTCCATGGTTGTCCCAATAGTCACCAAAGCGGTGTGCGATTTCCCGCAAACGATTACCGTGAAGAGGAGGCGCATGCTCTTGTTTCGCACCGTTGCGGTGCTAGACTCAATCGCCGGCCCGCCGTTCCCCCAGATGCCAGGAGAAGCCGATGCCTGCAGCCCGCATCC
>JBHGAX010000141.1:0-9805 GCA_041946635.1 Methylomirabilales bacterium (SeqCode)
GACGCGAACGAGAGCCCCTTCGCCCTGGGCGAGGCCATCCGCGGCGCCCTGGCCCGCGAGCTGGCCAAGGCCCTGGCGGACGTGGCGCTCCACCGGTACCCGGACCCCTCGGCCCGGGCGGTGCGCGAGGCGCTGGCCGCGGACCTCGGCGTCTCGCCCGAGGAGATCCTGGTCAGCAACGGCTCGGACGAGGCCATCCAGCTCCTCGAGATCGCGGTGGCGGGCCCGGACGCGGCGGTCCTCGCCCCGGTGCCGACCTTCGTCATGTACGAGATCGGCGCGCGCGTGGTGGGCGAGCGCTTCGCGGGCGTGCCCCTGACCGCCGACTTCGCCCTCGACCTGCCGGCGGTGGAGGCGGCGCTCCGGCGGGAGCGGCCGCGGCTGGTCTTCCTGGCCTGGCCCAACAACCCGACCGGGAACCTCTTCCGGGCGGAGGCCGTGGAGCGGATCCTCCGCGCCTGCCTGGGCGAGGCCTGCGAGGCGCTGGTGGTCGTGGACGAGGCCTACTTCCCCTACGCCGGCCGCACCTTCATTCCGCGCCTCCGCGACTTCCCGAACCTGGTCGTCCTGCGCACGCTGTCCAAGATCGGCCTCGCCGGGATCCGCCTCGGCGTGCTCGTGGCGAACCGCGCGGTGGTGGACGAGGTGAACAAGGCGCGGCTGCCGTACAATGTGAACGCCCTCAGCCAGGCGGCCGCCCGCGTGGTCCTGGCGCACGGGGACCTGGTCCGCGAGCAGGCCGCCACGATCCTTGCCGAGCGGGAGCGGCTCCTCGGCGCGCTCGCCGGCATGTCCGGCGTGCAGGCCTATCCCAGCGATGCGAACTTCTTCCTGATCCGCACGGAGCGACCCAGCGCGGCGGTGGCGCAGGGGCTGCTTGCCCGGGGCGTCGTGGTCCGCGACTTCGGGCGCGCGCCGTTCCTGGAGAACTGCCTGCGGGTCACGGTCGGCACGCGCCAGGAGAACGAGGCGTTCCTGGCGGCCCTGGCGCACACCCTGAGCGACGGGAGGGCCGCATGAGCCGCACCGCGAGCGTGGCGCGCAAGACAGGCGAGACCGACATCCGGCTGGAGGTGGAGCTGGACGGCGCCGGGGCGGTGGAGGTGGCCACGGGCATCCCGTTCTTCGACCACATGCTGACCGCGCTGGGCCGGCACGGGCACCTGGGGCTCCGCCTGGAGGCCACCGGCGATCTCGCCGTGGACTTCCACCATACGGTGGAGGACGTCGGCATCGTCCTGGGCGAGGCGATCGGCCAGGCGCTGGGGGACAAGGCGGGCATCGTCCGCTACGGCGCCGCCCGGGTGCCCATGGACGAGGCGCTCGCCTCCGTGGCCGTGGACCTCTGCGGCCGGCCGTACCTGGTGTTCCAGGCGCCCCAGCTCCTCGGCCGCATCGGCGACTTCGAGGCGGACCTGGTCCGCGAGTTCTTCCAGGCCTTCACCAACCACCTGCGGGCCAACGTGCACCTCACGGTGGAGTACGGCCAGAACCTGCACCACATGGTGGAGGCGGCCTTCAAGGCCACGGGCCGCGCCCTGGACCAGGCCACGCGCCTGGACCCCCGGATCGCGGGCCGCGTGCCCTCCACCAAGGGCAGCCTGGGCTGAGATGATCGCCATCGTGGACTCCGGCATCGCGAACCTCCGCAGCGTCGAGCAGGCGTTCGCCCGGCTGGGCGCCGCGGCGGAGGTCGTGGAGGACCCGGCGCGCCTCCGCGAGGCGCGGGGCGTCGTCCTGCCGGGGGTGGGCGCCTTCGCCGACGGAATCGCCAAGCTCACGCGCCAGGGCTTCGTCGAGCCGCTCGGTCGGGCCATCGACGCGGGGAAGCCGGTCCTCGGCATCTGCCTCGGACTCCACTTCCTGTTCTCCGAGAGCGAGGAGTTTGGCCGGCACCCGGGCCTGAACCTGCTGGCCGGGCGCGTGCGCCGCTTCACGGACGCGCCCGACCCCTGGCTGTCCGGGGGACGGCTGAAGATCCCGCACATGGGCTGGAACCGGGTGCGCATCGAGCGGCCGGCCCCGATCCTCCGCGGCCTTCCCGACGAGCCGCACTTCTACTTCGTCCACTCCTACTATGTGGAGCCGGCCGACCCCGGCGTGGTGGCCGGCACCACCGACTACGGCCTGCGGTTCACCTCGGTCATCTGGCGCGACAACCTGTTCGCCACCCAGTTCCACCCCGAGAAGAGCCAGGCGGCCGGGCTGAAGCTGCTGGAGAATTTCGCGGCGCTGTGCCGGTGAGGGGCTTCACGCGTAACCCGTAACACGCAACAAGAACGGAAAGCATCTCCTGCCGAAGGTTACGCGTTACGAGTGACGTGTCTGTTCTGCAACCCCCGCCCCGCGAAGCGGGGAGGGGGGAGGGCGAGGGGGGCGGTGGAGATCATTCCGGCCATTGACCTGCGGGGCGGCAAGGTCGTCCGCCTGGTGCAGGGCGACCCGGCGCGCGAGACGCGCTACGCCGAGGACCCCGTCGAGGTGGCGCGCGAGTGGCAGCGCCGCGGCGCCCGGCGGCTCCACGTCGTGGACCTGGACGGCGCCCTCCACGGGAGGCCGGGGCACGACGCGGTGCTCGCGTCGCTCCTGCGCGCCGTGGCGATTCCCGTGCAGGTCGGCGGCGGGCTCCGCAGCCTGGAGGCCGTGGCGCGCGTCCTGGATCTCGGCGCCGCGGTGGCCATCCTCGGGACCGCCGCCATCCGGGATCCGGGCTTCCTGGAGCTGGCCTGTGCCCGCTTTCCGGATCGGATCGCCTTCGGGCTCGACGCGCGCGGGGGCCTGCTCTCGGTCTCGGGCTGGGCGGAAGGCACGACCCTCGCGGCCGCGGACGCCGCGGCGCGCGCCAGCCACCTGCCCCTCGCCGCGCTCATCTATACCGACATCGCGCGCGACGGCATGCTGGCCGGCCCGGACCTCGACGGGCTGCGGGCCGTGGCCCGGGCTGCCGGGTGCCGCCTCATCGCGTCGGGAGGCATCGGCTCCCCGGAGCATATCCGGGCGCTCCGGGCGCTGGAGCCGGCCGGGGTCTGGGGGGCGATCCTGGGGAAGGCGCTCTACGACGGGCGGCTCAGCCTGGCCGACGCCATGGCCACGGCGGAGGCGTGATGCTGGCGCGGCGCGTGATCCCCTGCCTGGACGTGAAGGAGGGGCGGGTCGTGAAGGGCACCCGCTTCGTGAACCTGCGCGACGCGGGCGACCCGGTCGAGGTCGCCGCGCTCTACGATGCGCAGGGCGCCGACGAGCTGGTGTTCCTCGACATCACCGCCTCGCACGAGCGCCGCCGCACCATGATCGACGTCGTGGAGCGGACGGCGGCCCAGGCCTTCATGCCGCTCACGGTGGGCGGGGGCATCCGCCGGCTGGAGGACATCCGCGACCTCCTGAAGGCCGGCGCGGACAAGGTCTCCTTGAACACGGTGGCGGTGCAGCAGCCCGGCCTGATCCGCGCGGCCGCGGAGCGGTTCGGCAGCCAGTGCATCGTGCTGGCGATCGATGCCAAGAGAAGTGCCGAGTGCCGAGTGCCGGGTGCCGAGCCGAGCGCCGGGAGCCGGGAGCCGGGAGCCGAGACGGACCAGAGCGGCGCCGATGTCTTCATCCCCTCTCCCCGCGAGCGGGGAGAGGGCGAGGGTGAGGGGCGGCTCTCGGCTCCCGGCTCCCGGCGCTCCTGGGAGGTCTACACCCACGGCGGGCGCACGCCCACGGGGAAGGACGCGCTGGCGTGGGCGCGCGAGGGCGAGCGGCTGGGCGCGGGCGAGATCCTGCTCACCAGCATGGACCGGGACGGCACGAAGGACGGGTACGACCTGGCCCTGACCCGCGCGGTGGCCGAGGCCGTCGGCATCCCGGTGATCGCCTCGGGCGGGGCGGGGACGCTCCAGCACCTCTACGAGGGGCTGGTGGAGGGGCGCGCGGATGCCGTCCTGGCCGCCTCCATGTTCCACTACCGCGACGTCACCGTGGGCGAGGTCAAGGAGTACCTGGCCGCCCGCGGCGTCCCGGTCCGGCGCTGAGGCGGCGACGAGCGCCCTCGCCCCGGCCCTCTCCCCGGCCGGGGAGAGGGGCAGGCTGAGGGGGCGAGGAGGCAGCGATGGAATTCCAGGCGGTGCGGGTCGAGACACCGGAGGGGACGAACCTCATCCTGGGCCAGACGCACTTCATCAAGACGATCGAGGACCTGAACGAGATCCTGGTGACCACGGTGCCGGGCGCGAAGTTCGGCATCGCCTTCTGCGAGGCCTCCGGTCCCTGTCTCATCCGCACCGCCGGCAACGACGACGCGCTCCGGCAGACGGCCGTCCGGAACGCCCAGGCCGTCGGCGCGGGCCACCTCTTTGTGATCCTCCTGCGGGACGCGTACCCCATCAATATCCTGAACGCCGTGAAGCAGTGCCAGGAGGTGTGTGCCGTCTACTGCGCGTCCGCGAACCCGGTGGAGGTGATCGTCGCGGTCACGGACCAGGGGCGGGGGGTGATGGGCGTCGTGGACGGCTTCCCGCCCAAGGGCGTGGAGGGGGAGCGGGACGTGGCGGCGCGGAAGGGCTTCCTGCGGAAGATCGGATACAAAGCATGAGTGCCGAGTGCCGGGTGCCGGGTGCCGAGCCAGAGCTTCGCTTCGACGCGGCGGGGCTGATCCCGGCCATCGCGCAGGACGCCGTGACCGGGCAGGTACTCATGCACGCGTACATGGACGCGGAGGCGCTGGCCCGCACGCGCGAGACGGGCCTGGCCCACTACTGGAGCCGCTCGCGAAAGCGGCTCTGGCAGAAGGGCGAGGAGTCCGGGCACGTCCAGCGCGTCCGTGAGATCCGGTACGACTGCGACGCGGACACGCTCCTGCTGCTGATCGACCAGGCGGGCGTCGCCTGCCACACGGGCGAGCGATCCTGCTTCTACCGCCGCCTGCCCGGGGCCGGGCCGGCGCGGGACACGGCCGCCCTCGACCTCTTCCAGCGGCTGTACCAGCTCCTGCTGCGCCGGAAGGCCGAGCGGCCCGAGGGCTCCTACACGGGGTCGCTGTTCGCGGGCGGCGCGGACCGGATCCTGAAGAAGATCGCCGAGGAGGCGGCCGAGGTGCTCCTGGCCGCGAAGGACCAGGCGCGGGACCAGGTGGTGTACGAGGTGGCCGACCTCTGGTTCCACACCCTGGTGCTGCTCGCCCAGATGGGGATTCCGCCCGAGGTGATCGCCGGGGAGCTGGCCCGCCGGGAGGGAAAACGCAAGCCGGACTACGGGCCGCAGGCCCGGGCGGAGGGCCAAACCGCATAATCCTCGCATGATCCCGAAGTTGTTGACAGGGATGCCTCTTCCGCGTACCATGATGCGTTATTTTCCGGGGATTTCACTCCAGCCGCGGCGCCGAAGGGGGTGGAACTGCATGCCGAGCGTGACGGTGAAGGAAGACGAGTCCTTCGAGAGCGCGCTACGCCGCTTCAAGAAGCAGTGCGAGAAGGCGGGGGTCCTGTCCGAGCTCCGCAAGCGCGAGCACTACGAGAAGCCGAGCGTTCGCCGGAAGAAGAAGATGCTGGCCGCGCGCAAGAAGGCCTTGAAGCGGTTGCGCATGATGCAGGAGTCCTAAGGGTGGAACTCAAGGCCCGCGTGGCCGAGGACATGAAGGCGGGGCTGCGCTCCGGGGACAAGCTGCGGGTGTCCGTCCTGCGGCTGCTCACCGCGATGGTGAAGAACCGCGAAGTGGACAAGCGCGGTCCCCTGACCGACGCGGAGGTCATCCAGGCCATCACCTCTTCCGTGAAGCAGCGGCAGGAGGCGATCGAGGCCTACCGGCGCGGCGGCCGCCAGGATCTGGTGGACAAGGAGGAGGCCGAGCTGTCGATCCTCCAGTCGTATCTGCCCGCGCCGCTCAGCGCCGAGGAGCTGGCGCGGCTGGTGCGGGACGCCATCCAGGAGGTCCAGGCCACCTCGGCCAAGGAGATGGGCAAGGTCATGGCCGTGCTGATGCCCAAGGTCACGGGCCGGGCCGATGGACGGGTCGTGAGCAGCATGGTGCGGGAGGCCCTGTCCGGGAATTGACGGAACGCCGAATGCTTCTGCAACGCGGGCAAGGGACTCGGGACGACCGGGTCCCTTGCTTTTTTTGACAGCAGGATGGACGCACACTCCCTGGGCGTGCTCGAATTCCCCTCGGTTCTCGCGTGCCTGGCGCGCGAGGCGGCCTGCGTGCTCGGCGAGCAGCGGGCGGCGGCGCTCCTGCCCTCGGCGGACGGCGCCCTGGCCGCCGAGCGGCTGGAGGAGACCACCGAGGGCCGGGAGCTCCTGCGCCACGGGCCCGTGGCCGGCCTGGAGCGCGCCAAGGACATCCGGGGAGCCCTGAGCCGGGCGGCCATCGCGGGCGCCCGGCTGCCCGCGGCGGAGCTCCTCGCCGTGGCGGACACGCTGGAGGCCGCGGCGGACGCGCGGCGCGCCATCCGGGACGCGCGCGCCAGCCTCCCGCGCCTCTCGCGGCTGGCCGACCGGCTTGCCACGCTGCCCGAGCTGGCGCGCGAGATCCGCCGCTGCCTCACCGCGGACGGGACCCTGGTGGACACGGCCAGCCCCGCGCTCGCGCGGCTGCGCGCGGAGGGGCGCGAGGCGCGGGAGCAGGTGCGCGGGCTGCTGCACGGCCTGCTCTTCGCCCCGCGCCTGCAGCCCATCATCGCGGAGCCGCTCATCACGCTCCGCAACGACCGCTACGTCATCCCGGTGACGCCGGGGTACCGGACGCTCCTGCCCGGCATCGTGCAGGACCAGTCGGCCAGCGGGCACACGCTCTTCCTGGAGCCCCTCCAGGCGGTGGAGCTGAACAACGAGGTGCGCCGGCTGGAGCGCGAGGCCGAGGTCGAGGCGGATCGCATCCTGGGGGAGCTGACGGCGGCGGTCGGGGAGCACGTCGGCCCCATCGCCCGGACCGTGGAGGGCCTGGCCGACCTGGACCTCGTCCTGGCCAAGGCCCGGCTGGCCGAGCGCTGGGACGCGGCCGCGCCGCGGCTGGCGGAAGGCGGCCCCCTGCGCCTGCTCGGCGCCCGCCACCCGCTGCTCCTGGAGGCCCGGCGGGGCCGGCCCGGGGCCGTGGTGCCGATCGACGTGGCGCTCCCCCGCGGCGTCCGGGTGGTGGCCATCACCGGCCCCAACACCGGCGGGAAGACGGTGGCCCTGAAGACCGTCGGCCTGGGGGCGGCCTGCGCGCAGGCCGGCCTGCACATCCCGGCGGCGGCCGACTCGGAGCTGCCGGTCTTCCGCGCCATCTTCGCCGACATCGGGGACGAGCAGAACATCGCGCAGGACCTCAGCACCTTCTCGGCCCACCTGCGCGGCCTGCGCACGATGCTGGAGCAGGCGGGCGGGCAAGACCTGGTGCTGCTGGACGAGCTGGGCGCCGGCACGGACCCGGGCGAGGGGGCGGCGCTGGGGAGCGCCGTCCTGGAGGCGCTGGCCGGCCGGGGCACCCACTGCCTGGCGACCACCCACCTGGACGGGATCAAGGCCTTCGTGGCGCAGAGTCCCCGGATGCTGAACGCGGCGGTGGAGTTCGACCTTGACAGGATGGCACCCGGGTATAGATTACATATCGGGCTTCCGGGTCGCAGTTACGCCATCGAGATCGCCTGCCGTCTTGGCATCCCTCCGACGATCATCCAGCGAGCACGGGTCCTTGTGGGGCACGCCAGCGCCGGCCTGGACGCCCTGCTGGCCCGGCTGCAGTCGCTGGAGGACGAGCGGAGCCGGGACGCCAGCCGCGCGGCGGCCGATCGGGCGGCGGCGGCGGCCCTCCGGCAGACCGCCGAGCAGCGCGCGGCCGAGCTGCAGCGGGAAGTCCTGAGCGTCCGGGCGCGGGCCAGCCGGCTGGTGGGCGAGATCGTGGGCGAGACCCGCCGGCGCGCCGAGAAGATCGTGGCCGAGCTCACGCGGAGTGCGGCGGCCCGCGAGGCCCGGGCGGCCATCCGGGAGCTTCCCGGGATCGGCCAGGCCCGGCTGGAGGAGCTCCCGGCGGTGGACGCCGCGCCCCCGGCGGGCGGCCTGGACGCCGTGGAGCCGGGGCAGGAGGTCCGGATCCTGCATCTCGGGCAGGTGGGCACCGTGCTGGCCGTGGCGGACGGGCAGGTCGAGGTGCAGCTGCCCCTGGGCAAGACGCGGGTGCCCCTCCAGCAGCTGGGGCCCGCCGCCCCGCGACCGGCCCGGCGGACGCCGGCCGCGGTGAGCTGGACGGCCGGGGCGGGCGACGCCCTGAGCGCCGAGATCAACGTCATCGGCTGCACGGTGGAGGAGGGCACGGCGCGGGTGCAGCGCTACCTGGACGATGCGGCGCTGGGGGGGCTCACCCGCGTGCGCATCATCCACGGCAAGGGCACCGGGCGCCTGCGGCAGGGCATCGCCACGCTGTTGAAGAGCCACCCCCTGGTCGCCGGCTTTCAGCTCGCCTCCTTCGAGGAGGGGGGCGCGGGTGCCACCGTGGTGGACCTGGGCTCGGGCGAGGCGCCGGCCCCGGCGCCCGCGCCGGGCGCCGATCTGTCCGGGGGGACCGAGTGATCTCCGACGAGGTGATCGCCGAGATCCTGCGGCGGACGGACATCGTGGAGCTGATCGGGGCCGCCGTGCCGCTCAAGGCGGCCGGGCGAACCTTCAAGGCCCTCTGCCCGTTTCATTCGGAGAAGACCCCGTCGTTCACGGTGAACCCGGAGCGGCAGATCTTCCACTGCTTCGGCTGCGGCGAGGGCGGCGACGCCATCAGCTTCCTGGTGAAGCACGACCGGCTCACCTTCCCCGAGGCGGTGCGGCTCCTGGCCGAGCGGGCGGGCGTGGTGCTGCCCGCGCGGGCGGGGGCGCGGGGCGGCGGCGAGGGCGACGGCCGGCTGGCGCTCCTGGAGGTGCACCGGCAGGCGCTGGCCCACTTCCGCGAGAACCTGAAGGGGCCGGAGGGCGTCAAGGCCCGCGAGTACCTGGCGGGGCGCGGGCTCACGCCGGAGCTGATCGAGCGCTTCGAGCTGGGCTATGCGTTGCCCCGCTGGGACGGCCTCCTGCGCGCGCTGGCCCGGCGGGGCCACTCGGAGGCCGTGCTGCGGGCCGCCGGCCTGGTGGTGGAGCGGCAGTCGGGCCGGGGGTCCTACGACCGCTTCCGGCACCGGCTGATGATCCCCATCTGGGACGCCAGCGGGAAGGTGATCGCCTTCGGCGGCCGCGCGCTGGACGACGCGGAGGTCAAGTACCTGAACTCGCCGGAGACCGCGCTCTACCGGAAAGGGGCGCACCTCTACGGCCTGAACCTGGCCGCCCGCGCCATTCGCGAGAAGCGGCACGCCATCGTGGTGGAGGGCTACTTCGACGCCGTGAGCCTGCACGCGGCCGGCTTCGACCAGGCGGTGGCCGCGCTGGGCACGGCGCTCACGGGCGAGCAGGCGCGGCTCCTGCGCCGCTACACCGCGTCGGCGCTCCTGGTCTTCGACCCGGACGCGCCGGGCATCGGGGCGGCCCGCCGGAACGTGGAGCAGCTCATCAACGCGGACCTGGACTGGCGCCTCGTGCTGCTGCCGGACCGGCTGGATCCCGACGCCTTCGTCCGGAGGCACGGCGCCCAGGCGTTCCAGGCGGCGCTGGAGGCGGCGCAGGATCTCGTCGCCTTCTTCCTGGACCCGCGGGTCTCCGGCCTGGACCTGGGCGACCCGCTGCAGCAGGCCCGCGCGGTGGAGGCGCTCGTCGAGGTGGTGGGCGGCGTGGAGGACCCCATCCGCCGCGAAGGCTACGCGCAGCAGATCGCCAAGCGCACGGCCGCGAGCGACCGCGCCATCCTGGAGGCCATCGCGCGCCACCGGGCCCG
>JBHGAX010000142.1:0-9794 GCA_041946635.1 Methylomirabilales bacterium (SeqCode)
CGGTACCTGACCTACGGCTACATGCCGGGAGCGCGCTCCGCGTTCCACGGGTTCCGGCGACTGCCGGCCGGCCACTACCTCCTGTGGGAGGACGGGCGCATCGCGGTGGAGCGGTACTGGCGCCTGCGGCGGGACGCCAAGCCGGCGCGGTCCGAGGCCGAGTGGGGCGAGGAGATCCGGGCGCGGCTCCTGGAGGCGGTGCGCCTGCGCCTGGTGAGCGACGTGCCGCTGGGGGCCTTCCTGAGCGGCGGGGTGGACTCCAGCGCGGTGGTGGCCATGATGTGCCGGGCCTCCGGCGGTCCCGTGAAGACGTTCTCCATCGGGTTCGAGGAGCCGGAGTACGACGAGTTGTCGTACGCGAAGCTCGTGGCGGAGCGCTTCGGGACCGAGCACCACGAGCTGGTGGTGCGCCCCGACGCCGCGGCCGTCCTGCCCCGGCTCGCCTGGCACTACGACGAGCCGTTCGGCGACTCCTCGGCCGTTCCCACGTTCTACGTGGCGGAGATGACGCGCCGCCACGTCACGGTGGCGCTGAACGGCGACGCCGGCGACGAGGCCTTCGGCGGGTACGAGCGGTATGCGGCGAGCGCGCTGGCCCACCGCTTCGACGGGCTCCCGGGGGCCGGGCTGCTGCGCGGGCTGGCGCGCGGCGCGGCGCGCCTCTGCCCGGCGGGCGCGCGGCGGACCGGCATCCTGGCCCGGGGCCGGCGATTCCTGGACGGGCTGGGCGAGCGCCCGGAGCGGCGGTACGCGCGCTGGTTCTGCCAGTTCCACGGCGAGCGGAAGGCCGACCTGTGCACGCCGGGCTTCCTCTGGGCGGCGGACGAGCGGGACGACCTGGCGGACCTGCTCCAGGCCTTCGGGGAGGCCGATGCGCCCGACCTGCTGGACGCCACCATGGGGGTGGACACGGCGCTCTACCTGCCCGACGACCTCCTGGTGAAGGTGGACATCGCCAGCATGGCCCACGGCCTGGAGGCGCGCTCGCCCTTCCTGGACCACGAGTTCATGGAGTTCGCGGCCTCCATCCCATCCGCCATGAAGGTGCGCGGCCGGGAAACCAAGCGCATCCTGAAGCGCGCGCTGGGGGACCTCCTGCCCGAGCCGGTGCTGGCCCGGCGCAAGATGGGCTTCGGCGTGCCCATCGACCACTGGCTGCGCCACGAGCTGAAGGACCTCGCGTACGAGGCTCTGCTCGCCCCGCGGGCCGCCGCGCGGGGGTATTTCCGGCCGGAGACGGTCCGGCGGCTGCTGGACGAGCACCTGACCGGCAGCGCGCACCGGCACTACCTGCTCTGGACGCTCCTCATGCTGGAGCTGTGGCACCGCACCTACATCGACGGCGACGGGGAGCTGGCGCGCCGGCGCCGGGCGGCCGTGGCCGCGGCGTCGTGACGAGGACGAACGCATGCCAAGGTACCTGATCACCGGGGGCGGGGGGTTCATCGGATCGAACCTGGCGCACGCGCTCGTGCAGCGCGGCCAATCGGTCCGCATCCTGGACGACTTCTCCACGGGGCGGCCGCGGAATCTCGGCGGCATCGAAGGCCGGGTGGAGCTCGTGCGGGGGGACGTGCGCGATCCCGAGGCCGTGGCGCGCGCGGTGGCGGGGGTGGAGATCGTGCTGCATCAGGCCGCCCTCAACTCCATCCCGCGCTCCATCAAGGAGCCCGGTCCCACGAACGCCGTGAACGTCACCGGGACGCTGCTGCTGCTCGAAGCCGCCCGGCAGGCCGGGGTGCGCCGCGTGGTCTACGCCTCCTCCTCCTCGGCGTACGGCGATACGCCCGGGCTCCCGAAGACCGAGGACATGCCGACCGCGCCCAAGGCGCCCTACGGCGTATCGAAGCTGGCGGCGGAGCTGTACTGCCGCTCGTTCACGCAGGTGTACGGGCTGGAGACCGTGAGCCTGCGCTACTTCAACGTGTTCGGCCCGCGGCAGCACCCCGATTCCGAGTACGCCGCGGTCATTCCCCGGTTTCTGCGCCGCATGCTGCGCGGGCAGCGGCCGGTCGTCTTCGGCGACGGCGAGCAGTCCCGCGACTTCACCCCGGTCGAGAACGTGGTTGCGGCCAACCTGCTCGCCGCCGAAAGCCCGACGGGGGCCGGGGAGGCCTTCAACATCGCGTGCGGCCAGGTCACCACCCTGAATCAGATCGCGGCCTGGCTGAACGAGCTGCTCGGCACCAACCTGCCGCCGGAGCACGTCGCCCCGCGCCCCGGCGACATCCGCCACTCCTACGCCAGCATCGAGAAGGCCCGGACGCTCTTGGGCTATCGGCCCAAGACGGACATCCGCGAGGCGCTGCGGCGGACCGTGGAGTGGTTTCGGGAGCACGAGTGAGGGAAGCGGGCATCGGAGCATCGGGGCATCGGAGCATCGGGCCGTGAACCTCGAACCTCGAACCTCGAACCGGGAAACCGCCCCGTGATCCGTATCGCGCGGGTCATCACCCGCCTGAACATCGGGGGGCCGGCCTGGCATGCGATCCTGCTGGCGGCCGGCCTGGATCCCGGGCGGTTCTCCACCACGCTGATCGCCGGGAGCGTCGGGCCGGCGGAGGGGGACTTCGGCGAGGTGGCCCGCGCGCGGGGCGTGGAGCCGGTGATCATTCCCGAGCTGGCCCGCCCCATCCGGCCGCAGCGCGATCTCATCGCGCTGTGGAAGCTGGTGCGCTGCTTCCGGCGCCTGCGACCGGACATCGTGCACACCCACACGGCCAAGGCCGGGACGCTGGGCCGGCTGGCCGGCCGGATGGCCCGCGTGCCGCGCCTCGTGCACACGTTCCACGGCCACGTGCTGGACGGCTATTTCTCGCCCCTGGCGGCCCGGACCTTCCTGGCGGTGGAGCGGGGGCTGGCGCGGCGGACGGACCGCCTGGTCGCCGTGAGCCCACGGCTGCGCGAGGCGCTCCTCCGCATGGGCATCGGCCGCCCCGAGCAGGTGGAGGCCATCCCGCTGGGGCTGGACCTCGACCGCTTCGCCGCGGTGCGGCGCAATTCGCTGCCCGTGCGGCGGGACCTGAGGCTTCCGCCCGATGCGCGGCTCCTGGCGATCGTGGGGCGTCTGGTGCCCATCAAGGACCACCCCACGCTCTTCGCCGCGCTCGGCCGCCTCGACCCCGGCGTGCACCTGCTGGTGGTCGGCGACGGGGGGTCGCGCGGCGCGCTCGAGGCGCTCGTCCGGGGCCTCGGCCTGTCCGATCGGGTGCACTTTCTGGGGTGGCGGCAGGACCTCGACGTTATCCTGAGCGGGACGGATGTGGTAGTCTCCTGCTCCATCAACGAGGGCACGCCCGTCGCGCTCATCGAGGCCATGGCCGCGGGCGTGCCGGTCGTGAGCACGGACGTGGGCGGCGTGGGCGACCTGGTCGTGCCGGAGCGGACCGGCTGGCTGGTGCCGCCCGGGGATCCGGCGGCCCTGGCCTCGGCGCTCCGGGAGGTGCTGGCCGCGCCGGCGCTCGCCGCGGCGCGCGCGGAGGCGGCCCGGCGCTTCGTGCTGGAGCGGCACACGGCCGAGAGGCTCATCCGCCACATGACGGCGTTCTACGAGCGGCTCACGGAGGAGAGCAGATGCGTGTCCTGGTGACCGGCGGGGCGGGCTACATCGGCTCGCACCTCGTGGATGCCCTCGTGGCGCGCGGGGATCAGGTCCTGGTGGTGGACAACCTCTCCACGGGGCGGTTCGAGAACGTCCGGCACCTCCACGGGCATCCGCGCTTCCAGCTCATCAACGAGTCCATCCTGAACGAGCCGCTCCTGGAGCGCCTGGTGCCCTCCGTGGACGCGGTGTACCACCTGGCCGCCGCCGTGGGCGTCCGGCACATCCTGGCCGACCCCCTGGCCGCCATCAACACGAACGTGCGGGGCACCGAGGTGGTGCTCGGCCTCGCCTTCCGCTACTGGAAGCGCACGGTCATCGCGAGCACCTCGGAGATCTACGGGAAGGCGAGCCACGTGCCGTTCTGCGAGGACGATGACCGCGTCCTCGGCTCCACGGCCGTCACCCGCTGGTCCTACTCCATGTCCAAGGCCATCGACGAGCACTTTGCGTTCGCCTACGCCGCCAAGGGCCTCCCCGTGGCCATCGTGCGCTACTTCAACTCCTACGGCCCGCGCATCGACGAGAGCGGTTACGGCAGCGTGGTGGCCAACTTCGCCCGGCAGGCGCTGCGGGGCGAGCCGATCACCGTGCACGGGGACGGCCGGCAGACCCGCTGCTTCACCTACATCGACGACACGGTGGCCGGGACGCTCCTGGCCGGCGAGGTGCCGGCGGCCGTGGGCGAAGCCTTCAACGTGGCGAACCCGGTGGAGACGACCATCCTCGAGCTGGCGCAGGCGGTGAAGCGCCTGACCCGCTCCAAGTCCCCCATCGTCTTCCAGCCCTACGAGGCGTACTACGGCGAGGGCTTCGAGGACACGCGCCGCCGGGTGCCGTCGATCGACAAGGCGAAGCGGCTGCTGGGGTTCGTGCCGAAGGTGGACCTGGAGGCGGGGCTCAGGAAGACGCTGGTGTGGTGCCGGGCGCATTATCGGCATTGAAGCGGTCAGCGATCAGCGGTCAGCGGTCAGCTACAGACACCGAGGTGCACGCTCTCGGCTGATCGCTGAAAGCTGAACGCTGATCGCCGATGAGGCGACGATGGATGAGGCGAGGCTGCCGGCGAAGCTGCGCAGCAAGCAGGCGACGGTCGCGGTGGTCGGGCTCGGCTACGTGGGGCTCCCGCTGGCCGTGGGGTTCGCCGGCGCGGGGGTGCGGGTGCTGGGGGTGGACGTGGACGCCCGGCGCGTGGCGCGCCTGAACCGGGGCGAGAGCCACATCCCGGACGTGCCCAGCGCGCGGCTGGCGCCCGAGGTCGCCGCCGGCCGCTTCCGGGCCACGACCGACTTCGCCCTGAGCGCGGCGGCGGACGCCTCCGTCATCTGCGTGCCCACGCCCTTCACCCGCATGAAGGCGCCCGACCTCTCGTACATCGAGGCCGCGGCGCGGGGGCTGGCGCCCCACGTGGCGCCCGGGGCGCTGGTCGTCCTGCAGTCCACCACCTACCCGGGGACCACCGAGGAGCTGGTCCGGCCGATCCTGGAGGCGGGCGGCCGGAAGGCGGGGGTGGACTTCCTCCTGGCCTTCTCCCCCGAGCGCATCGACCCGGGGAACCCGAGCTACTCCGCGCACAACACCCCGAAGGTGGTGGGCGGCATCGACCCCGCCTCCACCGAGGCCGCGGCGGCCCTCTTCGGCCTGCTGGTGCCGCCCGGGCAGATCCACCGGGTGTCGAACCCCCGGGCCGCCGAGATGTGCAAGCTGCTGGAGAACTGCTTCCGCAGCGTGAACATCGCGCTGGTGAACGAGCTCACCAAGCTCTGCGACCGGATGGGCATCGACATCTGGGAGGTGATCGACGCGGCGGCCACCAAGCCCTTCGGCTTCATGCCGTTCTACCCGGGCCCGGGCGTGGGGGGCCACTGCATCCCGGTGGACCCCTACTACCTCTCCTGGAAGGCCCGGGAGTACGACTTCTACACCAAGTTCATCGAGCTGGCGGCCGAGACCAACTCCAGCATGCCCTACTACACGGTCAACAAGATGGTCGAGGCCCTGAACCGGCGGGGGAAGCCGCTCCTGGGCGCGAAGGTCCTGGTGGTCGGGGCGGCCTTCAAGCGGGACATCGACGACGCCCGGAACAGCCCGGCCGTGGAGCTGATGCGCATCCTGCACGGGCGCGGGGCCGAGGTGAGCTACCACGACCCCTACGTGCCGGAGGTGCGGCTGGACGGCGAGGAGGGGCGCGCGCCCGCCGGGCTCCCCCCGCTCCGCTCCGTGCCCCTGGACGACGCCTGCCTGCGCGCGCAGGACTGCGTCTGCCTGGCGGTGGCGCACGGCGTCCTGGATCTCCCCCGGCTGATCAAGGAGAGCCGCCTGCTGGTGGACGCGACCGGCGCCACGCGGCGGCTCCCGGGCGGCGGCGGCGTGGTGCGGCTCTGAGCCATGGGCTACCTCGCGCCCCTGGCGATGCCGTTCGGGGTCGGGCTGGGCGTGACGCTCTGCCTCACGCCGCTCTGCCGGTGGCTGGCCGAGCGCCTGGACGTGGTGGACCGGCCGGGTGGGCGCAAGATCCACGGCGAGCCCACGCCCCTCCTGGGCGGCGTGGCGATCGCCCTCGCCACCTGCGCCGGGGTGCTGGCCGCGGGCCCGCCGGACCCCTCGGCCCGCGCCCTCCTCGGCGCGGGCCTCGGCGCCATGCTCCTGGGCGTCTACGACGACAAGCAGCCGCGGCTGGGGCCTCCCGCCTGGTGGCTCAAGTTGCTGCTGGAGGCGGCCCTGGCCCTGGTCGTCGTGCAGGCGGGGGTCCGCCTGTCGTTCCTTCCCCCCTGGCTGGCCCTGCCCGTGACGCTGTTCTGGATGCTGGGCATCACCAACGCGTTCAACCTGCTGGACAACATGAACGGGCTGTCGGCAGGGATCGCAGGCATCTCGGCCCTCACCTTCGGCGTGCTGGCGGCGCGCTACCTGGCGCTGGGCCCCGAGCAGCTGCCGACGGCGACGCTGGCCGCCGCGGTGGCCGGCGCCTGCCTGGGGTTCCTCCCGGCGAATTTCCGCTCCCGCATCTTCATGGGGGACGCGGGCAGCCTGTTCCTGGGCTTCTCGCTGGCCGGCCTGGCCGTCCTGGGCAGCTGGCGCAGCCCCACGGTGACCACCTCGGTCATCATCCCGCTGCTGGTGCTGGCGTACCCGATCTTCGATACCACCCTGGTGGTGTGGCTGCGGCTGCTGTGCGGCCGCTCGCCCGTGGTCGGCGCCCGCGACCACTCCTCCCACCGCTTGGTGCGCCTCGGGCTGGGCCGGGTGGAGACGGTGGTCCTGATCTACCTCTTCGCCGTCTCGCACGCGCTCACCGCGGTGATCGTCTCATCCGTCACCTTCCGCCTCTCGCTCCTGGCGCTTGCCGGGAGCGCCGCCGTGCTCTTCATCTTTGGCATGGTCCTCCGGAAGGCGCCCCCGTGGGAGGGCCAGGAGGAGGCATCCGACCGTGGCCAAGAAGCTGGATAGCGTGGTCGTCCTGCTGGTGATCCTGATCCTGGGTGCGCTCATCGGCAGCGTCATCGGGGAGCTCATCGCGGGCCTCGCCCCGGGCGGCTACCTGGAGAAGATCTTTGCCAAGGGCGTGACGCCGGGCATCGCGCCCCCCGCGGTGCTGGACCTGAAGGTCCTCACGCTGACGCTCGGCGTGACCATGAAGATCACCGTGGCGAGCGTGCTCGGCATCCTCCTCGCGCTCCTGATCTACCGGAAGCTGTGAAGAGGGCCGGAGGTCAGAACGAAAACCGGGCCGCACCGCCAAGGCGCCAAGAGCGCCAAGCAGTGAAACCGGGGCCGGAACCCCGAACCTCGAACCCCGAACCATGAACTTCGAACCCCTGGCCGTCAGCCACCACCATGAGCCCTGAGCCGCCGCGCGGGACGCGCGGCGTGCCGGAGATCGTGCTCGCCTCGGCCTCGCCGCGCCGCGCCGCCCTCCTGCGCCAGATCGGCCTCCCGTTCCGCGTGCAGCCCAGCGCGAGCGAGGAGGAGGATGCGGGCACGCGCCAGCGCGGCGAGAGCCCCGAGAGCTACGCCACGCGGCTGGCGCTGGCCAAGGCCCGGGCCGTGGCGGAGCCGCTGGGGGCCGGGCTGGTCGTGGGCGCGGACACCCTGGTGGTGGGCCGCGGGGCGCTCCTGGGCAAGCCGCGCGATGCGGACGAGGCCCAGGCCTTCCTCATGCGCCTGGCCGGGCGGGTCCACCGGGTGGTGACGGCGGTCGCAGTCGTGGACGCGGCGTCCGGGCGCGCGGAGGCGGACGCGTCGGCGACCCGCGTCCGCATGCGGGCCTACGGGGCGGAGGAGGCCGCGCGCTACGTGGCCACCGGCGAGCCTCTCGACAAGGCCGGGGCCTACGGCATCCAGGAGCGCGGGGCGCTGCTCGTGGCCGGCATCCAGGGGGACTACTTCACGGTGGTGGGCCTGCCGCTCCTGCTCCTCGCGGACCTCCTGGCCCGCTTCGGGGTCAATGTGTGGGAAGCCGCGTCCCTGGCGGCTTCCCGCGGGTCCGGAGGCCCGTGATTTCCGGCTTTTCCCTTGACACCGGCTGGGGCCGTATGAGAACGTACCGCCGCTTCCAGGGCCAAGGAGGGACCCATGGCAACGTCCTCGTTCCTGTCTCGCTGGACCGGCCGGCCGGATGCAGGAGAGGATGCCTCGTCCGGGCTGGAGCGACCGCTGCCGGAAATCCTGCCCGTCACCAAGCGGCGAAACCAGGTCTCGGTCTGGTCCTCCTCGCCGGCCCTGGAGCGCATCTACGAGGAGCTGGACGACCAGATCCGGATCATCGAAGAGGCCAAGCGGCTCCTGGAAGAGCGGCTGGCCCCCTTCCAGCGCCACCTGCTGGAGCAGCGCCGCAGCGTGGACCAGGCGCTGAAGGCCCTGGACGCACGCATCAAGCCGCTGCGGCAGTACCTGGAGGGGCAGGGACATAACCTGGAGCGCGTGGGGCTGCACCTCAGCGCCGAGCTGAAGGACCAGTTCGAGACGTTCGAGAAGTTCCTCGCCGAGCAGCGACAGATCCTGGAGCGGGCCAACCGCTACCTGGACGAGCAGCCGCGCCCCCTGGCCCAGTACCTGGAAGACGAGCAGCGGGCCGTGGAGCACCTGTTCCGCGACCTGGAGGAGAAGCTCGAGCCCTTCGGCCGCTGCATCAAGGAGCAGCAGAAGATCCTGGAGGCCATCGCCGAGCCGCGGGTCACCGAGGAGTACGAGACCGTGGCGCAGTTCTGCGGCGAGCGCCAGGCGGCGGTCGAGCGCTACGCCACCGCGACCGACTACCGCCCGCAGGCGCTGTTCGCCGAGCTGGACGGGATCTACCAGAAGTACAAGGGGCTGGACAGCGGGAAGAGCAAGCTCCTGGGCCGCGTCCTGGAGCAGGCCCGGCAGGCCGACCTGCGCCTGCAGGATGCGCTCAAGCCCCTGCCGCTGCGCGAGGTGCCGCGGCCCCTCGCCACACCGGAGAGCCCCGCCTAGGCTCCCCGCCTCCGTCGCGCTGCCGGGAGGGCGGCTGGTCTCGCCCAGCCTCTCGGCGTCCCTTCCCTCTCGCCTTCAGGATCGTCCGCGCTCGACCGGGATTTCGGGTGGCGCCGCACGCAAGCGGGGGTATACTACGGCAATTCCACGGGCCAGCCGATGTTCGATCAACTCCTGATCCAGGGCCTCATGCAGGCGGGCCGCGTCCTGGTGTTCCTCACCATGGCCGCGCTGACCCTCTTCTCCATCTACTCGCTGGCCGTGATCGGCGAGCGTTGGTGGACGTTCCGGCAGAGCCGCCGGGCCTCGGCCGGCCTCCTGCCCCAGGTCCTCAAGGCGGTGGACGACGGCAAGCTCCAGGAGGCCCTGGCGCTCTGCGAGCGGGGCGGACACCTGGGCCCCGTCCTGGCCGCGGGCCTGCGGGAGCTCCTGCCCGCCGCCTCGGACAATCCCGGCTGGGATCCCGCCCGGCTGGAGCAGGCCGGCGCGCCCGCGCGCGAGGCCATGCAGCGGGCCACGGGGCGGCAGATCGAGGTGCTGGAGCGACGCCTGACGGGCCTCGCCACCCTGGGCAACATCAGCCCCTTCGTGGGGCTCTTCGGCACGGTGATCGGCGTGATGCGGGCCTTCGAGGCCATCTCGCGCTCCGGCACGGGCGGCCTGGCCACCGTCTCGGCCGGGATCGCGGAGGCGCTGGTCGCCACCGCCGCCGGCCTGTTCGTGGCCATCCCGGCCGTGA
>JBHGAX010000143.1:0-9769 GCA_041946635.1 Methylomirabilales bacterium (SeqCode)
GCCAGGAGGCGGCCCCGCCGATCCTTGCCGTGCGGCTCCAGCAGCACCTGCTTGTTGAGCAGCAGCGAGCGGGCGTAGGCCGCCGCCTCCTCGGCGAATGGCTGCCCGGCGGTGGGCCCGCCGCCGTTCGCCACGCGGGGCGGCTCGGGCAGCTCGATGCCCAGGAGCCGGACGTCCAGCGAGCCGTCCTCCGGGGTCCGGACGACGAGCTGCGACCCGCCCGCCATGTCCACCACCGTGCCCCAGAGCTGGCGCTCCGGGTGAATCTCCCGCAGCCGCTCCGGCCGCGGGCCCTCGACGGCCGCCGCCCGGGTGGCGGTCGCGAGCAGCAGGATCAGCAGCAGGGCGCCGGCGGCGGGACGGCCGGGGACGCGCCGGCAGGGCGCGGCGGACGCGCGAGCGGTGGCGACGGACACGACTATGCCTCGGGACGGTCCCGGATCGCCAGGACCTGGTCGGTGTTGACGGCCATGAAGCGGTGGTGCCGGCCCGCGGGATCCTGGACCGAGGCCAGGCCGATGTGGGAGGGCCTGGTGTTCAGGTAATCCAGCAAGCGGCCGCCGGCCGGGAGGAGCACGTAGCCCCGGTACCAGCCGTGCACGGTGAGCAGCTCGATCGCGGTCTCTGCCTGTGGCATGCGCCCTCCGCTTCCCTGTGCGGCAGGCTAACGAAGGCTGGCGCGCCTGTCAATGTCGAAGCACCCCAGGCTGCGGAAAACGGCGCGTCTGCGGCGCGCGCCGATGGCCGCCGCCCGCCGGCATGCCCCTCGACAGCGCTCCGCCGCGCTCGGGGAACGGCTCGCGCCCCGGGCGTCTGCGGAGGCCGGTCACGCGTCGGGATCGGCGGCGGGGAGGCGGGGGACCGTGGACACGGGGGGCAGCTCGGGGAGGGGCTTGGCCAGGCCCGCGTCCAGGTCGGCGAAGCGGCGCGCGGCGGGGAGCAGCCGGCTCTCCAGCGAGCCCACCGCCTTGTTGTAGGCATCCACGGAGGCGTCCAGGCTCTTCCCCACGCGGGCCAGGTGCTCGATCAGCACGGCCAGGCGCTCGTGGACCTGCCGGCCGAGGTCGCTGATCCGCGCGGCGTTCTGCGCCACCTGCTCCTGGCGCCAGCCGTAGGCTGCGGTGAGCAGGAGGCCGATGAAGGTGGTGGGCGTCGCGATGAGGACGTGGTTCGCCAGGGCCGACTGCAGCAGGTCGGGGTCGCGCTCCGCCGCGGCGGCGAAGAACGCCTCGCCCGGGATGAACAGGACCGCGAACTCCGGCGCCTGCTGGAACTGGCTCCAGTATTCCTTCGAGGCGAGCCGCTTCACGTGCGTCCGCACCTGCTGCGCGTGCCGCAGGAGCGCTGCCTCGCGCTCCTCGGTGCTCTGGGCCTCCACGGCGTCCAGGTAGGCGAGCAGCGGCACCTTGGAGTCCACCACGATGTCCCGGCCGGCCGGCAGGTGCACCACCATGTCGGGGCGCAGGCGCCCGCCCTCGGTCGTCACGCTGGCCTGCTCGTCGAAGTCGCAGTACTTCGTCATTCCCGCCAGCTCCGCCGTCTTCCGGAGGGCGATCTCCCCCCAGCGCCCCCGCACCTGGGGGGCGCGCAGCGCGTTCACCAGGTTGGCGGTCTCCTTCTGCAGGGCCGCCTGCGCCCCGGCCAGCTGCTCCAGCTGCTTGCCGACGCCCGAGATCTCGCGCAGCCGCTTCTCCTCCAGCTCGCGCGCCTCCTTCTGGTAGGCCTCCAGGGTCTGGCGGAGCGGCTGGACCAGCGTGTCGATGGCCGTGCGCTTCTGCTCCAGCTCGCCCTCGGCCGCCTGGGCGAGCGCCTGGAAGCGCTGCTCCGCCAGCGCCAGGAAGCCCTGGTGGCTCTGCTGCAGCGCCTCGGCGGCCAGGGCCTTGAAGGCCTCCGTGAGCTTCGCCTTGGCCTCGTCCAGGAGGGCCCGCTCGGCCTCCAGGCTGGCCCGCGCCTCCTCGGCCCGGGCGGCCAGCGCCGCGCGCTCGGCGGTGGCCGCCATCAGCTCGCCGTCCTTCCGCGCCAGGGTCTCGCGGCCCTCCAGGAGCTGCCGCCGCAGCTCCTCGGCCGTGGCCGCCTGGCTGGCGAGCCGCGCGGCCAGGTCCGCCGCCTCGCCGGCCCGGCGCCCGCGGACCCACACGAGCGCGCCCAGGGCGCCGAGGCCGGCGCCGGCGACCAGCAGGAGGAACGGGACGAGCAGCTCCACGGACCACACCTCCGGGTGCAGGGTGCCCTTTCATAGTTCGGGCCGCGCGACCCGTCAAGGAATTTCGGCCGGCCGGCGGGCCGCGCCGGGGGGCTTCCCCCGCCTGCCATAGCGCGCTAGTCTGGAGCCGTGGCCGGGACGAGGGTGGTCCCGGTCGTTGTCCCCGACGAGGACCTCTCGCGCTGTCCGGGCGAGAGGTCCTCGCTTTTTCCCGGCGCCGCGTTCATCTGCCTCCTCGAAGGGGATCCTGCCCGTGCCTGCCGCCCTCCGCTCGGCCGGGGACCGCCTGCCCGGCGTCCGGAAGATCGCCGTGCTCCGGGCCAACGCCGTGGGAGACTTCGTCCTGACGCTGCCCGCGCTGGGCGCCCTGCGGGGCACCTATCCCGAGGCCGAGATCGTCCTCCTCGGCCTCCCCTGGCACGCCGAGTTCCTCCGCGGCCGGCCCGGCCCCGTGGACCGGGTGGTCGAGGTGCCGGTCTTCCCGGGGCTCCGCGACGGGCCGGAAGACCGGGGCGCCCTCGCCCGCTTCTTCGCGGCGATGCAGGCGGAGGGCTTCGACCTCGCCATCCAGCTCCACGGCGGCGGGCGCCACTCCAACCCCTTCGTGCGCCGGCTGGGCGCGCGGGTCACACTCGGCTCCCGCACCCCGGACGCGGCGCCGCTCGACCGCACGATCCCCTACCGGCTGCACCAGCCCGAGGTGCTCCGCTACCTGGAGATCGTCTCCCTGGTCGGCGCCGAGCCGCTCCACCTGGAGCCGCGGCTGGCCGTCACGGCCCGGGACAGGGAGGAGGCGGCGGCCGCCGTGGGCGGCAGCCCGGCGCCGATCGTCCTCCTGCACCCCGGCGCCCGCGACCCCCGGCGCCGCTGGCCCGCCGAGAAGTTCGCGCGCGTGGGCGACGCCCTGGCCCGGGAGAGCCGCATCCTGGTGAACGGCGTGCGCGAGGAGCGCGAGGTGGTGGAGGCGGTCTGCGCGGGCATGCAGGCGCCCGCGGTGCCGCTGCACGGCCGCCTGTCGCTCTGCGGGCTGGTCGGCCTGCTCGCGTCGGCGCGGCTCCTCGTGGCCAACGACTCGGGGCCCATCCACCTGGCCACGGCCGTGGGCGCGCCCGTCGTGGGCATCTACTGGTGCGGCAACGTGATCGGCTTCGGCCCCATGACGGTATCCCAGCACGCCTCGCACATCGCCTGGCGCCTCGACTGCCCGGAGTGCGGCCGGCACTGCATGCGGGACGCGTGCAGTCACCAGGTGTCGTTCGTGGCCGACGTGGCCGTGGAGGACGTGCTGGCCTCGGCGCGGCACCTCCTGGGCGCGCGGCCGCTGGAGGCGGAGCGCCCGGCATGCGCGAGCCTCGCCCGCGTCTAGGAGAACCGCGGCGGATTGCGGTCTTTCGCGCGCTGCAGGTGGGCGACGTGCTCTGCGCGGTGCCGGCGCTGCGCGCCCTGCGGCGGGCGCATCCCCGGGCCGAGATCACGCTGATCGGCCTCCCCTGGACGCGGGCCCTGCTGCCGCGGTTCGGCGACTACCTGGACGCCGTCCTGGAGTTCCCGGGCTATCCGGGGCTGCCCGAGCGGCCCCCGGCCCTCGCCGAGCTGCCCGGCTTCCTGGCGGCGGCGCAGGCGCGGCGCTTCGACCTGCTGCTCCAGATGCACGGGGCCGGGACCCTCACGAATCCCCTGGTGGCCTGCCTGGGGGCCGCGCGGCTCGCCGGCTTCTACCAGCCGGGCCGCTTCTGCCCCGACGCCGAGACCTTCCTGCCCTACCCGGAGGGCGAGCACGAGATCCGGCGCCTCCTCCGGCTCCTGGGCTTCCTGGGCATCCCGCCCGCGGGCGAGCACCTCGAGTTCCCCCTCCGGCCCGAGGACCGCGCGAGCCTGGGCGCCCGCCCCGATCTGGCCCGGCTGCCGCCGGGCGGCTACGCCTGCATCCATCCCGGGGCGCGCTCCCGCACCAAGTGCTGGCCGCCGGAGCATTTTGCCGCGGTGGCCGACCGCCTGGCCGAGGCCGGCCTCGCCGTCGTGCTCACGGGCGCCGGGCGCGAGACGGACCTGACCCAGGCGGTGCGGCGGCGCATGCGGGCCGGGGCGGTGGACGCCGCGCGCCACGACCTGCCGCTCGGGCCGCTGGCCGCCCTGCTGGCGGGCGCCCGCGTGCTGGTCAGCAACGACACCGGCGTGTCGCACCTCGCCGCGGCGCTGGGCGTCCCCAGCGTGGTGATCTTCTCGGCGAGCGACCCGGCCCGCTGGGCGCCGCTGGACGGCCGTCGCCACCGCGCGCTCCAGGCGCCGGGCGGCGTGCGGCCCGACGAGGCCGTCCGGGCCGCGGCCGGCCTCCTGGGCCTGCGCCCGCCCGCCGGGCCGTCGCCGCCGCGCCGGGAGCCGGCCGCCGCGGCGGTGGACGTGCTCATCCCCACCTACCGGCGGCCGGCGGCGCTCGCCATCACGCTCACCAGCCTGTGCGCCCAGACCTTCCGCGATTTCCGCGTGGTGATCTCGGACCAGACCGAGGGCGCGGACCCGCTGGAGGCCCGGGAGGTGCTCACGCCGCTGCGCCTGCTGCGCGTGCGCGGCCACGCCGTGGAGACGCACAAGCACCTGCCGCGCCGCGGGATCGCGGAGCACCGGGACTTCCTGCTGGCGCAGGTCCGGGCGCCCTACTGCCTCTTCCTGGACGACGACCTGATCCTGGAGCCCGACGTGATCGGCCGGCTGCACGCGGCCATCCGGGAGGAAGGCTGCGGCTTCGTGGGCTGCGGGACCATCGGGCTGAGCTACCTGGAGGACCGGCGCCCCGAGCAGCAGCGCATCGAGTTCTGGGAGGGGCCCGTGCAGCCGGAGCTCATCCGCCCGGGCACGGCGGCCTTCGCGCGGCACCACCTGCACAGCGCCGCGAATCTCCTCCACCTGCAGCAGCGCCTGGGCCTGACGCCCGAGCGGCAGCGCAAGTACCGGGTCGCCTGGGTGGGCGCCTGCGCCCTCTACGACACGGCCAAGCTCCGCGCGGTGGGCGGGTTCGGCTTCTGGCGGGACCTGCCCAGCGGCCACGCCGGGGAGGACGTGCTGGTGCAGTGGCGGCTCATGGCCGCGTACGGAGGCTGCGGCGTGATCCCCTCCGGGGTCTACCACCAGGAGCTGCCCACCACCATCGAGCACCGCGACGCGGACGCCCCCTATGTCCTGGGGCGCTCCGTGGAAGGAAGGACCGGAGCATGACGGCCTCCCCGCCTGCCGTGCCGGCGAGCCCGCCGGCCGCGGCGCCCCTGACGATCGAGGTGGCGCCGGGTGAGCTGCTCGACAAGCTCACCATCCTGGAGATCAAGCGCGAGCGCATCCGGGACGCGGCGAAGCTGGCCAACGTCCGGCGCGAGCTGGAGGCCCTGGCGCGGGCGGCGCGCGCCGGCATTCCCGACTCCGAGCCGCTGGCGCGGCTGCGGCGGGAGCTGAAGGCGGTGAATGAGCGGCTCTGGGAGATCGAGGACGCCATCCGGCTCTGCGAGCGGCACCAGGATTTCGGCGCCCGCTTCATCGCCCTGGCGCGCGCGGTGTACCGGAACAACGACGAGCGCGCCGCCCTGAAGCGCCGGATCAACGAGCTGCTGGGGTCGCGGCTGGTGGAGGAGAAGTCGTACACGGAATATATAGAAAAGCAACACGTAACCCGTAACGCGTAACGAACGACCCAACTGTCCGAGTTACGTGTTAGGTCTGCGCTAGAACGTCCCCCGGTACACGGAGCAGGACTTGCAGACGGCCGGTGGCTCGTCCGAATCCAGCGCGCGCCGGAAGGCCTCGTAGGCCTCGCCGTTCCAGACCGCCGCCACGCCGTCCGCCATGTTGCCCAGGGTGAGCCGGTCGGGCGTCGCCACCATGCAGCAGGGCATGGCCTGCCCCCGGTAGGCGACGTAGGCGCCGCGCCACGGCCACTCGCAGCGCTGCCGGCCCGGCGTCCCGGGCGGGTGGAGCACGGGGCGCGGCCGGGGCAGCCGGAGGCCGACGCCCAGCGCCTCCGCCACCGCCCGCGCCTCGCCGAAGTACCGCGCGATGCGCGCCGGGTCCTCCCCTTCCAGCGACTGGGCCTCCACGTAGTCCCGGAGCGGCGCGTACTGCGGCGGGAGGTCGGCCTCGCCCAGCTCGTGGCACAGGTGCTGGACGAACACCTCCCGCATGCCCCAGCGGTGGGCGAAGCGCACCAGGTCGGGCAGCTCGTGCAGGTTCTGCCGCATCACCACCGCCGCCATCTCCAGGCGCGGCCCCGCCCCCGCGGCCTCGCGCTTGGCCTCCAGGAGCAGCGCCAGGTTCCGCTCCAGCCGGGCGAGCTTCGAGCGGACCCGGATCCTCTCGTAGGTCTCGGCCGTCGCACCGTCGACCGAGATGCGCATCCACGCCAGCCCGCTCGTCATGCAGCGCCGGGCCCGCTCGCGGGTGAGCAGCGTCAGGTTGGTGTTGGTGCTGACTTGGATTCCCCGGGCCGCGCCGTACTCCACCATGTCGAAGAACCGGGGGTGCATCATCGGCTCGCCCAGGCCCTGGAGGTGCAGCTCCTCCAGCCCGGGGAACTGATCCACCAGCCGCGTGAACAGGTCGAAGGCCATGAAGGCCGGCGGGCCGAAGGGCGGCCCGTCCTGCCGGAACTGGATCGGGCACATGGTGCAGCGCAGGTTGCACTGGCCCACGGGCTCGATCTGCAGGTACGGCGGGAGGTCCATGCTGCCACCCCTCGGGCGCCATCCGCCCCTCGTCTCGATGGTGAGCCATTATCTCTCCAAGGCAAGCCGAATCTCCCGGCGCCGAAGCCGAAAGAGACGCCCGTAGCCCGGCGGGGGACGGTTACTTCAGGAGGTTGGGGACGAGGAGGACCAGGCCCGGCCAGTAGGTCGTGACGGCGAGCGCCACCACGAGCACGGCGATCATGGGGAGGAGGTCGCGCATCATCTCGCGGATGGTGAGCTTGGCGATGGCCGAGGTGACGAAGAGCACGACGCCCACCGGCGGGGTGATCATGCCGATGGTCAGGTTCACGGCGATGACGATCCCGAAGTGAATGGGATCCACCCCCACCGACGCCGCGAGGGGCAGGAGCAGCGGGGTGAAGATCACCAGGGCGCTGATGGTGTCGATGAACGTGCCCACGAAGAGCAGGACGAGGTTGATGATGAGCAGCATCATCACCCAGCCGGGGTTCAGGGCCGCGATGGCCGCCGTCACCTGCTGGGGGATCCCCTCCATCGTGAGCAGCCAGGAGAAGATGGACGCCGTCCCCAGGATGAACAGGATCTTCCCCGTGAGCAGCCCGCACTCGTACAGCAGGCGCCACACGTCCCGCCAGGTCAGCTCGCGGTACACGAACATCCCGAGGACCAGCGCGTAGAACACCGCCACCACCCCGGATTCCGTGGGCGTGAACACGCCGCTGATGATCCCGCCGATGATGATGGCGGGCATCAGCATGGCGAGCAGCGCGCTGGCGAAGCCGCGCGCCACCTCGCCGGCGGTGGCCCGCTTCTCCCGCCCCAGGTAGCCGCGCTGCCTGCCCACGTAGTAGGCGTAGACCATGAGGCCCAGGCCCATCAGCACGCCGGGCAGGAAGCCGCCCGCGAAGAGCATGGCGATGGAGGTGTTGGTCATGGCCCCGTAGAGGACCATGGGGATGCTGGGCGGGATGATGGGTCCGATCGTCCCGGCCGCCGCCACCAGGGAGGCGGTGAACGTCGGGTGGTACCGCTGGGCGATCATGGTGGGGATCAGGAGCCCGCCGATCGCGGCGGCGTCCGCGATGGCGGAGCCGGACACCGCGGCGAAGAACATGCAGGCGACCACGGCCACCATGGCGAGGCCCGAGGTGAAGTGGCCCACCAGCGCCTGGGCGAAGTTGACCAGCCGGCGGGAGATGCCGCCGTTGGACATCAGGTCGCCGGCCAGGATGAACAGGGGAACGGCCACCAGGGAGAAGGTGTCCACCGCGGTCCACAGGCGCTGGACGATCACCAGGAGCGGGGCCTCGGAGAGCAGCAGTCCCAGCAGGGAGACGACCCCCAGGCTGAAGGTGATCGGCATCCCGATCAGGAAGAGGCCGAAGAGCAGCGGGACGAGCCAGACCATCAGCGCCCCCGCCGCAGCTCGTCCACCGCCCCGGCCAGCAGGTAGAGGAGCATCAGGCCGCCGGTGGCGGGCAGGATCAGGTAGAGGTGGCGAAACGGCACCTGCATGACGGGCGTGACCTGCACGCCGGTCGCCCGGACGAAGACGACCCCCTGCCAGGTGACCACGAGCAGGAAGGCGGCGACCAGGGCCGTGCCGAGGATCCTCAGGCAGCGTGCGGCCCGCGGCGGCAACGCCACCAGGAGGAAGTCGACGTTCAGGTGGGCCTGCTGGCGGACGGCGATGGTGGCCCCCACGAAGATGGTGTAGATGAACGCGATCCGCGACACCTCCTCGGTCCAGGGGATGGGGTACTTGAAGACGAAGCGGATGAGCACCTGCAGGAAGACGCTCGTGGTGAGCACGGCCACGAGCAGCGCCAGGATCACCCGGAGGGTCCGATCGAGGAGCTTCAGCACGGCGCCTCCTGTCTGCGGGGACGCGCGGCGGGCCCCGGCGGAGGAACCGCCAAGGCGCCGGGGCGCCACCCAAGGCCACCCGGGAAGTCCGGGAACGGCGGCGCCTCGGCGGTGAGCCGGCTCCCGCGCCCCTGCGCCTTTTCGCCCCTGCGCCCCCGCGGCCTTACTTGGTTTCCCGGATCCGCCGCACGAAATCGGGGGGCACCTGGTCCGCGATCAGGTTCGGCACGTCCTTGGTGGCTTCCATGAACCGGGCCTTGTCCACCTCCTGGATGGTCACGCCCTGCGTCTTGAGGAAGCGCACGCCCTCGTCCACCTGGGCGGCCACGGTGGCCCGCTGCTCGGGCACCGAGGCCTTCACCGAGTCGGCGATCACCTGCCGCTGCGCCGGGGTGAGGCCGTCCCACCACTTCTTGCTGGCCATGACCGGGAGCGCCGTGTAGGTGTGCTCCGTGAGGCCCACCTGCTTCTGGACCTCGTAGAACTTCATCGAGACGATCGTGACGATGGGGTTCTCCTGCCCGTCCACCACCCCCTGCTGCAGGGCGTTGTACAGCTCCCCGAACGGGATCGGCGTGGGGATGGCGCCCAGGGCCCGCATGAGCCCCAGCCAGACCTTCGCCTCCTGCACCCGCATCTTGAGCCCCTTGAGGTCCTCCGGCGTGCGGATGGGCTTGTTCTTGCTGGTCATGTTGCGGAAGCCCAGCTCCCACCAGCCCAGGGTGTGGAAGCCCTGGGCCCCCAGCTTGGCCTCCAGCTCCTTGCCGATGGGCCCCTCCAGCACCTTGTACACGTGCGCGCGGTCGCGGATCACGAAGGGCAGTCCGAAGGCTTGCAGCTCGGGGACCCAGGCCGGCAGCGCCCCCTCCGCGGCCACGGAGGTCATGTGGATGCTGCCCAGGCGCGTGCCCTCGGCCAGCTCGCGCTCCGAGCCGAGCTGGGCGCAGCAGAACACCTGCAGCTTGATGGCGCCGCCCGAGTTCCTCTCGAGGATGGGCCCCAGCTTCGA
>JBHGAX010000144.1:0-14604 GCA_041946635.1 Methylomirabilales bacterium (SeqCode)
CCGGGCACTCGGCACTCGCTACACGTCCACCACCACGCGGGCCTCCCAGCCACGCGGGTTCTGCACGACGCTCAGATCGTGGTACGTGACGGCCTTCACGTGGCCGACCACCTGGTGGCGCACGGGGTCGAGCGTCTCGCCCCACACGCTCGCCGTGAGCACCGTATCGGAGACCGCATGCACGGCCACGTCCGCGCCGGCGAGGGCGCGCACCTCGTGCAGGTAGAGCAGCTCGTTCAGCCACGCGACGAGCAGCGTCTCGCGATCGCCCGCCTCGACCGCCACCCGCTCCTCCCGCACGCGGGCCACGCCGTCCGGATCGACCATCAAGCTCCACAGACCCAGCGCCGCCGCCCGAAACAGTCCGGACGCATCCGGCGCCCAGGCGCGGATGCCCTTGTCCGCCGTCACCGCGAAGATCTCGAAGCCGCTCTCGGCAATCCGCTCACCCATGCGAGCCCCGGACACCACCGCCACGGCGCCAAGGGCGCCACGAAGAACCTCCCCAGAGTTTCGGGCTCAAGATCTTCGCTCGGCATCTTGGCGCCTTGGCGGTGCAATGCTCTTTCGGCATTCACTCGTAGCGCAGCGCCTCGATGGGATCCAGGAACGCGGCCTTGCGCGCCGGGTAGTAGCCGAAGAAGATGCCGATCATCGCGGCCGAGCCGAAGGCCATGCCGATCGAGCCGGGCGTGATGAGCACGGACCAGTTGGCCAGCGCCGCGATCAGGGACGACCCGCCCAGCCCCAGCGCGATGCCCAGCACGCCGCCGATGAGGGCGAGGGTGACCGCCTCGATCAGGAACTGGCCCAGGATGTCGCGGCTGCGGGCCCCCACGGCCATGCGCAGGCCGATCTCCCGCGTCCGCTCGGTCACCGAGACCAGCATGATGTTCATGATGCCGATCCCGCCGACCAGCAGGGACACGGAGGCGATCGCGCCGAGCAGGAGCGTCATGGTCTTGCTGGCGGCCTCCTGCGCCGCGAACATGTCCGACAGGTTCCGGACCTGGAAGTCGTTCTCCTGGTACGACTGCAGGCGATGCCGCTGGCGCAGCAGGTCCGCCACCGCCTGCTCCACCTCGGGGATCAGCTCCGGCGCGGCCACCTTGACGTGGATGGTGCCCACGCTGCGGGCGTTCGCCTGGCTCACGCCCAGCACGCGCTTCTTGGCCGTGCTCAGGGGGATGAGGACGGTATCGTCCTGATCCTGTCCCCAGGTGGATTGCCCCTTCCGGTCCAGGACGCCGATCACCGTGAAGGGCACCTTCTTGATGCGGATGATCTGCCCGATGGGGTCGCCGTCCCCGAACAGGCTCTCGGCCACGGTCTGGCCCAGGACCGCCACCTTCGTCGCGCCGTCCACGTCCTCCTCGGTGAAGAACTTGCCGGCGACGACCTCCCAGTCGCGTATCTCGGGGTACTCCGGCGTGACGCCGAAGACGCCCGTGGACCAGTTCTGGTTGCCGAAGACGATCTGGGCCGTCCCCCGCATGGAGCCGCCCGCGTGGGCGACGCCGGGCACCTCCAGCGCGATCGCGCGCGCGTCCTCCTCGGTGAGCGTCATGGTGGAGCCGAAGCCCATGCGCATCCCCCCGCTGGTGGCGGCACCCGGCACGACCATCAGCAGGTTCGACCCGATGCTGGCGATCTGCTCCTTCACCCGGTTGGCCGCGCCGCTGCCGATCGCCACCATGGCGATCACCGCCCCCACGCCGATGATGATGCCCAGCATGGTGAGCGCCGAGCGCAGCTTGTTGATGCGCAGCGCCCGGAGCGCGATGCGGAAGCTGGCCAGGGAGGTCATGCGGCCCCCAGCGGCGCGGCGAGCGCCAGCTCGGCGGCGGCGTCCCGCGGCGCGGACACCGGCTCGTCCTTCAGGATCTTCCCGTCGCGGAAGAGGAGCATGCGCGAGGCGTAGGCGGCCACGTCCGGCTCGTGGGTGACCAGCACGACCGTGATGCCGTCCCGGTTCAGCCGCTGGAAGATGGCCATGATCTCGATGCTCGTCCGCGAGTCCAGGTTCCCGGTCGGCTCGTCCGCCATGAGGATGGGCGGGTCGTTGATGAGCGCCCGGGCGATGGCCACGCGCTGCTGCTGGCCGCCGGAGAGCTGGTTGGGGTGGTGCTGCTCGCGCCCGCGAAGCCCAACCTCGTGCAGGCGGCGCAGCGCGCGCTCGTGGCGCTCGCGCGCCGAGTGGCCGCGGCCGTTGTACAGGAGGGGCAGCTCGACGTTCTCCAGCGCGGTGGTGCGCGGGAGCAGGTTGAAGGTCTGGAAGACGAAGCCCAGCTTCCGGTTCCGCACCTGGGCGCGCTGGTCGCGGGACATCTGCCCGACGTTCTCGCCGTCCAGCCGGTAGATGCCGGCCGTGGGCGTGTCCAGGCAGCCCAGGATGTGCATGAAGGTGGACTTCCCGGAGCCGGACGGGCCCATGATGGCGACGAACTCGCCGCGCTGGATGGCGACGTCCACGGCGCGCAGGGCCTCCACGGCCACCTCGCCCGCCTGGTACACCTTGACCAGCCCCTCGACCTCGATCAGCGCCATGAGGAATCGACCGGCAAATTGAACCACCGAGACGCCAAGGGCGCCAAGATTTGAATTTTCGGAAACGGAACAGAGCCGGGACCGTCGAACCGTTCCGACGCCTACGACGCCATGGTTCAATCTGGGCGTTCAATTCTTGGCGGCCTTGGCGTCTTGGTGCTTCGACTTAGAGTCTCAGCCGCGGGGCGGTGCGCGCGGGCTGGCTGTTGCCGCCCTTCGCCGCCTGGCCCACGATCACCAGGTCCCCCTCCTGCAGCCCCTCCAGGATCTCGGTGCGCTGCCCGTCGCTCAGGCCCACGCGCACGACCCGCTCCACCGGCGTCCCGCCCTGGAGCACGTACACCCTCGCCTGCCCCTCGCCGCCGCGGGCGCCCGGCCGCATTCCCCCGCCCGGGCGAGCCCCGGCCGGGCCGGCGGCCGCCGCAGCCGCCCCGGGTCGCGCCGCCGGCGCGGCCCCGGCGCCCTCGGGCCGGTAGCGGAACGCGGCGCTCGGCACGATCAGGGTGTTCTCGCGCTGGGCCGTCAGGATCTTCACGTTCGCGGTCATGCCCGGCTTCAGCTTCCGGTCCGGGTTGTCCACCGTGATGACCGTGTTGTAGGTGACGACGTTCTGCACGACCTGCGGGGCCTGGCGAACCTGCTGCACCCGCCCGCGGAAGGTCTGCCCGGGATAGGAGTCCACCGTGAAGGTGGCCTCCTGCTCCAGGGCCACGCGGCTGATGTCCGCCTCGTCCACGTTGGTGTCGACCTGCATCTTGGTGAGGTCCTGGGCGATGAGGAAGAGCGTGGGCGCCTGGAGGGAAGCGGCCACCGTCTGGCCCACGTCCACGTTGCGCGAGATCACCACGCCGTCCACCGGGGCCCGGATGTAGGTGCGGCCGAGGTCCGCCTCCGCCTGGGCCAGCGCCGCGCGCTTCTGCCGCACCGTGGCCTCGGCCGAGGCGACCTGCGCCCGCGCGACCTCGAGCGCCGCCTGGGAGGCCTTGACGCTGGCCTCGCCGGCGTCGCGCTGAGCCACGGCGGAGTCGAGGGCCGCCTGCGCGGAGTCGCGCTCCTCCGCCGAGATCCCGCCCTCCTTGAAGAGCTGCAGGCGCGAGGTGGCCTTGACCCGGGCGTCGCGCACGGCCACCTCCTGCTTCACCACGGTGGCCTGCGCGTTGGCCAGGTCGGCCTGGGCGCGCGCCAGGCTGGCCCGCTGGTTCAGCACGGCCGCCTGCGCACCCTCCAGGTCGGCCCGCGCCTGGTTGACCTTGGCCTCGAAGATCTCCGGATCGATCCGCGCGATGAGCATGCCCTTCTTCACCGGCGAGTTGAAGTCCGCGTACAGGGCGCTGATGGTCCCGGACACCTGCGTGCCGACCTGCACGGTCACCACCGCGTTCAGCGTCCCGGTGGCCGAGATGCTGGAGACGATGCTGCCCCGCTCCACCGCCGCGGTCCGGTAGGCCGGCGCGCGGCCGCCGTTGGCGAACCAGTAAAAGCCGGCGGTGCCGAGGAGCGCTGCCGCCACGACGGCGACCAGGCTGAGCAAACGACGCATGCGCAGGATCCTCACCGTGAACGATGCCAGTCTAGCGGGACGCCGGCGGGCCTGTCAAAGCGTGCCGGCGGCTCATGGGCGCCGCCAGCGGTCCGCGCGCCGCTCCCACTCGGCGCTCAGGGCATCGAACTTGGCTTGCTGCTCGCCGTCCAGGATCGTGCGGATGCGCTCCCGGCTGCGGCTCCGGATCTCCTGGAACCGCGGCCGCATCTCCTCGCGCAGCCGTCCGAACTCCTGGCCCGTCTCCTTCAACGCGGCCTCCACGCGCTCCCGCTGCTCCGGCCGGAGGTCCAGCTCGCGGGTGAGGCGGTGGAGCATGGAGGACGGGTAGCGGGCGGGGCTGGCGAAGGGCAGGCGGCCGCCCGTCCGGGCCACGTAGATGCCCAGCCCCAGGCCGCCGACCGCCACCCCGAGCAGGAAGGCCAGCGCCACGAACAGGCTGGCCCGCGTCCGGACGCTCATCGCTCGCCCTCCAGGATGGCGGAGAGGATCGCGTCGGGAGTCGTCCCGCGCTCCTGGAGCACCAGCCGCTCGCCCGCCGTCAGCTCGTGGACCGGGAGCAGCCCCGCCGGCACGCTCTCCACCGCGGCGCCGTAGACCACCACCAGCGCGGCCGCGGCGGCGGCGAAGGCCGGGATGAGGCCCCAGGCCGGCCTCCAGGTCTGCGCCGCCTCGGCCCGCCGGGGCAGGGCCGCCAGGACCCGCGCCGCGAATCCGGGCGGCGGGGCCGGCGCCGCCGCGCAGCTGCGCACGAGGCCGAGGGACAGCCGCTCGGCCGCCAGGGCCCTCGCGCACGTCCCGCACTCCGCCAGGTGCCGGCGGATGGCCGGGGACAGCTCGTCGTCGGCCAGGCCGGCGACCCGCACGATCTCCCGGGAGAGCGCCTTGCAGTCCATTCCCGTCACCCCTTCGGCTCCGCCTCGCGGAGGAGCTCCTCCGCCACGCGGCGCATGGCGCGCCGTGCCCGGTGGAGCCGGACGCGGATCGCCAGCCCGGTCGCCCCCATGAGCCCGGCGACCTCCTGGGTGCTCATGCCCAGGCCACTTCCTCCACCTCGGCCCGATCCCGCAGGAACCCCCCGACGATCCGGAACACCAGCCGCTCGTGCCGCCTGACCAGCAGGGCGAAGGCTTGCTGGTCGCCGTCCAGAGATCGGGCCACCAGTCGGCCGTCGTCCTCCTCGGTGCCTGCCGGCGGCGTGGTCATGGCGTCATTCTACAGTACGCCCCGCGGTGTACGGATGTTTCAGGGCCGTGGGAGGCGTCAGACCTGGGCAAGGCCCGCGAGGCGGGCGACGGCGAGGGCGAGCCCTACCAGCACCGCAAGGCCCGCAATGACGAGGACTTGCCGGAGCCGTCGCGCCCAGCGCAGGCGCCGGTGCGCCCGGGCGCGCCGCCGCTCCTCGTCCTCCAGCTGGCGAAGCTCGAACCCTGGTCGGGGCATAAGAAGAACCGGCAATCAGGCAATTTGGCACTCGGGCAATTTGGCACTCGGGAAGACTCACCCCGCTCGAACCGCCCTAGTGCCCAGGCGCCCACTTGCCCAATTGCCAAAGGGCCAACGTGCCTAGTTGCCACAATACCCGTCCTCCCGGAGGAGGATCAGGGCCTGCTCGAAGGCGTGCACCGTGCGCTCCAGGTCCTCGTCGGAGTGGACCGTCGAGACCCAGCCGTGCAGCGGGCAGATGTCCACGCCATGCAGGATGAGTGCGCAGCGCAGCGCGTGGTAGACGGCCGGGTCGGCAATGGCCTGGAGCGCGCCGTGGCTGCCCCGCGGGCCGTCGCAGAGGGTGGCCTCCAGCGTGTAGTTCACGATGGAGGACTCGCCGTACACGCAGCCCGGCGCCCCGACCCGCTTCCACACGGCAGCCAGCTCCCTCCGGAGGTGCGCGGCGGCGGCATCCGCCCGGCGGTGCGCCTCGCCGTCGCGGATGCCGGCCAGCATGGCCACGCCCGCGGCGGCGGACAGCGGGTTCGCGTTGTACGTCCCCGCGTGGGCCACGCGCTGGGTCCGGTTCCAGGCCGCGTCGTCGCGGAAGGCCAGCCGACTCATGATGTCGGCGCGGCCCACGATGGCCCCGCCCGGCAGTCCGCCGGCCAGGATCTTCGCCAGGGCCGTGAGGTCGGGCGTGACGCCCACCAGCCGCTGCACGCCGCCCGGCGAGTAGCGGAAGCCCGTGATCACCTCGTCGAAGATCAGGACGACGCCGTGCCGCTGGGTCAGCGCGCGCAGCCCGCGCAGGTACGCCGCGTCGGTCGGGATCGTGCCGCTGCTCCCCCCGCCCGGCTCCAGGATCACGGCGGCGATGTCGTCCCGCGAGCCCAGGAGCGCCTCCAGCGCCGCCAGGTCGTTGGGCGGGCAGAGGAGCGTCTGGCCGAGCGCCTCGGCCGGGATGCCGGCCGACATGGGGGCGTCGTAGGGCGGCTTCACCCCGGCCATCGCGCCGTCGTGCCAGCCGTGGAAGTGGCCCTCGAACTTCACGATCTTGGGCCGTCCCGTGTGCGCCCGCGCCAGCCGCAGCCCCAGGTGGGTGGCCTCCGTCCCGGAGGCGGTGAAGCGGACCTGCTCGGCCGACGGCACCAGCTCGCGGACGAGCCCGGCCCAGCGGACCTCCGCCTCGTGGCAGGCACCGTAGTGCGTGCCGCGGTCGACCTGCTCGCGCACCGCCTGCGCGATGCCCGGGTGGGCGTGGCCCTGGAAGAGCGCACCGTGCCCCATCCAGTAGTCGATGAGCTCCTGCCCGTCCACGGTCCACTTGCGGCTGCCCTTTGCCCGCTCCACCGCGATGGGGAAGGGCCGCAGGTGCCGGATGTCGTGCGTGATGCCCCCCGGGATGACTTGCTGGGCCTCCGCGGCCAGCGCCTGCGAGCGCGGATTTCTCTTGATATACTCTGCCTGGATGCGGCCGTGAGCCACGCTCGGCCCTCCTGATGTCCTCGGTGCTCGCCGATTGCCTCGCGGAACGTGAGCGGACCTTAACATGGTCACCGGAGGGTGTCAACGCACGCAACCACCGTGCCGGCAAGGGTTTCCGCTTGACTTGGCCCCTTGCGGGGGCTATCTACCGTGCGGTTTCTGCGGTTTCTACGGAGGTCGGGCGTGCTGCGTATCCTGGTCCGGAACGGCGACGGCCGCGTGGAGAGCCGGGGCGACATGGGGCCGCTGGCCCGGGACCTGGCGGATCCCCGGCGCCTCACCTGGGTGGACGCCGAGGGGGAGCCCGCGGACGTCCTCGGCCGGCTGGCGGAGGTCTTCCGCCTGCACCCCGTCACGCTCGAGGACTTCATCAACAAGAACCAGCGGCCCAAGGTCGAGGAGTTCGAGCACTACCTGTTCATGGTGATCCACGCCGTGCAGGCCCTGCGGGACGACACCCTGGACACCGAAGAGCTGCACATGGCGCTCGGCGACCGGTGGCTGCTCACCGTGCACGACCGGCCGCTGGAGGCGGTGAAGCGGCTGGCGGACCGTCTGGCCGCCGACCCGCGCTCCCTGCCCGACGGCGCGAGCTTCCTGGTCTACCACCTGAGCGACGCGGTGGTGGACGGCTACTACCCCGTCCTGGACACGCTGGGCGATGAGATCGACGCCGCGGAGGACGCGGTGGTGGAGAAGCCCGCGCCGGACTGGCTGGAGCGCATCTTCACCATCAAGCGGGTGCTGGTGCAGCTCCGGAAGGTGGTCAGCCCGCAGCGCGAGGTCTACAACGCACTCAGTCGCCGCGACCACCCGTACGTCGAGCCGCACGTGGCCGTCTACTTCCGCGACATCCACGATCACCTGGTCCGCGCCTTCGAGGCCATCGACTCGTACCGTGACCTGGTGGCCAACACGCTGGATGCCTACCTGGCCACGGTGTCGAATCGCCTGGGGCAGGTGATGAAGCAGCTGACGGTCATCGCCACGATCTTCATGCCGCTCTCCTTCCTCACGGGCTTCTTCGGGATGAACTTCCAGGCCATCCCCTTCGACCGCGGGTGGCTGCTGGCGCTGGTCGTCCTGGCCACCCTCGCCGTGCCCACCGGGATGTTCTGGATGTTCGTGCGCCGGGGGTGGATCCTGGAGGGCCGGGCCCGGCGCCGCGGGGGGCGCTGATGGATGCCGCCTGGGGCGTGTTTCCCGCCGGTGACAGGCCGCCGGCCGAAGTCACCGCCCTGGCGGCGGCCGTGGAGGCGGACGGGGGGAGCGTGCTGGGCCTCTACCGCGAGCCGGTCGGGCACGGCTGGCAGATCTTCGCGGTGCTGCCGCTCGCGCAGGTCGAGCCGACCCCCTACCAGCGCGACCTCTCCGCCGCCCACGCCAAGCGGCTCCGGGAGGTGATCAAGAAGCTCGACCGCTTCATCGACCCCGTGGTGGTCGTCCGGCAGGGGCCGGGCCGTTACTGGACGCCCAACGGGAACCACCGCCGGGACGCGTTGAAGAAGCTCAAGGCCGGCCACGTCCCGGTGATACTCATTCCGGACCCGGCCGTGGCCTTCCAGATCCTGGCGCTCAACACCGAGAAGGCGCACAACCTGAAGGAGAAATCGCTGGAGGTCATCCGCATGTACCGCGGCCTGCTGGCGGAGCAGCCGCGGGCGGCCGAGGAGACGTTTGCCTTCCAGTTCGAGGAGGCGCACTTCGTGACGCTCGGCCTGCTGTACGAGCGGCGCCCGCGCTTCTCCGGCAGCGTGCACGCCCCCATCCTCCGGCGGGTGGACACGTTCCTGAAGCAGCCCCTGCCGCGGGCCTTCGAGGAGCGCGAGCAGCGGGCCCAGCTGGTGGAGGCCGCGGACACGCTCCTCACCAGCGTGGTGGGCCGGCTGAAGAAGCGCGGCATCGTGCACCCCTACGTGAAGAACTTCGTGATGGCTCGCTGCAACCCGCTCACCCGTGCGCGGAAGACGCTGCCGTCCTTCCGCGAGGCGCTGGAGCGGATCCATGGGGCGCTGGAACGGTTCGACGTGGACCGGATCCGCAGCGAGGACGTGGCGCGCGCGGCGACGGGGCCGGCGGGCGCATGAACGACAGGCGGGATCGCAGGCGCCGGCGATGGGAAAGGACCTGGAGCATGAAATCGCGGAACCGCAACCGGGAGGAGGCGGGGGGACAGGCGGCGCCCGAGATCGAGGAGGCCGGGGCGCCGCGGAGCCGGCGGCCCTACTGCGACCCGCCGGACGCCTACGCCGACGTCACCGACACGCTGCGGAAGATCCGCAAGGAGCGCGGCCGGCCCCTCTTCGCCCTGATGGCCGACGCGATTGACAGCGGCATCTCGCGGAGGGTCTTCGACTGGCGCGCGCTGCTCCGGCAGGCGGGGGCCGAGGGGCCGCTGGACGTCCTCCTCCACTCCCAGGGCGGCCGGCTCAACGAGTGCTACACCATCGCGCGGCTCTTCGCGCGCTGCACCGACGCCTGGGACGCCCTGGTGCCCGAGCGGGCGGCCAGCGGCGCCACCATGATCGCGCTCGGCTCCGCGCGTCTCGTGATGGCCGAGACCGCGGAGCTGGGCCCGCTGGATCCCCAGGTGACCAGCAAGCGGCGCGAGCGCTTCTTCTCCAGCGAGCGCCAGTCGCCGCTGGAGGCCTTCCAGTCGGTCCGCTACCTGCGCGAGTTCTCGCTGGAGT
Organism: Methylomirabilales bacterium (SeqCode); assembly: GCA_041946635.1. Taxonomy (GTDB): domain Bacteria; phylum Methylomirabilota; class Methylomirabilia; order Methylomirabilales; family 2-02-FULL-66-22; genus 2-02-FULL-66-22. Next base: position 9,694 of record JBHGAX010000144.1, read on the forward strand.
CGATCGACGAGGTCATGCGCTTCCTGCTGGACAAGCGCGTCACACACAAGCTCGCCCTGGAGGCGGCCGCCAAGGTGTCGGCGGACCTCGTGCGCCCCATCCTGGAGCGCATCGAGCCCTTCGACCTGGGGGCCTTCGCCCTGGACAGCCGCGTGGCCATCGAGTACTGCAGCCGCATCGCCCGGCCGGCCAGCGGGGCCAAGCAGGCGCAGCGCAACGTCAACCCGCGCGCCCTGGTGGAGAACTACCCCGCCCACGAGTTCGTCATCGACTCCGAGGAGGCCGAGTCGCTGGGCTTCGCCCTCTCGCCCCCCGCCCCCGAGATCGACGCGCTCTTCGATACGCTGCGGAAGCACCTGCCGCGCGTGCGGAAGTACGTCGGGCTGATCGCCTAGAGAACGCAACGTTCTGTTTTTCGTCCTCCCCTACTCCATCAGCCACGCCAGCGTGAAGCCTTCCGCCAGCGCGACCACCCCCCAGAACGCCAGCTCGATGATCACCAGGCCCACCGGCTCGTGAAGCTGATTGAAGGGCGTGAAGAACTCGAAGAAGAGGTAGGGCAGCACAAGCAGCAGCAGCGCCATGCGGAGCGCCCGCCGGCCGATGCCGGGCGGCCAGGCCGGCGCCAGCCAGCGGTACAGGAAGGCGTGCAGGATCCCGAAGCCGACGAGCGCGAGGCCTATCGCCAGCGGATGGGTCACGATGAGGGGCGGTGGCGGGAGCGTGGTCCAGACGGCGATGAGCTTGGGGCTCTGCAGCGAGGGATTCAGCAGGATGCCCCGCGCGTCCAGCCCGAAGCCCAGGAGACGGAACGTGAGCAGCATCGCGACGTTCAGGGCGAACCCGCCCGCAACGCCCGCAAGGATGGTCCGGCCGATCGGTGCGCGCATGGATCGGGGGTGCCGCGTCCGCCCGAGCTAGTCGAGGGTGGACGCCACCCGCTCGAAGCAGGCCGGGCAGATGCCGTGGGAGAGGCGGCGCTCGGCGCGGAAGACGGGCCCCAGCCTTCGCATGCCCTCGTCGTTGCCCACCCAGTCGGCCCCGACGCGGACGTTCCGGCACCAGCTGCAGACGTGCACGAGATCCTTGAGGCGGGGCGGCGCCCCGCGGTGGCGGGCGGCGATGGCGGTACTCACGTGTCGGCCCTCCGGGTGGGTGCGGTGACCGTTCCACGCCCACGGCCCGCGCCGTGGCGCGTATCCAGAACACGGGAGGATTCCCGGTGTCACACACGAGGGAGTCGGCCGACCTTACAGCGCTGCGCTCCCAGCGACCAGCTGCCGACTCGGTGGCAGGAAGGGGCATTCTTCGTGCCGACCGCACAAGAACCGGCACTTCCGGGTGGCGCGCTCCCGAAGTTGGGCCGCAGCTGCCAGCTTCTCCGACACCGGCAGGCGCCAATTTCCGCGCCGGTCTCCCCCTTCCCGGGAGCGCGCGATCGCAGCGCGTACTTTCGGGTGCTTCCGGCCCGGACCGAGGGAGCGCGCCGTGGCTCGACGGTGTCGGCCGAGCGAGGGGGCAGGAGACGAAAGGCCGGCCGGGTGACCCGGCCGGCCTTTCGCGCGTGTGGCGGACTTCGCGGTGAGAGGGCTACCCGCGTGACGGCTTCCAGCGCAGGTTCGGCTGGCGCGCGGCGCGGGTCTCGTCCAGCCGGCTCACGATGGGGGCATGCGGGGCGCCCCGCACCAGATCCGGCTGCTCCTTGGCCTCCTGCGCGATCTGCCGCATGGCGCCGATGAACTCGTCCAGCGTCTGCTTGCTCTCGGTCTCGGTGGGCTCGATCATCAGCGCCCCGGACACGATGAGCGGGAAGTAGATCGTCGGCGGGTGGAAGCCCAGGTCCATCAGCCGCTTGGCGATGTCCAGGGTCTTGACCCCCTGCGGGAGCTGGTTCGCGTCCGAGAAGACGCACTCGTGCTTGCAGAGCCGATCGTAGGGCAGGTGGTAGGTGCCCTTCAGCTCGTGCATCAGGTAGTTGGCGTTCAGGACGGCGGTCTCCGCCGCGTGGCGGAGGCCGGCCGCGCCCAGGCTCCGGATGTAGGCGTAGGCGCGCACCATCACGCCGAAGCTCGACGCGAAGGCGCGCACCTTGCCGATGGAGTTGGGCCGCGCGTAGTCGAGCCGGTAGACGCCGTCCTTCCGCTCCACCGTCGGCACGGGCATGAAGCGCGCCAGGTGCTTCTTGAGCCCCACCGGACCGGCGCCCGGCCCGCCGCCGCCGTGCGGCTGCGAGAACGTCTTGTGCAGGTTGATCTGGATCACGTCGGCGCCCCAGTCGCCCGGCCGGGTGACGCCCATGACGGCGTTGAGGTTGGCCCCGTCGCAGTAGACCTGCCCGCCCTTGGCGTGCACGATGGCGGCGATCTCGGCGATGTGCTCCTCGAAGAGGCCCAGGGTGTTGGGGTTCGTGATCATGATGGCGGCCACGTCCTCGTCCATCACCGCGGCCACCGCCGCCGGCTCCACCACCCCGTTCCGGCCGGATTTCACCGGCACCACCCGGTAGCCGCAGAGCGCCGAGCTGGCGGGGTTCGTGCCGTGCGCGGACTCGGGGATGAGGATCTTGCTGCGGGCGCCCCCGCGCGCCACGTGGTAGGCGCGGATCATCATGACGCCGGTCAGCTCGCCGTGCGCCCCGGCCGAGGGCTGGAGCGTGACCCGATCCATGCCGCAGACGTCGGCCAGGTACCGCTCCAGCTCCCACATGAGCTGGAGCGCCCCCTGCGCCATCTCGTCCGGCAAGTAGGGGTGGGCCTTGGCGAAGCCGGCCAGCCGGGCGGCTTCTTCGTTCACCCGGGGGTTGTACTTCATGGTGCAGGAACCCAGGGGATAGAAGCCCAGGTCGATCCCGAAGTTCCACTGCGACATCCGGGTGAAGTGGCGCACCACCTCGGGCTCGCTCACCTCCGGCATGCCCGGGATGTCCTCGCGCAGGAGGGCCGCGGGCAGGAGCTTCTCCACCGGCTTCTCCGGCACGTCGCAGGCCGGCAAGGAGTACCCCACGCGTCCGGGCGCGCTCCGCTCGAAGATCAGCGGCTCGGTGAAGACGAGGCCGCGGGTGCCCACGCGCTGCTCCGCGCCGCTCATCGTCCACCCCCCTTCGCCGACCTGCGTCCCGAGCTCGAGCTCCGTCGAGGTGTCTGCCCCGAGCCCTGTCGAGGGGCCATGCCCGCCGCCAGCCGGTCGATCTCCTCGCGGCTGTTCTGCTCCGTGGCGCACACCAGCAGGCCGTCGCGGAGCTCCGGATAGAACCGCCCGAGGTCGAGCCCCCCGATGATCCCCTGCCGGCGTAGCTGCTGCAGCACGGCGGCCGGCGTGCCGCGCGGCTTCACCACGAACTCGTTGAAGGTCGGCCCGCCGAAGCGCGCCGCCGCCCCGCTCTGCTGCAGGCGCTCCTTGGCGTAGGCGGCCTTCCGCAGGTTCAGGAGCGCCAGCTCACGCAGGCCCCGGGGTCCCATGCTCACCAGCCAGATCGTGGCCATGATCGCGATCAGCGACTCGCTGGTGCAGATGTTGGACGTGGCCTTCTCGCGCCGGATGTGCTGCTCGCGGGTGGCCAGGGTGAGGACGTAGCCCGTCCGCCCGTCGCGGTCCACCGTCTGGCCCACCAGGCGCCCGGGCATCTGCCGGACGAACGCCTCGCGGGTGGCAAAGAAGCCCAGCGCCGGGCCGCCGTAGTTCATCCCCGTGCCGAGGCCCTGCCCCTCCCCGGCCACCAGGTCCGCCCCGCAGTCGCCGGGCGCCTTCAGGAGGCCCAGGGCCACCGGCTCCGCGATGCAGACGATGCAGAGGGCGCCGGCGGCGTGGGCCGCCTCGGCCAGGGGGGCGAGGTCCTCCACCACGCCGAAGAAGTTCGGGTACTGCACCACCAGGCAGGCGGTCTCCGGCCCGAGCAGGCGCCGGGCGCCCTCCAGGTCCGTGCGCCCGTCCTCCCCGAACGGGGCCTCCTGGACCGGGTGGCCGAGCGCCGCGGTGTAGGTGCGCGCCACCTGCCGGTACTCCGGGTGCACGGCCCGCGCGATCACCGTCCCGTTCCGGCCGGTCACCCGCTGGGCCACCAGGATCGCCTCGGCCGTGGCCGAGGCCCCCTCGTACATGGAGGCGTTGCTCACGTCCATCCCGGTGAGCTGGCAGATCAGCGTCTGGTACTCGTAGAGCGCCTGGAGCGTGCCCTGCGAGATCTCCGGCTGGTAGGGCGTGTAGGAGGTCAGGTACTCGCCGCGGAGCACGAGCTGGCTCACGATGGCCGGGCTGAAGTGGTTGTAGCAGCCCGCCCCCAGGAAGCAGGCGTACCGCTCGGCGTCCGCGTTGCGCTCCGCCAGCGTGCGCAGCTGACGCAGGAGGTCCGCCTCGGACAGCGCCGGCGGGACGCGGAGCGGCCGCGCCAGGCGCAGGGCCGCCGGCACGTCGGCGAACAGCTCCGCCACCGAGTCGGCGCCGACGGCCTCCAGCATGCGCCGCCGGTCCTGCTCGGTGTTGGGGATGTAGCGCATCAGTGGGCTCCTTCCTTCGCCACCAGCTCCTGGTAGGCGGCGGCGTCCATCAGGCTGTCCACCTCCTTGGGGTTCGTCAGGCGCACCACGAGCATCCAGCCCTGCCCGTAGCAGTCCTGGTTCACCAGCTCCGGCTTCCCCTCGAGCGCAGCGTTCCGCTCCAGCACCGTGCCGCTCACGGGCGCGTACAGGTCGGAGACCGCCTTCACCGACTCCACCACGCCGAACGGCTGCATCTGGGTGACGGTCGCCCCCACCGCCGGCAGCTCCACGAAGACCACGTCACCGAGCGACTGCTGGGCGTGGTGGGTGATCCCGATGCGGCCGCGATCGCCCTCCACCTTGATCCACTCGTGCTCCTTCGTGTACTTCAGGTCGGCAGGGTACATGGCTCCTCCTCCGGAGGTGTTCACGGTTC
>JBHGAX010000145.1:0-9605 GCA_041946635.1 Methylomirabilales bacterium (SeqCode)
CCGCCTTGTTCGTCATGGCCAAGGCGCCCCGGGCGGGGGCGGTGAAGACGCGGCTGTGCCCGCCGCTCTCGCCGGGGGGCGCGGCGCGACTCTACCGGTGTTTCCTGCTCGACGTGCTGGAGATGGCGGCGGAGGTGCCGGGGGTGGACCCGGTCGTCGCCTACGCGCCCGCCTCCGCCGGGCCGGCCTTCGCCCGCCTGGCCGGGGAGCGCTTCGCGCTGATGCGGCAGGAAGGAGCCGACCTCGGCGCCCGGCTGGAGCACGGCTTCCGCACCCTCTTTGCCGCGGGCTACCACGCGGTCGCCGCGCTCTCGACCGACAGCCCGGACCTGCCGCCGGGCTTCCTCCTGCAGGCCTTCGCGCAGCTGCATCGCAACCCGGTGGTCCTCGGGCCCTGCCTGGATGGCGGCTACTACCTGATCGGCCTCACGCGCTTGATCCCCGAGGTGTTCCGCCACATGCCCTGGAGCACGCCCCGCGTGCTGCCCGAAACCGAGGCCCGGCTCGCGCGGCTGGGCGTCCCGTGGGCCCGCCTCCCGGCATGGCACGACGTGGACACCGCGGCGGATCTGGATCGGCTGATCCACGAGCTACGCGACCACCGGGGCGAGCGCCGGGCCCCGCGCACCGCCGCCTTCTGTGCACGCCAGCTCCATGCCAGCCGCGTCCCGGCCTGACGCCGGCCGGGCCGTCCCGGCCGGGCGAGAAGCGGCGCCGAGGAAGCCCGCCCTCCGGCCGCGCTGGGTCGCCCCGGCCTTCACCGCCGCCGTCCTGGGCGTGCTGTACGCCTGGAACTTCGACGCCGTGCGGCTGCTCGCGGGCCCCGACGGCCGCGCCCTCTTCGCCTGGTACCCGGTCTATTTCGGGCTGGCGTTTCTCGCCTACCTGGCCGGCGTCCGGCTGACCTGGCACGCCGGCCCCCGCGCCGCGGCGCTCGTCATCCTCATCGGCCTGGCCTTCCGGCTCGGCATGCTGGCCACCCCCGTGGTCCTGTCCAGCGACCTCTTCCGGTATCTCTGGGACGGCCGCGTGCAGCTGGCCGGGATCAATCCCTACCTGCACGCGCCCGCCGCGGACGCCCTCGCGCCTCTTCGCGACGTCGCGATCCATCCCCTGATCAACCGCCCGGAGGCCCGGACCGTCTACCCGCCCGGGGCCCAGGCGCTGTTCCTGGCCCTCGCCTGGCTTGCCCCGGACAGCCTCGTGGCGCTGCGGCTCGGCCTGGCCCTCGGCGAGCTGCTCAGCATGCTGCTCCTGCTGGCGCTGCTTCGCCACCTGGGCTTGCCCGAGGGGCGGGTGGCCGTGTACGCCTGGGCACCGCTCGCCGTCCTGGAGATCGGCCAGGCGGCGCACATCGAGGGCGCCATGCTGCCCATGGTACTCGGCGCCCTGCTGGCGCGGATCCGCGGGCGGCACGGGCTGGCGGGGGCCCTGCTGGGCGGGGCGGCGCTGGTCAAGCTCTACCCGGCGATCCTGCTGCCGGCCCTGTGGCGGCGCGGCGATCGCCGCCTGCCGCTCGCCTTCGGCGCCACCCTCGTCCTGGGGTATCTCCCGTACCTCGCCACGGCGGGCGACGCGATCCCGGGCTTCCTCCCGCTCTACTTCTCCCGCTTCGAGGATTTCAACATCGGCCTGCGCGCGCTCTTGACCCACGGCCTCGGCTTCCACGGCCGGGTGGCCCGCGGCGTGGCGATGGCCCTCCTGGCGGCGGCCTTCGGCGTCACGCTGCTCGCCATCCGGCGCCAAGCATGCGACACTCACCGGGGGGTCGCTCGCGCCGCAGGATCGGTCATCGCCGCGCACCTGGTGTTGCTGCCCACCGCGCTGCATCCGTGGTACGTCGTCTGGCTGGTCCCCTTCCTCGGCATGATGCCGGCCCCCGGCCTCTGGTACCTGACCGGGGCCGTTGCCCTCTCGTACACCGGCTACACGGCGGAGCCGAGCCACGTCCCGGCCTGGGTCCGCGCCCTGGAGTTCGTCCCGGTGTACGCGGGGCTCCTGCTGACCCTGTGCACCCGCAGGCGACCCGCCCCCGCGGGATCTCCTGTGCGGGAAAGGATGCTGTGGTGGACTGGTACCTGGTCCCGCTCTTCGCCCTCTACCTCGTCCCGCTGACCCTGCTCTTCGTCTACGGGATCAACTGCTACTACCTGGTCTTCTCGCACCGCCGCGGCCGCCGGCGCTACGTGCCGCCCCGCCCGCTCGGACCGGCGGACCGGCACCCGCGGGTGACGGTCCAGCTCCCCATCTTCAACGAGAAGTACGTGGCCCGGCGGGTGATCGAGGCCGCCGGCCGCCTGGCCTGGCCCCGGGACCGCCTCCAGATCCAGGTGCTGGACGACTCCACCGACGAGACGGTCGAGATCTGCGCGGAGGCCGTCGCGGCGCTGCGCGCCCGCGGCCTGAACGCGGTGCATCTGCGCCGGAAGCGCCGGGTGGGCTACAAGGCCGGCGCGCTGGCGGCCGGGCTGCGGAGCGCGACCGGCCAGTTCATCGCGATCTTCGACGCCGACTTCGTGCCGCCGCCGGATTTTCTGGCGCGCACCATGGGCGGGTTTCGCGACCCCCGGGTGGCCGTGGTCCAGACCCGCTGGGGGCACCTCAACCGGGAGTACTCGCCCCTGACGGGTGCGCAGGCCATCGGCATCGACGGCCACTTCGGCGTGGAGCAGGGCGCCCGCTGCTGGAGCGGCCTGTTCCTCAACTTCAACGGGACGGCGGGCGTCTGGCGGGCCCGCGCCATTGCCGACGCGGGCGGCTGGACGCACGACACGCTGACCGAAGACCTGGACCTGAGCTACCGGGCGCAGCTCCGCGGCTGGAAGGTGCTCTTCCTTCCCGACGTGGTCTGCCCGGCGGAGCTGCCCGTGCAGATCGCCGCCTTCAAGGCGCAGCAGCGCCGCTGGGCCACGGGCACGATCCAGAGCACCCTGAAGCTCGGCCCGGCGATCCTCGCGGCGCCGGTGTCCCCGTGGGTCAAGCTCCAGGCGTTCCTGCACACCACCCACTACCTCGTCCACCCGCTGATGCTCCTGGTCGTGCTCATGTCGGTCCCGCTCTTCCTGGTGGGCGACCTCTTGGGCTCCTGGCGGAACATCACGCTCGTCGCCACCCTGTTCGCGCTCTCCACCTCCGGGCCGACCAGCCAGTACGTCTACGGCGAGCGGCAGCTCGGCCCCGGCTGGCTCCGCCGGCTGCGCTATCTCCCGTTCATGATGTTCCTGGGGATCGGCATCGCGTTCAGCAACACCCGCGCCGTCTGGAAGGCGCTCACGGACCGCTCCCTGGAGTTCGTGCGCACGCCCAAGTTCGGCATCGCGGCGGCGGGCGGGGCCTGGCGGGGGAAAGCCTATCGGCTCACGGGTGCCTGGGAGGGCCTGGCGGAGGTCTCCCTGGGCCTGTACGCGCTGCTCGGGCTCTGGCTCTACCTGCAGGGCACCCGCTACCTGATCGTGCCGTTCATGCTGATCTACACGCTGGGCTTCATCTGGGTGGGCGGCCTGACCATGCTCCAGGCCCTGCTGGCCGGCCGTCCGGCGTCCCGGAGCGTGACGCAGAGCCTGGCCGGGCCGGGCGCCATGGAGGCCGCTTGACGACTCCGGTCATTCCCAGCCTTCCTTCGCGGCCTTCGTGCTCTTCGTGGGGAGCCATCCGGCTGCCCGCGGCTTGCCGCTCGGGGCCTGCCCTGGTAGTCTGAAGCGACGGGCGCGCGCGAGGCGAGCGGGCATGCACGAGCAGGATCTCCACCGGCAGGCGCTCGAACTGTGGCGGCAGGGCCACCTCCAGCAGACGGAGGGCGACGTGGAGGGCGCCATCCGCCTCTACCAGGCCTCGCTGGAGGTGCATCCCACCGCGGAGGCGCACACCTTCCTGGGGTGGGCCTACAGCCTGCAGGGCCGGCTGGACGAGGCCATCGCCGAGTGCCACAAGGCCATCGCGCTGGACCCGGACTACGGGAATCCTTACAACGACATCGGGGTGTACCTCATGCAGCGGGGCGAGCTGGCGGAGGCCGTGGCCTGGCTGGAGCGCGCCAAGCACGCCCGCCGCTACGAGCCGCGGCAGTTTCCCTACATCAACCTGGCCCGGATCTACGTGCGCCGCGGGGAGTGGCAGCGCGCCCTCCGCGAGCTGGAGGCGGCCGCCCGCCTGGCGCCCGGGGAGCCGGATGCCCGCCGCTTCCTGCACGAGATCCTCGCCCGCTTCAACTGACGCCGCGGCCTGATGCTGCCCGACACCGCCCCCCGCCGCTCGCCCGGCCAGCCGGACCCCTTGCTGGCCTACCACGAGGCCACCAAGCACTCGCCGGAGAGCGTGCGCCGCGGCGCGCACGGGCTGGACTTCGCCAACCAGCCGCTCCCGTTCAAGATCTACCCGACGCTCCCGCCGCTCCCCCTGCCCGCGCCGGAAGCCGTCAGCATGCCGGCCCTGGATGCCCTGGGCCGGCTGCCGCCCGCCCAGGGGGGCCCGCCGGACATCGGCGCCCTGGCGCAGATCCTCCACTACTCCGCGGGCATCATGCGGACCCGGCGCGGGCCCGGGTGGGCAATCCAGTTCCGCGCCGCCTCCTGTACCGGCGCGCTCTATCACATCGACCTCTACGTGGTCTGCGGCGACCTGGACGGGCTGCCCGCCGGCGTCTACCAGTACGGGCCCCAGGATGCCGCGCTCCGCCGCCTCCGGACCGGCGACTTCCGAGCCGTCCTGGCGGCGGCGACGGCCGGCGAGCCGGCGACCCGCGGCGCCGCCGCCGTGCTCGTCCTGGCCACCACCTTCTGGCGGAACGCCTGGAAGTACCGGGCGCGGGCCTACCGGCACGCCTTCTGGGACGGGGGCACGATCCTGGCGAACCTGCTGGCGGTCTGCGCGGCCATCGGGCTGCCGGCCCGCCTGGTGCTGGGCTACCGGGACGACCCGGTGAACGCGCTGCTCGGCCTGGACGCGGCGCGCGAGGCGGCCATCGCGCTCGTGCCCCTGGGCGCGGGCGCAGGGCCGCCCGCCTCCGCACCCGCGATGGCGCCGCTCGATCTCCCCACCCGGCCCCTCTCCCGCTTCGAGATCGACTACCCGGAGATCCGTGCGGCCCACCGGGCCTCATCCCTGGCGTCCGAGGCGGACGTGCGGGCCTGGCGCGGCGCCGCGGTGCGGGACGGCCCCACACCGCGCGGCACCTCCACGGCCCTGCCCGCGCCGGCCGGGCCGCGCGATGGCCTCTCGGCCGTGATCGCGCGGCGCGGCTCCAGCCGGGCGTTCCTCCAGCGGCCCATCGGCCAGGACGAGCTCGGGACCCTCCTGCACCGGGCCACCCGCGGGCTGCCCGCCGACTTCTTGGGCGAGCCGGCGGCCCGCTGCACCAGCCTCCACCTCATCGCCACGGCGGTGCACGGCCTGCGCCCGGGAACCTACGCCTACGACCCGGCGGCCCACGCGCTGGCGCCGCTCCGCGGGGGCGCCTTCCGCGGGGAGGCCGGGTTCCTGGCCCTGGAGCAGGCCCTGGCGGCCGAGGCGGCCGTGAACATCTACTGCCTGGCCGACCTGCCCGCGCTCCTGGCCCGCCTCGGCCCGCGCGCGTACCGGGCGGCCCAGCTCGAAGGGGGCATCACCGGGGGGCGGCTCTACCTGGGCGCCTACGCCCTGGGCCTGGGGGCCACTGGCCTGACCTTCTACGACGATGCGGTGACGGACTTCTTCGCGCCCCTGCCGCCGGGCTCGGGGGTGATGTTCCTCACCGCCGTGGGGCACCCGGCCCGCCGGCGCGGGTAGCGCCAGAGAGGACGCCGATGAGCGACGCCACGGCCCCGCCCAGGCACCCCAACCGCCTGGCCCAGAGCACCAGCCCCTACCTCCTGCAGCACGCCCACAACCCGGTGGACTGGTACCCGTGGGGCGAGGAGGCGCTGGCCCGCGCGCGCCGCGAGGACAAGCCGATCCTGCTCAGCATCGGCTACTCCTCCTGCCACTGGTGCCACGTGATGGAGCGGGAGTCGTTCGAGGACGAGGGCATCGCCGAGCTCATGAACCGGCACTTCGTGTGCGTGAAGGTGGATCGCGAGGAGCGGCCGGACCTGGACGACATCTACATGCAGGCCACGCTGGCGCTGAACCAGGGGCAGGGCGGCTGGCCCATGACCGTCTTCCTCACCCCGGACCAGCAGCCGTTCTTCGCGGGCACCTACTTCCCGCCCGAGGACCGCTTCGGCCGGCCGGGCTTCGCCACGCTGCTCTCGCAGATCGCCGAGCTGTGGCGGAGCCGCCGCGTGGACCTCACCGCCCAGGCGGCCGAGCTGACCACCTACCTCCGGCAGGCGGCGGGGGGCCGGGCCGAGGGCAGCGTGGGCGAGGCCGAGATCCGGGCGGCCGTGCGCGAGCTGGCCCAGACCTTCGACGCGACCTACGGCGGCTTCAGCCCGGCCCCCAAGTTCCCGCCGGCCGCCCCGCTCGGCCTGCTGCTCCGCCACCACCGGCGCACGGGCGACGCCGAGGCCCTGCGCATGGCGCGCACCACGCTGGACGGCATGGCGCAGGGCGGCATGCGCGACCACATCGGCGGCGGCTTTCACCGCTACAGCACGGACGAGCGCTGGCTGGTGCCCCACTTCGAGAAGATGCTCTACGACAACGCGCTCCTGGCCCGCGCCTACCTGGAGGGCTTCCAGGCCACGCGGGCGGCCGGCGACGCGGCCGTGGCCCGCGAGGTGCTGGACTACGTCCTCCGCGAGATGACGGGGCCCGAGGGCGGCTTCTACTCGGCCACGGATGCGGACTCCGAGGGCGAGGAGGGCAGGTTCTTCGTGTGGACGCCCGCCCAGGTGGAGGCGGTCCTGGGCGCGGAGGAGGCGGGGAAGCTCTGCGCCTACTACGCCATCACGGCGGAGGGCAACTGGGAGGGCAAGAGCATCCCGCACACGCCCCGGCCCCTGGCGCGCGTGGCCGGGCGCCTGGGCCTCGCGCCGGACGCCCTTGCGCAGAGCGTGGCCGCGGGCCGGGCCGCGCTCTACGAGGCCCGGCGGCGGCGCGTCGCGCCGGGGCTGGACGACAAGGTGCTCGCCGCCTGGAACGGCCTCATGCTGGGCGCCCTCGCCGAGGGCTTCCGGGTCCTGCGCGACCCCCGCTACCTGCGCGCCGCCGTCCGGGCCGCGGACTTCCTGCTCGCCGCCATGGCGCGCCCGGACGGCGGCCTCTTCCGCACCTTCCGGGCCGGGCGCGCGCACCTGGACGCCTACCTGGAGGACTACGCCTACCTGGCGGAGGGCCTGCTGGACCTGGCCGAGGCGGGCGGCGGCGTCCGCTACCTGCGCGAGGCCGCGCGGCTCGCCCAGCGCATCCTGCGGGACTTCGACGGGGAGGGCGGCGGGTTCTACGACACCGCGCGCGGCCACGAGGCCCTGATCCTGCGCCACCGGGACGGCGCGGACGGCGCCACGCCGAATGCGAACGCCGTGGCGGCCTCCGTCCTCGTCCGGCTGGCGGCCCACCTGGACCGCTCCGACCTCCGCGAGGCCGGCATCCGCGCCATCCAGGCCTACGGGCGGAGCATCGCCGCGCACCCGCGCGCCTTCTGCCGCAGCCTGGCGGTGGTGGACTTCCTGCTGGACGGCCCGGTGGAGCTGGCCCTGGTGGGGAGCGCGGAGGACCCCGCGTTCGCTGCGCTGGCCGCCGAGGCGGGCCGCCACTACCTGCCGAATCGCATCCTGGCGTCCCACGATCCGGCCGGGGGAGCGGCGCCCGACCTCCCGCTCCTCCGGGACAAGGGGCTGGTCGGCGGCCGCCCGGCCGCCTACGTGTGCCGCGACTTCGCCTGCCAGGCGCCCGTGACCGATCCGGCCGGCCTGGCCGCCGCGCTCGCGGCGCCGCGGGCGCCGGCGGCGCGCACCGGCATTGGCGTGGGACGGCCCGGACGGGCCAGCCGCGAGGGGACGGCTGCGCGCGCGGCGCGCTTTCGCCAGCGGTTCCCCCACGGCTACGCGGAGCTGGGCCGGACCGGCCTCACGGCCAGCCGGCTCGGCTTCGGCGGCTACCGGGTGGACGACGAGACCCCGGAGCACGCCGCGGCGCTTCGCGCCGCGCTGCTCCAGGGCGTGAACCTCATCGACACCTCGGCCAACTACACAGATGGCCGCAGCGAGCGGCTGGTGGGCGCGGTCCTGGCGGAGCTGTTCGCGGACGGCCGGCTGGGGCGCGACGGCGTGATCGTGGTGAGCAAGCTGGGGTACGTGCAGGGCGAGAACCTGCTGCTGGCCCAGGAGCGCGAGGCCGCCGGCCGGCCCTTCCCCGAGATGGTGAAGTACGGGGAGGGCATCTGGCACTGCCTCCACCCGGAGTTCCTGGCGGACCAGCTCGACCGCTCGCTGCAGCGCCTGCGCCTGGAGACGCTGGACGTCTGCCTCCTGCACAACCCCGAGTACTACCTGTCCGACGCGGCCAAGCGCGAGCGGGGCGGCCTGGCCGCGGCCCGGCAGGAGTTCTCCCGCCGGCTGCGCGAGGCCTTCGCCTTCCTGGAAGGCCAGGCGGCGGCGGGCCGCATCGCCGGCTACGGCGTCTCCTCGAACACGGTGGTGAGCCCGCCGGACCAGCCGGACGCCACCTCGCTCTCGGCCATGCTGGAGGCGGCCGAGGCCGCGGGCGGCAGCGGCCACCACTTCCGGGTGCTCCAGCTCCCGCTGAACCTCTTCGAGGCCGGCGCGGTGCTCGCGGGGAACACGGGGCCCGGCAACCGGCTCACGCCCCTGGCGCTCGCCGCCGAGCGCGGGATCGCTGTGCTGGCCAACCGGCCGCTGAACGCCTTCGCGGACGGCCGCCTGCTGCGGCTGGCCGACTTCCCGGCGGACGGGGAGGCGGCCGGCGACCCGGAGGAGCGGCTGCGACGGGTCGCGGCCCTGGAGGCCGAGTTTCGCGCCACCATCGCGCCGCGCATCAGCACGCAGGGCGGGCCGCCGCCCGCCGAGTGGTTTCGCTGGGCCGACCAGCTGGGGAGCGCGGGGCTCGCCGTGCAGGGCATCCAGGAGTGGCAGGAAGTCGAGGACCGCATGGTGACCCCGGCCGTGGCCCAGATGGTGCTCGCCCTGAACCAGGGGCTGCAGGGGCCGGTGGCGGAGGCGTGGGCCGCCTGGCGCGACCGCTACCTGGCGGAGCTGGACGGCCTGCTGGAGGCGATCGGCGCCCAGGCGCTCCGCCGGAGCCAGGCGCAGAGCGACCGCGTCTCCCGGGCCCTCGCGCCCCACCTGCCGCCGGCCCGCGCGGGCGAGCCCCTCTCCCGAAAGGCCCTCTGGGTGCTGCTCAGCACGCCGGGCCTCACGGTCGTGCTCCTCGGCATGCGCCGCCCCGAGTACGTGCGGGATGCCCTGGAGGTCCTCGCCTGGCCCCCGCTCCCCGACCCGCGCGCCGCCTACGAGGCCGTCCAGCCCCGCCGGCGCGGGTGACCGGAGCACCGTCTCACGCAGAGACGCAGGAGACCCCGAGCGCCGGAACGACCCCCTCACGCCAAGACGCAAAGCCCCAAAGGCATCGACCCAGCCGTTGCCCGGGATCTCAACTGGCAAGTCCCGCCAGCCGCCCGGCGGCGCCAAACGGCCCAGATGCAAGGCGGCGAGCGACGCGCCGAGTGA
>JBHGAX010000146.1:0-9547 GCA_041946635.1 Methylomirabilales bacterium (SeqCode)
TCAGGGCCCCGAGCGAAGTCGAGGGGCTGCGGCGTACCTCCAGTACGCCTGGACCCACCTTCGGTGGGTACCCCGTCTGCGGCGCGCCGCCTTGCATCTGGGCCGTTTTGAGCTGCCTGTCCGCGGAACGTTTGCAGCTGGGCGAAGACGACAGAGGCGTGGAGATGGGTGGAGACCAGGCGGAGAAGGGGCTGATCCCGGAGGAGACGCGCGCGCGGTTCGAGGAGCTGGTGAAGCGCTACCCCGAGCGGCGCTCGGCCCTCATCCCGATCCTCCACGAGGTCCAGGCGGAGGTGGGCTACCTCTCGCCGGAGGCGGTGGACTGGGTGGCGCGCTTCCTGGGCCTCAGCCCCGCGGACGTCATGAGCGTGGCGAGCTTCTACGACATGCTCTCCCTGGAGCCCCAGGGCCGGCACGTGGTGTACGTCTGCCAGAACCTGTCCTGCAGCCTGCTGGGCGGCGAGCGGCTCGTCCGGCACCTGGAGGCCCGGCTGGGCATCCGCGCCGGCGAGACGACGCCGGACGGCCGCATCACCCTGCGCCGCATGGAGTGCCTGGCCTCCTGCGGCACGGCGCCCGTGATCCAGGTGGACGGCATCTACCACGAGCGCATGACCCCGGAGAAGCTGGACGACCTCCTGGCGGTGCTCCAGGGCGAACGGGACTGAGATGGCGTTCGAGCGCGTCCTGACGAAGTACCAGGAGATCCCGGGCTACGGCGGCACGCTGCGGGAGTACGTGGCGCACGGCGGGTACCAGGCGCTGCCCAGGGTCCTGAAGGAAATGGCCCCGGCCCAGGTGGTGGACGCCGTGAAGCGCTCGGGCCTGCGGGGCCGGGGCGGCGCGGGCTTCCCGACGGGCATGAAGTGGGGCTTCATCCCCAAGGATTCGGGCAAGCCGGTCTACCTGGTGGTGAACGGCGACGAGAGCGAGCCGGGCACCTTCAAGGACCGCATGCTCATCGAGGAGGAGCCGCACCAGCTCCTGGAAGGCGTCATCCTGGCGAGCTACGCCATCGGCTGCCGCCTGGCCTTCATCTACTGCCGGGGCGAGTTCGTGCGCGGCGCGCAGGTGCTGCGGCGGGCCATCCAGGAGGCCCACGACGCCGGCTACCTGGGGGCCAACATCCTGGGGAGCGGCTTCGGCCTGGACGTGGTGCTGCACCGCGGGGCGGGCGCATACATCTGCGGCGAGGAGACCGGGCTGCTGGAGTCGCTGGAGGGGAAGCGCGGGCAGCCGCGGCCCAAGCCCCCGTTCCCGGCGGTCTCGGGCCTGTACCGCTCGCCCACGGTGGTGAACAACGTGGAGACGCTCTCCAACCTCCCGCACATCCTGCTGCGCGGGCCCGAGTGGTTCTCGGCCATCGGGCCGGTGAAGAGCACGGGGCCCCGCCTCTTCTCGGTGAGCGGGCACGTGGCGCGGCCGGGGAACTACGAGCTGCCCATGAGCATCACGCTCCGGGAGCTCATCTTCGACCACGCCGGCGGCCTCCCCAACCGGCGGCGGCTGAAGGCGGTGATCCCCGGCGGCTCCTCCGCCCCCGTGCTCACCGAGCAGCACCTGGACGTGACCATGGACTTCGACGCCCTGGCTGCCGTCGGGTCCATGGGCGGCAGCGGCGGCGTGATCGTGATGGACGACACCACCTGCCTCGTGCGCGTGGGCGAGATCGTCTCGCGCTTCTACCACCACGAGTCCTGCGGGCAGTGCACGCAGTGCCGCGAGGGGACCGCCTGGCTGCACAAGGTGCTCGCCCGCATCGAGCGCGGCCAGGGCCGGCGCGAGGACCTGGACCTGCTGCTGGACATGTGCGACAACATGAAGGGCAAGACGATCTGCGTGCTGAGCGACGCGGCCGCCATGCCCATCGAGAGCTACCTGAAGTACTTCCGCGAGGAGTTCGAGCGGCACATTCGCGAGAAGGGGTGCCCCTTCGGGGGCGACGGGCATTAGGCAACTGGGCAACTCGGCAAAGGGCGCTTTGCAAAGGGCGCTTGTCCTATTGAGGCTTGCGTAACTAAGGGGTCATGCTCCCGTGCGACGGGCTGGCCGGGCCACCCTTCGACGCCTGGCGCCTCGTCGAAGCCGGCTCGCGCTTACCCCGGGGTCGGCCGCCGCAGAACGGCGGCCTCCGTGCCGGGGACGCGCTCGCCCGCGGGCGCGGCGCTCAGGGCGGCCCGACCAGCCCTCGCTCATTACGTATGCAAGCTTCCCTAATTGCCTCGTTGCCGAGTTGCCATTCCTTGAGGTGTTGATGAAACTGACGATCGACGGGGTCCAGCTCGAGGTGCCCGGGCCCATCACCATCCTGGAGGCCGCCAAGCGGGCCGGGATCGAGATCCCGCACTACTGCTACCACCCCGGCCTGAGCGTGGTCGGCCAGTGTCGCCTGTGCCAGGTCGAGGTGGAGAAGATGCCCAAGCTGGCCACGGCCTGCAACACCATGGCGGGCGAGGGCATGGTGGTGCAGACCCGCTCGCCCCGGGTGGAGAAGGCCCGCCGGGCCGTGCTGGAGTTCTACCTCCTGAACCACCCGCTGGACTGCCCGATCTGCGACAAGGGCGGCGAGTGCCCGCTGCAGGACTTCACGTTGAAGTACGGGCCGGGCGAGAGCCGCTCGGCGGAGCCGAAGGTCCAGCGGGTCAAGCACCGCGTGCTGGGACCCCACATCGTCTTCGACGCCGAGCGGTGCATCCTGTGCACCCGCTGCATCCGCTTCTGCAACGAGGTGCCCAAGACCGGGGAGCTGGGGGTGTTCTCGCGCGGCGACCGCTCCGAGATCAACGTCTTCCCCGGGCGCGCGCTGGACAACAACTACTCGGGCAACGTGATCGACCTCTGCCCCGTCGGCGCGCTCACCTCCCGGGAGTACCGGTTCCAGGCGCGCCCCTGGGACCTGGTGCGGCACACCGAGAGCGTCTGCCCCCTGTGCAGCACCGGCTGCAACGTGGTGCTGGACGTCCGGCACCGCCCGCAGGGCGAGGAGCTCCTGCGCATCCGGCCGCGCGAGAACCAGGCGGTGAACCGCTGGTGGATGTGCGACATCGGCCGGTTCACCTACGGGTACCTGCACGATCCGACCCGGTTCCGGCTCCCCCTGTGGCGCACGGACGGCCGGCACGTCGAGCTGGAGTACCGCGCGCTGCTGGCCCGGATCGGCGAGGAGGTCGGCCGGATCGTCGCCGAATCGGGGGCGGGCGCCGTCGGCTGCGTGGTCTCCTCGAGGCATACGAACGAGGAGCTGTTCCTGATCCGGCGCCTCTTCCGTGAGGTGGTCGGCACGCCGCACCTCGACCACCGGGTCCGCGAGGTGCAGTTCCTCGCGGGCGACGTGTCGGAGGACGGCCTGCTGCTTCGCACGGACCGGACGGCCAACAGTCGGGGGGCGCGGGACCTGGACCTCCTGCCGGGGCCCGGAGGCCTGGATGTGGCCGGGATGCTGGAGGCGGCCGTGGGCGGGCGGCTCCGGGCGCTCTTCGTCTTCGAGGAGGATCTGGTCGGGGCGTCGCCCGGGCGGGCGGTGCGCCAGGCCCTGGAGCGGCTCGACCTGCTGGTGGTCTCGAGCCTGCTGCCGAGCCCGACGAGCGAGCTGGGGCACGCCGTGCTGCCGGGCCTGGGATTCGCGGAGAAGGCCGGCACCTTCACGAATTACCAGGGGCGGATCCAGAAGATCCACCGGGCGCTCACGCCGCCGGGAGCCGCTCGGCCGATGGGCGAGGTGGCGCGCGATCTGGCCGCCCGCCTCGGCGCCTGGCTGGGCGACCCCGAGCCCGAGGCGGTGTGGCACGCCATCGCCGCCGAGCCCGGACCATACCAGGGCATCGGGTGGGACGAGATCGGGCCGCTCGGGCTGCTGCCCGAAGAAGAGCTGCGTAAAACGGAAAACGTAAAACGTGAAACGTAACACGCGCTTCGGCCAGGCCGTTCCTGTTCCTTACGTTTTGCGTTTCACGTTTTGCGGAGCTGTCGCTGTCGCTGACCGCTGAAAGCTGAGCGCTATGTCGCCCTTCGACCTCATCGCCATGCTCGTGAAGATCGGAGTGGTCTTCGGGATCCTCCTGCTCACGGTGGCGTACATGACGTGGCTGGAGCGGAAGGTCATCGCGGACATCCAGGTGCGCATCGGGCCCATGCGCGTGGGGCCGTTCGGGCTGCTCCAGCCGATCGCGGACGGGATCAAGCTCTTCTTCAAGGAGGACCTCATCCCCGGCCAGGTGGACCGGGTGCTCTTCCTCCTCGCGCCCGCGCTGTCCGTCGTGCCCGCGCTGATCGCCTTCGCCGTCATCCCGTTCGGGGACACCACCACGCTCTTCGGCCTGCTGCCCCACCCGGTCGCGCTGCGCATCACGGACATCAACGTGGGGGTGCTGTACGTCTTCGGCATCACCTCCCTGGGCGTGTACGGGATCGTGCTGGCCGGCTGGTCCTCCAACAACAAGTACGCCCTGCTCGGGGGGCTGCGCTCCACGGCGCAGATGATCAGCTACGAGCTGTCCATGACCCTGTCGGTCATCGGGGTGCTCCTGCTCACCGGCTCGCTGAGCCTGGTCAAGATCGTGCAGGCGCAGGCCGGGGTCGCCTGGTGGCTCGGCCTGCTGCCGGTGCCCAACTGGTTCCTGTTCAGCCAGCCGCTGGGATTCGCCGTCTTCTTCGCCTGCGCGCTGGCGGAGACCAACCGGGCCCCCTTCGACCTGCCCGAGGCGGAGACCGAGCTGGTGGCGGGCTTCCACAGCGAGTACAGCTCCATGAAGTTCGCCATGTTCTTCATGGCCGAGTACGCCAACATGGTGACGGCCGCCGCCATGGCCACCACGCTGTTCCTGGGCGGCTGGCTCGGCCCCATCGGCCCCTCGCCCGTCTGGTTCATCGGCAAGGTCTTCCTGCTGCTCTTCGTCTTCATCTGGTTCCGGGCCACGCTGCCGCGGTTCCGCTACGACCAGCTCATGCACTTCGGCTGGAAGGTCCTCCTGCCGCTGGCCTTCGCCAACGCCATCTTCACGGCCGTCGCGGCGGTGCTGGTGGAGCGCTGAATGGAAGTCCTCATCTTTGCGGGCATGGCGCTGGTGGCGGCCGCCTCCGGCATCCTGGTGATCGTGCAGCGGCACGCGGTCTACTCGGCCCTCTACCTGATCATCACCATGGGCTCGCTGGCGGGCATCTACATCACGCTGGAGGCCCACTTCGTCTGGGCCGTCCAGATCCTGGTCTACGCCGGCGCCATCATGGTCCTCTTCCTCTTCGTGATCATGCTGCTGAACCTGCCGCGGGAGGAAGTCCCCTGGGCCTCGCACGACTTCCGCCGCATCGTCCTGGCGCTCGTGCTGGTGGGCGTCCTCCTGGCCGAGCTGCTGCTCGTGCTGCTCCGGGGCGGCAAGCATGGGGGCCCGGCCCTCAGCCCGGGGTTCGGGAGCACCGAGCTGGTGGGGCGGCTGCTCTTCACCGACTTCCTGTTTCCGTTCGAGGTGACCTCCGTCATTCTGCTGGTCGCGATCGTCGGCGCCATGGTGCTGGCGAAGGGCCACTACGGGAAATAGCATGCAGGTCCACGTGCCCCTCGAAGCCTACCTGCTCCTCAGCGGCTTCCTGTTCATCCTGGGCGTCATCGGCGTGGCGACCCGGCGGAACGCGCTGATCATCTTCATGTCCATCGAGCTGATGCTGAACGCGGTGAACCTCTCATTCGTGGCGTTCTCGCGCTTCCACAACTCGATGGAGGGCCAGATCTTCGTCTTCTTCGTGATGGCCGTGGCCACGGCCGAGGTCGCCGTGGGCCTCGCCATCATCCTGGCCATCCACCGGAACCGGGAGACGGTGGACGTGGCAGAGTTGAACTTGTTGAAATGGTGAAGCGAAGTGCTGCGTAAGACGTAACACGTGAAACGTAAGGAACGGGCGTTCTTGCTGCTACGTTTTACGTTTGACGTTTTACGCGATGCGGTACTGGACACGCGGAGAACATGAAGGCCTGCGCATGTTGAATCTCTGGTGGATCCCCCTCCCGCCCCTCGTGGGTTTCCTCGTCGTCGGGCTGTTCGGGCGGCGGCTGGGGCGGCGGGTGGTGGGCTGGGTGGCCAGCGGGAGCGTCGGGCTCTCGCTGCTGGCGGCGCTGCGCGCCACGGCGGACCTGCTCGACCTGCCGGAGGGCGGGCGCCGCGCCACGGACGTCCTCGCGCCCTGGATCGGGGTGGACGGGTTCCGGGCGGACTGGGCGCTGCTCCTGGATCCGCTCTCGGCCGTCATGATCCTGGTGGTCGCGGGCGTCGGCTTGCTGATCCACGTCTACTCGATCGGCTACATGGAACGCGAGCCGGACTACGCGCGCTTCTTCGCCTACCTGAACCTGTTCACCTTCTCGATGCTGATGCTGGTCCTGGCCGACAACTACCTCCTCCTGTACGTCTTCTGGGAGGCGGTGGGGCTGTGCTCGTACCTGCTGATCGGCTTCTGGTACGACAAGCCGGCCGCGGCGGAGGCGGGGAAGAAGGCCTTCATCGTCAACCGGGTGGGCGACTTCGGCTTCGGCCTCGGGATCATGCTGCTCTGGACCACGCTCGGCACCCTCGGCTACGCCGAGGTCTTCGCTGCCGCGCCGGGGAAGCTTGCGGCCGGCGGCCTGGCCGTCACGGCCATCACGCTGCTCCTCTTCATGGGCGCCACGGGCAAGTCGGCGCAGATCCCGCTGTACGTCTGGCTGCCCGATGCCATGGAGGGCCCGACGCCGGTCTCCGCCCTCATCCACGCCGCGACCATGGTGACCGCGGGCGTCTACATGGTCGCCCGCTCCGCCCCCCTCTTCGACCTGGCGCCCATCACGCTCCACGTGGTGGCCTGGGTCGGCGCAGCCACGGCCATCCTGGCGGCCACGATCGCGGTGGTCCAGACCGACATCAAGCGCGTGATCGCCTACTCCACGATCTCGCAGCTCGGGTACATGTTCCTGGGCGCGGGCCTGGGCGCGTACGCGGCCGCCATCTTCCACCTGGCCACCCACGCCTTCTTCAAGGCGCTGCTCTTCCTGGGGGCCGGCTCCGTCATCCACGGCCTCAACGGCGAGCAGGACCTCACGCGCATGGGCGGCCTGCGCCGCCACATGCCGATCACCGCCCTCACGTTCCTGGTGGCCGCGCTGGCCAACGCCGGCATCTTTCCGCTGGCCGGCTTCTGGTCCAAGGACGAGATCCTGCACGCGGCGCTGTCCCACCGCCAGGCGGGTCTCCTCCTCCTGGGCGTGGCGGGCGCGTTCCTCACCGGCCTCTACATGATGCGGGCCTACTACCTGGCATTCGAAGGGGAATCGCGGAGCGAGAAGCACGCGCACGAGTCGCCGGGCGTGATGAGCGGCCCGCTGGTCATCCTGGCCGTCTTCGCCGCGGGCGTCGGGTTCGTCGGCTTCCCGCCCGGCCACGGCGTGTTCCACGCGTTCCTCGCGCCGGTCTGGCGTGCCGCGGAGGGCGGGCACGAGGCGGGCGCCCTGCCGCTCGCCGTCGTCTCGCTCGCCGTGGCGCTCGCCGGGATTGTGCTCGCGACGTGGCTGTACGTGCTCCGGCGGGAGATGCCCGCGCGGATGGCTGCGCGCTACTTCTGGGTGTACCGCGTGCTCCAGAACAAGTACTACGTGGACGAAGCCTACGACCGGTTCATCGTGCAGCCGATCAAGCGCGGGGCGGTCGCGCTGTGGCGGCGCATGGACGAGCCGGTGGTGGACGGCGCGGTGAACGGCGTGGGGGCCGTGGTGCAGGCAGGAAGCCTGCTGCTGCGCCGGGTGCAGACCGGCTACGTCATGAGCTACGTCCTGAGCTTCCTGGTGGGCGTGGTGGCGGTGGTCGGCTACCTGGCCTTCAGCCGATAGCGCGGGGCCGCACCGCCAAGACGCAGAGAGCGCCAAGGGGCGCCAAGGATTGCACGGGCTGCCTTCTATGACTTCTGTGCCTTTGTGTGGGCAACGGTTCTGCCGTGGATGATCTGCCGATCGTTTCGCTCGTGACCTTCCTGCCCCTCGGGGGGGCGCTGCTCCTCCTGCTGGTGCCCCGGGGGCGGGAGCGCATGCTCAAGCACCTGGCGTTCGCCGTGGCCCTGGTCACCTTCCTGCTGTCCCTCAGCCTGTATTTCGATTTTCAGGCCGACATCCCGTCCTTCCAGTTCATGGAGCGCGGCGCCTGGATCCCGTCCCTCGGCATCCAGTACCTGGTGGGCGTGGACGGCATCAGTTTGCTCCTCGTCCTCCTGACCACCTTCCTCAGCGCCATCGCCGTGCTCGCCTCCTACACGGCGATCACCACGTCGGTGAAGGAGTACCTGGTCTGCATGCTCCTGCTGGAGACGAGCATGCTGGGCGTCTTCGTGGCGCTGGATCTCGTGCTGTTCTACGTCTTCTGGGAGGGCGTGCTGATCCCGATGTACTTCCTCATCGGGATCTGGGGAGGCGCGCGCCGGATCTACGCGACGGTGAAGTTCTTCCTCTTCACCATGGCGGGCGGCGTGCTCATGCTGGTCGGGATCCTGGCGCTCTACGTCCTGCAGGGCGGCCGGCCCGGCGGCGAGTATACCTTCGACCTGCTGAAGATCTGGGGCATGGCGCTGCCCTTCCAGACCCAGGCCTGGCTGTTCCTGGCCTTTGCCATCGCGTTCGCCATCAAGGTGCCGATGTTTCCGTTCCACACCTGGCTGCCGGACGCCCACGTGGAGGCCCCGACGGCCGGCTCGGTGATCCTGGCCGGGATCCTGCTGAAGATGGGCACCTACGGCTTCCTGCGCCTGGCCCTGCCGCTGTTCCCGGACGCGGCTCGCGCCTTCGCCCCGCTGCTCTCCTGGCTGGCCATCATTGGCATCCTGTACGGGGCCCTGGTCTCCATGGTGCAACCCGACCTGAAGAAGCTGGTGGCCTACAGTTCGGTGAGCCACCTCGGCTTCGTCATGCTGGGGATCCTCGCCTTCACGAGCCAGGGCGTGGCCGGCGGCATCCTGCAGATGATCAACCACGGCCTCTCCACCGGCGCGCTCTTCCTGCTCGTGGGGATGGTGTACGAGCGCCGCCACACCCGCATGATCGAGGACTTCGGTGGGCTGTGGCGTGTGGTGCCCGCCTTCAGCGCGGTGTTCCTCATCGTCAGCCTGTCGTCGATCGGCCTGCCCGGGCTCAACGGCTTCGTCGGCGAGTTCCTGATCCTGGTCGGCACCTTCCGCGTGAACGTCCTGTACGCCGTGCTGGCCACCGCCGGCATCATCCTGGCCGCCGTCTACATGCTCTGGATGGTGCAGCGCGTGATGTTCGGGCCGGTGCGCCACGAGGCCAATCTCAAGCTTGCCGACCTGACGCCGCGGGAGTACGCGGTGCTGCTGCCCGTGCTCCTCCTCATCGTCTGGATCGGCGTCTATCCGCAGCCGTTCCTCCGGACCACCGAGGCGTCGGTGAAGCAGTTGCTGGCGCAGGTCAATGCGCGGGTCGCGGGGGAGCGCGACGAACGCGTCGTCGCCGTAGCCCCAGGGCAGGTCCCCCAGCCCCTCGTCGTACGCGGGCGCGCCGGACGGCGTGCCCTCCGCCTCCTCG
>JBHGAX010000147.1:0-9504 GCA_041946635.1 Methylomirabilales bacterium (SeqCode)
ACCTCGGACTTCGAACCTCGAACCGTCCCTGTCGTTGACACCTTCCTCGTGGGTCCAGTATAACCACCGTATGCCTGCGCAGCCAGAATCTCCCGCCCGCGCGGCCATCGAGACGCGCGGCCTGTCCCGCCGCTTCGGCGCCGTGCAGGCGGTCTCCGACCTGACCCTGGCCGTCCGGGCCGGCGAGATCTTCGGCTTCCTCGGCCCCAACGGCGCCGGCAAGAGCACCACCATCCGCATGCTCTGCGGCCTCCTCGCGCCCAGCGAGGGGGAGGGCTGGGTGGACGGCCTCAGCATCTCCCGCGACGCCGAGGCGATCAAGCGTCGGGTAGGATACATGCCCCAGCGCTTCAGCCTCTACGGCGACCTGACCGTGGCCGAGAACCTGGACTTCTTCGCCGGCGTCTACCGTCTCTCCGGACGCGAGCGCCGCCGCCGCGTCGCCGAGACGCTGGAGCGGGTGGGGCTGGCCGACCGGCGGCAGACCTTGACGGAGCACCTCTCGGGCGGGCTGAAGCAGCGGCTGGCGCTCGGCTGCGCCATGGTCCACGCGCCGGCCCTGCTGTTCCTGGACGAGCCCACGGCCGGGGCGGATCCGCCGTCCCGCCAGCGCATGTGGGACCTGCTCTACGAGGTGGGGGCCGAGGGCCGCACCATCCTGGTGACCACGCACTACGTCGAGGAGGCCGAGCGCTGCCAGACCATCGGCTTCATCCACCGCGGCCGCCTCATCGGGACCGGCTCGCCGGAGGAGTGCCGGCGGGGCCTGAGCGAGGCGGTGCTGGAGGTGGAGGCCGTGCCCGTGATGGGCGCGGCCGCCCTCGCGCGCGGCCTGGAGGGTGTGGCCGGCGTGAGCATCTACGGGAAGACGCTGCGGGTCTTCAGCAAGGACGGCGAGCGGGTGGCCGAGGTGCTGGGGCGCGCGCTGGGGGCCCAGGGCATCGCGGTGCGGGGGCTCCGGCAGGTGCCGCCCACGCTGGAGGACGTGTTCATGGTGCTCACCCGCGGGACCGACGCCGAGCGGGCGGCCTGAGCCATGCTCCGGGTCATCGGACACGTGGCGCGCAAGGAGCTGCGCCAGATCTGGCGCGACCGGCGGAGCCTGTGCCTCATCCTGCTCATGCCCATCGCGCTGACCTTCCTCTTCGGGAAGGCCCTGGAGACCGGCGACCTGCGCCAGATCCCCTCGGTCCTGCTGAACCTGGACGGCTCGCCCGAGAGCCACGTGATCGCCACGGCCTTCAGCACCTACGACGAGGTGCAGATCACCGGCGAGGTGGGCTCGCTGGCCGAGGCCCAGGAGCTGCTGGCCCAGGGCCGCATCAAGGCGGCCATCGTCATCCCGGAAGGCTTCATGCGGCGGATCGAGGCGGGCGAGGAGGCCCAGCTGCAGCTCCTGCTGGACGGGACGGACAACAACTCCGCCCCCATCGTGGAGGGGGTGGCCCGCCGCGTGATCCAGCGCTACAACGCGGAGCGGGCCATCAAGGGGCTCTGGGCGCGCGGCCTGCGGCCCGACCGCGGCCGCCGGCTCATCCAGCCGGTCTTCGTGCACAGCGAGATCAAGTACAACCCGGGGCTGCAGTACCTGGGCTACGTGATGCCGGGCGTGATCGGGCTGACCCTCCAGCTCCTCACCGTCATGCTGATGGCCATCAGCATCCCGCGCGAGCGCGAGCGGGGCACGCTGGACCAGCTCATGGCCACGCCCATCACGCGCACGGAGCTGATCCTGGGGAAGCTCTTGCCCTACTTCGGCATCTCGCTGCTGAACGTGGCCACCATCCTGTTCGTGGCGGACCGCTGGTTCGGCGTCCCGGTACAGGAGCGGCTGCCGCTCCTGGTGGGTCTCTGCGCGCTGTTCGTGCTCGCCTCGCTGGCCACGGGCCTCCTCATCTCGGCCGTCTCCCGCTCGCAGTTCCAGGCGGTGCAGATCGCGGTCTTCTACGTCCTGCCGGTCTTCATGCTCTCCGGCGCCTACGCGCCCATCGAGGCCATCCCCGACTACATCCGCCCCATCGCCAACCTTTTCCCGCTGATGTACTTCTCGCGGGCCGTGCGGGCCGTGACCCTGCGCGGGGCCGACTTCCTGCTCGTCTGGAAGGACATGGCCATCCTGGCGGGCTTCGTCCTGGTCTTCCTGTACTGGGCCGTGCTGAGCTTCCGGAAGCGGGTGGCGTGAGGCGTACGACGTGAAACGCAAAACCTAACACGTAAGGAACGGGAGCCGTTCTTGCTCCTTCCGTGTTACGTTTCACGTTTCAGTCTTTGAGAATCTCCGCGTAGTAGGCCTCGTACTGCGGGACGATCAGGCCGGCGTCGAAGTGGCTCACGGCGTGGCGGCGCGCGGCCGCGCGGAACTCGGCGAGGCGCGCGGGCTGCGTGAGGAGCGCGAGGGCCGCCGCCGCCATGCCCTCCACGTCCCCCACGGGCAGCAGGAAGCCCGTCTTGCCCTCCGCGACCACCTCCGGCAGGCCGCCCACGTTGCTCGCCACCACGGGCACGCCGCAGCTCAGGGCTTCCAGCGCCGCCAGGCCGAAGGCCTCCTCCTGGCTGGGGAGCAGGAGCAGGTCCGCGGCCGCCAGGAGCCGCTCCACCTCGTCCTGCTTGCCGAGGAACACCACGTCCCGGTGCACGCCCAGGGCCGTGGCCCGGTGGAGCGCCAGCGGGCGGTCCTGGCCGTCGCCGATGAGGAGCAGGCGCGCGGGCAGGTGCTCCCGGATCCGGGCGAACACGGCGACCACGTCGGCCACCCGCTTCACCGGCCGGAAGTTGGAGAGGTGCACCAGGAGGCGCTCGCCGTCCGGCGCGAGGTGCCGGCGGAGCGCCGGCTCCTGGCGGGGCAGGAAGCGCGCCGTGTCCACGAAGTTCGGGATGACCCGGATCGGGCGGCTCACCCCGAAGACCTCCAGCGTCTTGGCGCGCAGGTACTGGGAGATGCAGGTGATCCCGTCCGACTGCTCCAGCGCGAAGCGGGTCATGGGGAAGAGCGAGCGGTCGTTGCCCACCAGCGTGATGTCGGTGCCGTGCAGCGTGGTGATGATGCGCGGCCGGCCCCGGCCCAGGATGGCGCGCGCCAGGAAGGCGGAGACGGCGTGGGGGATGGCGTAGTGGACGTGGAAGCAGTCCAGCGCCGCCTCGGCCCCCACCTCGGACATCTTGGCGGCGAGCGCGATGGCGTAGGGCGGGTGCTCCAGGAGGGGGTAGTTCAGCATCTCCACCTCGTGGAAGAAGACCCGCTCGTCGTAGGTGTGCAGGCGGAACGGCAGCGAGTAGCTGATGAAGTGGACCTGGTGGCCGCGGCGCGCCACGGCCTTGCCCAGCTCCGTGGCCACGACGCCGCTCCCGCCGTAGGTGGGGTAGCAGGTGATGCCGATGCGCATGGGCTCACCCGCCCAGCCGCAGGAGCTGGTGCGTCCAGCCCGGCCCGTGAATGGCCGCGTGCACGGCGTCCAGGAGGACGGTGCCGTGACGGGCCAGGTAGGGCAGGGCGGGGAGGACCCGCTCCTGCGGGCGGCCGCCCGGCATGAGGGCCTGGCGCAGCCGCTGCACCTGGGTCCGGGTCTCCTCCTCCCGGCGCTTCAGGGCCTGCACGGCCTTCTTCTGCAGCTGGTCCAGGTGGCCCTTGATGTGGCCCGCGGACTGCCCCACGGTGGCGCGCAGCGTCGGGTCCACGGCCGCCACGGCCTCGCCCACCTCCCGGAACAGCTCGTCCACGCCGGCGCGCGCCCGGGCCAGCGTGGCGTCCAGGTCGGGGGGCAGCTGCGCCCGCAGCACCTGGCTGGCGAGCTGCTCGGGCTCGCGCACGAGGTCGGGCAGGGCCAGGCGGAACTTCTCCAGGAGCTGCGCCGGCCGGGGCTCCAGCAGGGTGAAGGAGGCCCGGGGCAGGATGAGGGGCATGGGCACGCCGAAGGCCTCGTACACCGGCCGGAGCTGCGCGAAGTAGGACAGCTCGCCCGGGCCGGCCACGTAGGCCAGCGTGGGGAAGAGCGCGTCCTGCACGATGGGCCGCAGGGCCACGTTGGGGCTGAGGCGCTCCGGCTCCTCCCGGGCGATCCGCTGGAGCTCCGCCGCCGCGAGCCGCTCCCCGCCGTCCCGGAGCCGGAGGTCCGCGCCGTCCCGCGCCAGGGGGCGGCGGCCGTCCCGGAGCAGGAAGCAGTTCACGCCGTCCGGCCGGGCCTCGATCTGGTTCGGGTAGCCCAGGGCGCGGAGCGCCCGGCTGGCCTCCAGGATGCGCTGGGAGGACCGGGGCGCCTCGGCCGCCTCCTGCTGGAACACCGGCGCGGCGAGCCGCTTCAGGGCCGGGTCCGCCCCGTCCACCAGGACCAGGCCGAAGCGGCCCAGCAGGCCGAGCATCCAGCGGGCGAACGCCTCGGCCAGGGTGCGCTCGGGCGCGTAGGCCTCGCGCAGGGCCGCCGCCACGGCGGGGAGGAAGTCGCTGGACGGCAGGACGCCCAGGGCGGCCTCCAGCGTCTCGTGCACGGCCGGGCCGAGGAGGAGCTGGGCGGGCATGTAGCCCGGCGAGCCCCAGGCGCTGTGCCGGACGGTCAGGAGGCCGCCCGTGCGATCCAGCAGCGTGACGTGGTCCGCCTCGGCGACGTCATGGTCCTCGGCGGCCAGCCAGAAGAGCGGAACGACCGGACGCCCGAGCGCCTGCCGCGCCTGCTCGGCCAGCCGGACCGCGGTGAGCGCCTTGTACAGGGTGAAGAGCGGCCCGCCGAAGAGCCCGGTCTGCTGGCCGGTCACCACGGCCAGGCTCTCCGGGTGCGCCAGCTCCTGGATGCGCTCGTGCACCGGGGCGGGCGCGCCCCACGCCGCATGGCGGGCCCGCAGGGCGGCCGCCACCTCCGCGCGCGGGTAGCGGCGGGCGGCCAGCGCCCGCGCCGCCTCCGCGTAGGCATCCGCGGGGTGGGGATCCCGGGCGAAGAAGGGCGCCACGCGCGGGTAGGCGTGCGCGTAGTCGCGGAGCAGGGGCGGGGTGCCGGGAAGCCGGCGAAGGTCCAGGTGCATGTGCGCCTCGCGGCCGCCAAGAGAAGCCGCCGCAGAGCCTATCAGAGCAAGGAGGGCGCGGCAAGGCGCGCGCGCCCCTGCGCGCGCGCCGCGACCCTTTCCCTTGACGCGTGTTGCAAGCATTGCTATAAGAACTTCCTGGGACCACCCTATGAATGCACTCACTCTCGTCCTCCAGGCCGGCGTCGTCGCCAAGGGCGTCCTGGTCCTGCTGCTCTTCTTCTCGCTGGCGTGCTGGAGCATCATCTTCCTGAAGCTCCGCGTGCTCTCGCGGGCCGAGCGGCAGGACGAGCGCTTCCTGAAGCTCTTCCGGGACAGCAAGAATCTCTCGGCCGCCTACGAGGATTCGCGCCGGTTCGGACAGAGCCCCCTGGCCGCGCTCTTCCGCGAAGGCTACCGCGAGCTGAGCTACGCCATGAAGGGCAACCCCGCGCCCGGCGCGCCGGCGGATCTGCCCCTCTCCTCCGAGGACCTGCTGACCCGCGTCTCCCGCACGCTCCGGCACGCCAGCCTGCGCGAGATCTCCTGGCTGGAGCGGGCGCTCATCTTCCTCGCCACCACGGGCAACGTCACGCCCTTCGTCGGCCTCTTCGGGACCGTCTGGGGCATCATGGACGCCTTTCACAGCATCGGCGTCACCGGCTCCGCCAACCTCGGCGCGGTGGCCCCCGGCATCGCCGAGGCGCTCATCACCACCGCCGCCGGCCTGGCCACGGCGATCCCGGGCGTCATCGCCTACAACTACTTCCTGAATCGGATCAAGGGCGCCGCCACCCGCATGGACCTCTTCACGCTCGAGTTCATGGGGATGGCCGAGCGCATCTTCCTGAAGGCCGGGCGCGCCTGAGCGTCCGCCCGCCGACACCCCGGAGGGACAGGACAGGATGGCCGGCAGGCTGGACTACGAGGGCCAGGGCCGCCTCGCCCCGGCAATGGCGGAGATCAACGTCACGCCGTTCGTGGACGTGGTCCTGGTCCTGCTCATCATCTTCCTGATCACCGCGCCCATGATGCTGGGCGGCATCGACGTGCGCGTGCCGAAGACCGCCACCCAGACCGTCCGGCCGGAGGAGCGGCTGGTGCTCACGGTCACCAAGAGCCGCGGGGTGTTCCTGGAGAACCAGCCCATCAGCCTGGACCGCCTGCAGGCCGTCCTGGGCGGCATGGTGAAGCGGAACCCGAAGGCCTCGGTGTTCCTCAAGGCGGACGAGGCGGTGGCGTACGGCGTGGTCATGCAGGTCATGGACGTCGTGAAGAAGGCCGGCGTGGATCGGGTCGGGATGGTCACCGAGCCCGCGGGCCCCGGCGGGGGCTAGCCGTGGCGGTCGCGGTGGATCGTCTCGGGCCACCGAGGGCGACGCCGCGCGAGCTGTGGCTGACCTTCGCCGCCTCGGTCCTGCTGCACCTCCTGCTGGTGGCCGCCGTGGTGGTCATGCCCCGGCTCCGGTTCGGCCAGTACATCACGGTCCCCGTCACCTACACCGTGAGCCTGGTGGACGCGCCCGCGGCGCCGGGCCGCGGCCCCGGGGGACGCGGCGCGGCCCCCGCCCCGCCGCCCGCGCAGCTGCGGCCGCCCGCGCCGGCCCCCGTGCCCGCCGCGCCCCCGGCCCCGCCCGCACCGCGCATCTCCGGTGGGCCGTCGGACGAGCTCACCCTGCCGGCGCGCCGCCCGGCCCGCCAGGTCAAGCCGGCGGAGCCGCCGCTCCGGCCCGAGCCGGCGCGGCCCGCGCCCCCGGCCCCGCCCGCGCCGCCGGTCGCCACGAAGGCGCCGCCCACCCCCGGGCCGGCGGTGCCCACGCTGCCCCAGATGCCGGCGCTGCCGCCCGCCGCGCAGGCGCCGGCCCCGCCCGCCGTGGCCTCGCTGCCGTCCCCCTCCCGCGCCCCGGGCGCGCCGGGCACGGGCACGGCCGCCTCGATCGGGCCGCCGCCGGCCGCCGCGCGGCCGGGGCCCGGGTCGGGCGAGGACAAGGGCGCCGGCCTGGAGGTGGTGGGGACGGGCACCGGCCTGGGGGGGAGCGCCCTCAGCTCCTACCTGGCGCTGGTGGACTGGAAGATCCAGAGCAACTGGACGGCGCTCGGCACCGCGACCACCGCCACCGTCCGCTTCCGGGTGCTGCGCACCGGCCAGGTGCGGGACATCGAGCTGGAGGGCAGCTCGGGCGACTCCGCCATGGACATGTCCGCGATGCGGGCCATCCGGCAGAGCGTCCCGCTGCCGCCGTTCCCCAACCTTCTCACCGAACCGTTTCTCGACCTGCGGTATCGGTTCGTCCTGGAGCGCCGATGATACGTCGTGCCGCATGGGTCGCCCTGCTGGCGATCCTCTCGGGTCTGTGGGGGCCGGGGCCCGTCTCCGCCCAGGTGATCGAGCGCGAGCTGCGCGAGCGCCAGATCCAGAAGATCACCATCGCCGTGGCCGGCTTCGCGCCCTTCCGCATGGAGGGGGGCGAGGATCTCGGCCAGCTCGGCGAGCGCGTGCTCGTGGCGGACCTCAAGTTCACCACCATCTTCGACGTGATGGAGGGCGGCATCCTGCCGTTCGAGCCCCGCAGCGTCCAGCCGGATCAGGAGCGGACGCTCTTCCCCGGGCTGAACGCGCTCAAGGTCCAGCACCTGGCGGTGGGCCAGGTCTCCGGGCGGGGCCGCGAGGCGGTGGTGGAGGGGCGGCTGTTCAACGTCACCACCGGGGAGCAGATCTTCGGCAAGCGGTACGTGGGGGACGTGAAGTTCTTCCGCCTGATCATCCACCGCTTCGCCGACGACATCCTGTTCCAGCTCACGGGCGAGAAGGGCGTCGCGCAGACCCGCGTGGCGTTCGTGAGCACCACCGGCCGGACCTCCAAGGAGCTGTTCGTGATGGACTACGACGGCGCGGCCGCCGAGGCCATCACCGGCAACCAGTCCATCAACCTGTCGCCGCGCTGGTCGCCGGACGGCCGGCAGATCGCCTACACCTCCTACCAGCGCGACGCGAGCCAGAAGGACAACCCGAACCTGGTGGTGCTGAACTGGGACAGCGGCCGGCGCACGGTGCTCTCGGCGCGGTCCGGCCTAAACGTCACCCCGGCCTGGTCGCCGGACGGGCAGTGGATGGCCTTCGCCATGAGCGCCGGGGGCGGGACGAACCTGTTCCTCATGCCCAAGGCCGGCGGCGAGCCGAAGGCGCTCACCACGGGGCCCAGCATCTCCGTCTCCCCCTCCTTCTCGCCCAACGGGCGCCAGATCGTCTTCAACTCGGACCGGGGCGGCAGCCCGCAGCTCTACGTGATGGACGTGGACGGCGCCAACCTGCGGCGCCTCACGCTGCAGGGCACGTACAACAGCTCCCCGCGCTGGTCGCCCCGGGGAGAGAAGATCGTGTTCATGTGCCGGGCGGGGGGGAACCAGATCTGCCTCATCAACCCCGACGGCACGGGCCAGCAGCAGCTCACCACCCAGGGGCAGAACGAGGATCCGGCCTGGGCCCCCAACGGCCGCCACATCGTCTTCGCCTCGAACCGCCTGGGGCGCCGGGACATCTACGTGATGCACGCGGACGGGAGCGAGCAGCGGCGGCTGACGAACAACGGGCGGGACAATTACCTGCCGGACTGGGGGCCCTAGGCTCCGGTGGACCTTCATCCCGCGATTTCATCACGGCGACGCCCGACGGTCGCAGGGGGAAGCGAAGTGCGACAGAGCATTCATGCGAGGGCGCGGATGGGCTGGCCGCTGGTCCTGCTCCTGCCGGCGCTGGCGGTCCTGCCCGGCTGCGTGAGTGGCGACGAGCTGGAGGGGCTGCGCCGGGACGTGGTGCGCCTGCGCCAGGAGATGGCCGGGGTCTCCAAGAGCGGGGAGGCGAACCGCGCCTTCCTGGAGGAGCGCATCGCCAAGCTGGACAGCCGCGTGGACAGCGAGCTGAAGGGCCGCATCGAGTCCAGCATGAAGGAGTCGGAGGGCTCGCGGCTGGCCCTGAGCCAGCGGCTGGAGGAGCAGGCCAACGAGACCCGCTTCATCCAGGGCAAGCTGGAGGAGAACGCCTCGGTCCTGAGCGACCTCCAGCGGCGGCTGGACGCCATGGACGCGCAGACGCGGACGGGCACGCAGCGCTCCGAGTCGCTGGAGCAGCAGGTGCGCGCGGCCGCGCAGCAGGTCCAGGCGCTGGACCAGAGCAGCAAGTCGGTGGCCCAGCAGCTCCAGGCGCTGGAGCAGCGGGACGCGGCCGCGGACCAGCAGCTCCGGGGGATGGACCAGCAGCTCCGGGGGGTGGACGCGCAGACCCGGGCGCTGAGCGAGCAGATCCGCACCCTGGAGCAGCACGTGCGCAACATGGACCAGCAGGTCCGCATTCTGAGCGACGCCGTGCGGGCCCTGCAGAGCGCGCAGAGCGCGCCGCCGGCCGCCCCGGCGCCCGGCCTGGCGCAGCCCCCGGCCGCGCCGGCGCCTCCGCCGGCCCCCGCGGTCGCCGTCCCGGCGCCCGGCGTGGCAGCCCCGCCCGCCGTCGCGGCCCCGGCC
>JBHGAX010000148.1:0-9478 GCA_041946635.1 Methylomirabilales bacterium (SeqCode)
CAGCGTGTGGTACGCGCGGCGGTAGTACACGAGGGGACCGGCGCCTTCGTCGGGGCTCAGCGCCCAGGCCTCGGCGCGGCCGATGAGGATGGTGTGGTCGCCCGCCGGGTGGCGCTCCACCACCCGGCACTCCACGACGGCCAGGGCGCCGGGGAGGAGCGGCACGCCCAGGGCCCCGGTGGCGTGCGCCAGCCCGGCGAACTTCCCGTGGTCCTTCTGCGCGAAGCGGCGCGAGAGCCCGACCTGCTCCTCGCGCAGCACGTGGACGGCGAAGGCGTCCGCCGTGAGGAAGGCGGCGTGGCAGTCCGCCTCGCGGCCGACGCAGGCCAGGAGCAGCGGGGGCGCCTGGGAGACCAGGCACACGGCCGTGGCGGTGAGGCCGCAGGGCCGCCCGCCGGCGTCGCGGGTGGTCACGATGGTCACGCCCCCGGCCAGCGCGCTCATGGCGCGGCGGAAGCTGACGGCGATTGCAGATTTTGGATTGCAGATTTCAGATTTGCACATTATCCGGCAGCGCTGCGGCTCTCAGGCATAGACCTTCGTGTCGTGCGTCACGCGGGCGAGCGTGAAGGGTTGAAATCTGCAATCTGCAATCAGCCTGCCGGCAGCGTGACGTGGAAGGTGGAGCCCTGCCCGACCTCCGACTCCACCCACAGGCGGCCCCCATGCAGCTCGGCGATCTTCCGCGCCAGCGTGAGCCCCATCCCGCTGCCCTCCATCGCCTCCTGGGTCTGGAGGGTCTTGCAGGGCTGGAAGATCGTCTCGAAGAACCGCGCCTCGATGCCCGGGCCGTTGTCGGCCACGCTGATCCGCCAGCCGGCCGCCTCCCGGCTGGCCCGGACCCGGACCTCGCCCCGCGGCTTGTCCAGGAACTTGACGGCGTTGCCCAGCAGGTGCTCGAACAGCTTGCGCAGCCGGTCGCGGTCGCCCCACACGGCGGGGAGCCGGCCCTCGACCCCGACCTCGACGCCCGCCCGCGGCGCGAGGCTGCGGATCACCTCCGGCACGAGGTCGGCCAGGTCCACGCGCCCGGGCCGCAGATCCCGGGTGAGCACCGCGTACTCGTGCACGCGATCGACCAGCGCGATGACGCGCTCGGCCCGGCGGCGCAGCATGGCCAGCCGATCCTGCCCGCTCTGGCCCAGCGCAGCCCCCTGCTCCGCGCAGAGCAGCTCGGTCAGCGTGACCACGCCCCGGAGCGGTGCCTTCAGGTCGTGCGACACCAGGTAGGCGAACTCGTGCAGCTCCCGGCGCGCCGCCTCGGCGCTCAGCTCCGGCAGCGCGGGCGGCGGCACGGGCGCCGCCGGGGGCCGGCGCTCGTCCGGGAGCGACGCGACCGGGGGCAGGTCGAGAGCGGTCTGGAGGGCGCGAACGAGGCGCCGGTCGTACTCGGGGCCGACGTCCTTCACCAGGAACTCGACGACGCCCGCCCGGCGAAGCTCGGCCACGATGTCGGGATCCGCCGTCCCCGCCACCACGAGCGTCGGGACGCCGTCCAGGTCGGGCAGCAGGTCCAGCGCGGAGCCGTCGCCCAGCCAGTAGTCGAGGACCGCGGCGTCGAACTTTCCCGCGCTCAGCGCCTCCCGGGCCTCGGCCACCGAGTCCGCCCAGGTGCACTCGATGGGGAGTGCGGCCGAGCGCACCAGGCGGGCAAAGGCCATCTGATCCACCAGGTCGTCGTCCGCCACGAGCACCTGCCGGAGTGCCACCCCGTTCACCTCGGCTGCACGCTGCGGAGCCAGTAGTCCAGGATCGCGCGCATCTGGGCCACGAACTCCTCGTGGCCCATGGGCTTCACCATGTAGCCCGCCACGCACAGGCGGTAGCACTCCTCCACGTCCGGCTCGTTCGCGGAGGTGGAGAGCACGACGACCGGCAGGCAGCGCAGGCCCTCCGACTGCCGCAGCTCCCGCAGGAACTCCAGGCCGTTCATGCGCGGGAGGTTCAGGTCGAGGAGGATGAGTCCAGGGCGCTCGGGGGCCGCGCGCAGGTGCTCCAGCGCCTCCTCGCCGTCGCTCACGACGACGAGCTTCACGGACGAGCCGATGGTTTTCAACGCCTCCCTGACCATGGCCTGGTCCACGATGTCGTCTTCGATGAGGAGGATGGATTGCCGGGTCCGCATGTCCCGTTCCTCACTCCGCCGCTACGGTTCTCTCCCCCTCGACGTTCTCATCCCGCGGCAGCGTGAACCAGAACGTGGCGCCCTCCCCCTCGCGGGAGGTCACCCAGATGCGGCCGCCCTGCAGCTCCACCGCCTTCTTGGCCAGGGCGAGGCCGATCCCGGTGCTCTCCACCTTGTCCCGCGGCGCCAGCGTGCGGAACATGAGGAAGATCTTGTCGAAGTGGCGCTCCGCGATGCCCGGCCCGTTGTCGGCCACGCTCACCTGCCAGTACCCCGGCACGGCCTCGCAGGCGATGCGCACCTCGGGCTGCGGCTTGTCGTTGAACTTGATGGCGTTCTGCAGCAGGTTCAGCAGGATCTGCTGGAGCGGCATGCGGATGGCCATGACGGTGGGCAGGGGCCCGAGGTGGATGCGCACGGCGGGCGGCCAGCCCAGCAGGTCGAGCACCTCGCCGACGGCGGCGCGCAGGTCCACCGGCACCCGCGGCTCGACGGTCCGGCCCAGCCGGGAGTACTCCAGCACGCCGTCGATCAGCGTGTTCAGCCGCCGGGCCCGCCCCTCCAGCAGGACGAGGTGCTCGGCGGCCTCGCCGCCCAGCTTGTCCGCGTAGTCCTTCCGCAGCCACCCCGCCAGGGCGCTGATGGCCCTGAGCGGCGCCTTCAGGTCGTGGGAGACCACGTAGGCGAACTGGCGCAGCTCCTGGTTGACCGCCTCCAGGTCCTTGACCAGCCGCTCCTGCTGCGCCTCGATCCGCTTCCGCTTGGTGATGTCCCGCCCGTAGACGTTCACGTAGCCCTGCGCGGGATGCGGCGTGCAGGCCAGCGAGTAGATCCGGGCGCCGCAGACCAGCTCCAGCTCCTGCGCCGCGTTCAGGGCCAGCGATTCGAGGAACTCCTGCCGCAGCTCCTCGGGGAGCAGCCGCCCTTCCTGGCAGCCCCAGGACTCGAGCATCGGCGCGCTCGCGGGATTCGCGTACAGCAGGAGGCCGTCCTGGCGGACCCGGAGCACCGGGTGCGGGTTCTGCTCGGGGAACGTGGACAGCGCTTGCCGTGCGGCCATCTCTCGCTCGAGGGACTCCAGGGCTTGCTTCAGCTCGACCGTGCGCTCCTCGATCTTGCGCGCCAGCAGCTCCGGCACCCGGCGCAGCGCCTCCTCGGCCTGCTTGCGCTCCGTGATGTCGACCAGCGTGCCCTCCATCAGCGCCTCGCCCTGCGCGTCCGGCTCGGAGAGGCCGACGTTGATGAGCGCCCAGAAGGGCGTGCCGTCCTTGCGCTGCAGGCAGAGCTCAAAATTCGACAGCTGCCGGTCCGCGATCAACCGGTCCGTGTAGTCGCGCCAGGCGTCCTCGGACGGGAAGACGTGCACCGCCGGCGCATCCACCATCTCCGCGGCGCTGTCGTACCCCATGATCCGGGCATACGACTCGTTGCAGTCCAGGCAGCGGCTCTTCCGGGTGTGGACATTCAGCGTCGCCTGGTAGACGCCGGCCGCGGTGCGGTCGAACAACAGGCGGTACCGTCGATCCGCCTCGCGCAGGGCCGCCTCCGAGCGCTTGCGCTCCGTCAGGTCGGTCGCCACGAGGCAGAGCGCCTTGAGGTCCGGGCTATCCAGCAGCCGGACCGCGAGGTGGACGGGCACGGGCGCGCCGGCGGCCGTCCGGAGCCGGACTTCCCCCGCCGCCGCTCTGTCCCCGCCCTCGCGCAGCAGCCGGTGGAACTCCCCCAGGTCCTCGAGCGTCACGAAGTCCGCCAGCGGCGTCCCCATCACCTGCTCGAGGGGCCGGTCCAGCATCTCCGCCATGCGGGCGTTGGCATACAGGACCGTGCCGTCCCGATCCAGCGTGGCCGCGCCGGCATGCATGGTCTCGACCATGGTCCGGTACGAGCTGTCCGCGCCCTGCAGCGTGTACACGTGCTCGCCGTCC
The DNA here is from genome assembly GCA_041946635.1 of Methylomirabilales bacterium (SeqCode). Lineage (GTDB taxonomy): Bacteria > Methylomirabilota > Methylomirabilia > Methylomirabilales > 2-02-FULL-66-22 > 2-02-FULL-66-22. The sequence continues at coordinate 4,051 of JBHGAX010000148.1, forward strand.
GGCCCGGAGACCACGAGGGCGTCCGCCGCGCCGCGGCGGATGGCGTCCAGCATGTGTTCCGCCTCCGCCAGCCGGGCCCGCAGCCGGTGATTCTCTCGCCGGAGGGCGTCCGCGTCCGGGCGCGGTGCGGGCCGCTTGCGCGCGGGCGTTGCCATGGTCCTACTTCCTGTTGGTGGTCTTGGCCCGGAGGTCCAGGCCCAGCAGCACCTTTTCGGTATTCGACATGTCGCCCACCAGCCGCCGCAAGGGCAGGGGGAGCTGCTTGATCAGCGTGGGTGCGGCGATGATCTGCTCGCCCTTCAGGAGCGCCGGCCGCTGGTAGATGTCCACGACCTCCAGCTCGTACCGGCCCTGCAGGTGCTCCTCGCAGATCTGCTTGATGTTCTTGATGGCGCGGACGGACTTCGGCGTGACGCCCGTGACGTAGAGCCGCAGGAGGTACTTGTCGGCCTCGGCATGCTTGCCGGCGGGCCAGCCCCCCCGGTTGTCGGTGGTCCGGCGTTTGGTGGCCATGGTGGTGTCCTACCCCCGTGGTCGGAGCTGCAGGCCGACGAGGACCGGGAGCCGGTCCGAGAGGTCGCCGATGATCTTCCGGATGGGGGGCGGCAGCTTGCGGACCAGGGTGGGGATGGCCACGATCTGGTCATCGCGCGCCAGCTTCGGGTTCTCCAGCAGGTCTACGACCTCGATCCGGTACTTGCCCTTGAGGTGCTCCTCGCAGATCTGCTTCAGGTTGTGAAACGCGGCCAGCGAGCGGGGCGTCTGGCCCGCGACGTAGAGCCGCAGGTCCCACACGCTGCCGGCGCCGCCTGCCGCCGCCTTCGCGCGGCGCCGCGCGGCCGGCCGGGACACGGAGGCTCTCTTGCCGGCCGCCGCCGGGCGCGCCGTGGCGGCCTTCGCGGACTGCCGTGCCTTCTTGGTCACGCTCATCTCCTCCCTCGTCCCCCGCGGGCCAGCTCGGCCTGCTCACGGCTGGACGCCTGCGACGCCTGGCCCGCCCGCCAGCCCGCCTCGCGCGCCGCGCTCTGCGCCAGCGCCTGCTCCACCTCGCGCGCCTCGGCCTCGAACTCCGCCTGCAGGGCGGCCACCCGCGCATCCAGCGCCCGCTGCTTCCGGTCCAGCGTGAGCTTGAGCCGCTCCTGCTCCTGCCGCTGCTGGAGGCCGGCGGCCTGATCCTGCGTCTCCTGGGCCACCCGGGCGGACCCGGTGAGCACCTGGCCCGGGCCGACGTAGACCTCCAGCAGCTCGATGCCCTGCGAGGTCAAGCGGAACTCCCGGATCTGGTTGGAGTGGGCCATGCCGCGGGACTTCAGGATGTAGAGGCCGCGGTTCCGCTCTCCGCTCTGCTCGATGTCCCGGAGGAGCAGCCAGGTGTCGATGATCGAGGAGATGTGCACCTCGGTGCGCTCCAGGTCCTCGCCGCCCCCGGTCAGGCTGGTGAGCACCAGGGTGATGTCGCGGTGCTTGCAGGCGTCCACCAGGCGGGTGAGCATCAGCCGGACGTCGTCCCGCTGGCCGCCGGACGCGAAGCTGGTCACCGGATCCAGGACGAGGAGCCGCGGCGCGAAGTCGCGCGCCATCCTCTCGATCATGGCGAGGTGCATCTCCAGCCCGAAGGCGGTCGGCCGCACCGCGTGGACCCGCAGGCGGCCGTTCTTGAGCCACGGGGCCAGGTCGAGGCTGATGGACCTCATGTTGCGGACGAGCTGGGACTCGGATTCCTCGGTCGCGACATACAGCACCCGCTCGCCCCGCCGGCAGGCGGCGTGCGCCATGTGCGCCGCCAGGCTGGACTTCCCGGAGCCGGCCGTGCCGGAGATGAGCACCGTGCTGCCGCGGTACAGGCCCTTCCCGCCCAGCATCTCGTCCAGCCCGGGCACCCCGGTGGAGAGGCGCTCCTCGGGAGCGGTGTGCTGGAGCCCCAGGGAGGTGATGGGCATGACCTCGAAGCCGTGCTCGCCGATGAGGAAGGGGTACTCGTTCGTGCCGTGCGCCGACCCCCGGTACTTGACGATCCGCAGCCGGCGGGTGGAGACTTCCGCAGTCACGCGGTGGTCCAGGACGAGCACGCAGTCGGAGACGTACTCCTCCATGCCGTGCCGGGTGAAGCTGGCTCCCTCCCCCCGCTCCGCCGTGATGAGGGACGTCACCCGCTTCTGCTTCAGCCAGCGGAACAGGCGGCGCAGCTCGGAGCGCAGGATCGCGGTGTTCTCCAGGCCGCCGAAGAGCGCCTCCACGGTGTCCAGCACGACGCGCTTGGCCCCCACGGAGTCGATGGCATAGCCCAGGCGGACGAAGAGCGCCTCCAGGTCGTACTCGCCGGTCTCCTCGATCTCGCCGCGATCGATGTGGATGTAGTCGAGCGCGAGCTGCTCCTTCTTCACCAGCTCGTCCACGCGCCAGCCAAGCGAGGCCACGTTCTTGACCAGCTCGTCCGCCGTCTCCTCGAACGCCAGGAACACGCCCGGCTCGCCGTACTGGGTGGCGCCGCGCACGAGGAACTCCATGGCGAGGAGCGTCTTTCCGGCCCCCGCCGCCCCGGCGACCAGGGTCGGTCGGCCCCTGGGCAGCCCGCCAAGCGTGATCTCGTCCAGGCCGCGGATCCCCGTGGGCGCCTTGTCGAGCTGCGATGCCGACCGCCGCCCCCGCCTCGCCCCCCGCGCCATCCTTGCTCCTCCTGGCCACGAAACACAAGGGCGCCCCGGCCCCTCACGTGGGGCACAGGGCGCCCATCGCCCTGCCTCCGGGCCGGCGTCACGTCGCCCCGGTCACCATCGTCACGGTCCGCGTCGGACAGAACAGGCCGGGAGTATCCCCGAGACTGGTTTCGCGTGTCAAGCCGAAAGCCCGGCGGCGCGCACGCCCCACCCCCGTCTCGCGCGTGGCGGCGGCGAGACCCGGGGCGCAGACCCGGCCGGCGGCCCCGGCAGATTGGACAGGGATGCAGGAGTGGATTCCCGGCTCCCGCGAGGAGGAGCAGGTGTCACGGCATGTGTTCGGAGGAAGAGGCTGGGCCGGGGACGCGTCACGCCCGCCGGGCGTCGCCCGGACCCAGCGTGAACGAGAACGCGGCGCCCCGCTCCGGCTGGCCCTCGGCCCAGACCCGGCCGCCGTGCCGGGTGACGATGCGGTGGACGAGGGCCAGCCCGACGCCGGTGCCCTCGTAGTCCTGCGGGCGGTGCAACCGCCGGAAGACCTCGAACAGGCGGTCGGTATGCTTGGGATCGAAGCCGACGCCGTTGTCCCGCACCTGGTAGACGGTCTCCCCGCCCTCCACCAGGGCCCGCACCTCGATGCGGGCGGTCTCGCGCTTGCGGGTGAACTTCAGCGCGTTGGACAGCAGGTTCATGAAGACTTGCTTCAGGAGGGCGGGGTCGGCCTCGCAGGGCGGCAGCTCGTCCAGGGCCAGCTCGACGTGCCGCCCCTGGCACTCCAGCGTCAGCTCCTCGAAGGCGGCCTTCACCAGCTCCCCCGGCCACACCAGCCGCCGTTCGACCGGCTGGCGGCCAAGCCGGGAGAAGCCGAGCAGGTCGTCGATCAGCTGGCTCATCCGCCTGACCCGGTCCTGGATGAGCCCCAGGGAGCGCTGCGCCTCGGCGGGCAGCTCCCCGCCGTAGTCCTGCAGGAGCACCTGCGACAGGACGGCGATGCCCCGGAGCGGCGCGCGCAGGTCGTGCGAGGCCGAGTAGGCGAACGCCTCCAGGTCCTTGTTGGCCGCCTGCAGCTCGGCGGTGCGGGCCTGAACGCGGCCCTCCAGCTCCTCGTTCAGGCGCTGGATCTCCGCAGCGGCCTGCTTCTGCACGGTGATGTCGCGCGCGATCGTGGAGACGCCGGTCACGCGACCCGTCGCGTCGCGGAGCGGCGAGAGGGTCAAGGAGACGTGGATCGGGCGGCCGTCCTTGCGCAGCCGGACCGTCTCGAAGTTCTCCATGCGCTGTCCGGCGCCCACCGCCTCCAGGATCTCGCGCAGCTCCCCCCGCCGCTCGGGCGGCGCGAGCAGCTCGATGCTCCGGCCCGCCATCTCGCCGGAGGCGTACCCGTAGATCCGCTCGGCCCCGCGGTTCCACGTGAGGACCGTCCCGTCCAGCGTCTGGCTGATGATGGCGTCGTCCGAGGACTCCACGATCGACGCCAGGCGGGCCTGGGTCTCGTGCGCCCGGCGGTGCTCCGTCACGTCCTGGGCGAAGCCCTCGTAGTGGAGGAGCCGCCCCTCCGGGTCGCGGACGGCCCGGCCGCTGATGGACACCCAGAACCGGGTGCCGTCCTTGCGCTGCGCCTCGCACTCGAACCCCGAGGCGTGGCCCTCCCGCTCCACCTGCGCCCGGAACTGCGCGCGGTCCTCGGGATTGTGGTACAGCTGCCGGCCGACGTCGCCCACCGTCGTGATCATCTCCTCGGGCGAGTCGTAGCCGAACATCCGGGCCAGGGCGGGATTCGCGGCCAGGAAGCGGCCCTCGGGGGAGGTCTGGAAGATGCCCTCGATGGCGTTGGCGAAGATGCCGCGGTACATCTCCTCCGCCTCCCGCAGCCGCGCCTCCGTGCGCAAGCGCTCCGCGATCTCGGCGCGGAGCTGCGTGACGGCGGTGCCCAGCTCGGTCGTCCGCTCCTGCACCCGCAGCTCCAGCTCGTCCCGCGCCGCCACCAGCGCGGCCTCCTTCTGCTTCAGCTCCCGGAACAGCAGCTCGTACGGCCGCTGCAGGCCGGTTTCGACCAGCGCCCGGTAGAGCAAGTACGAGGAGATCAGGTTCAGGTAGTGACCGATCTGGTTCGAGATGGCGTAGACGTTCGCGTACGTCGTGAACGCCAGTCCCGCCGCGATGGCGGCCAGGATGGACGCGATGACGTAGCGCAGCACCGTGGGCTCGAACGCCGCGCGGTGGCGGACCAGCGGCACGATCGCGAGCGCCAGCAGGCCCGCGATCAGGTACTCGCTGCCCCGCTTGAACGGGGTGAGCCCCTGCCCTTCGATGAAGCAGTCGGGAAAGTTTCCCGTGAAGACGGCGAGCAGGACGAGGCCGGTGGCGGCCGCGTAGCCGGCCAGCGCCAGGCCCGGGCGCAGCCGGTGGGTGAAGAACCAGGGTGCAGCCAGGAGCGAGAACGCCTCGAGGTACCGGCCCGCGATCCACAGCTGCGTGGGCAGGTTGGCGTCGAACCCGGCGAAGACCCCCATCCCCTTGTAGGCGAGGACGTGCACGAGCGCCACGAGCGCCGCGAAGAGGTACGCGATCCCGAGAAACAGCAGGTAATGGCTCTCGAGCAGCCGGCGGGAGTTCCAGGCGACGAGGAACAGGCCGCACCCGACCACGACGCTGAACAGGTCTACCAGGCTGTGGAAGAGGATGTAGCGGTAGAGGGCTGCGAGATGCAGCGCGCCGAAGATGAGCGCCCAGACCGACAGGCCGACGAGGATCCTGCGCGGGATGAGCGG
>JBHGAX010000149.1:0-9405 GCA_041946635.1 Methylomirabilales bacterium (SeqCode)
CTCTATAGGCTGAACGCCGTCCGTGCAGGCATCGGCAGTCCCACAAGGCGGCGGAAGTCACGCCGAGGAGGTGCAGGATGTCGCTCCGCAGAGGCTGGTTCCTGGCTGTTGCCCTTCTGGTCGGCCTGCCGCTGGCCGCCGGGGTGGGCACGTCGCCCGCGTTTGCGGGACAGCCCATCACCATCTCGATCCTGGACAACGGCGGCGACTACGCGTCCACCGGGGTCATCATCGAGAACTACAAGAAGGCCAATCCCGACAAGGTGAAGGAGATCAAGCTGCAGCGCGGCCCGGCCCCCGAGACCCCGGCCAAGATCAAGGCCCAGCAGGACGCCGGGCGGGCGGACATCAACCTCGTCCTCACCGGGCAGGACGCCGGCTCCGTGCTGGCCGCCAACAAGCAGCTCATCGAGCTGTTCCCGAAGTACGACAAGATGTTCCCGAAGGACGAGCTGACCGAGGTCGGCAAGGTCCTGCAGGATGCGGGCGGCGGCCAGCTCATGCCGACCGTCGGGAACGCGGGCGGCCCGGTGTTCGTCTACAACCCGAAGAAGGTGCAGAAGCCGCCCAAGACCATCCAGGAGCTGCTGGCCTGGGCCAAGGCGAACCCCAAGCGCTTCCTGTACGCCCGGCCCGCCAACAGCGGCCCCGGCCGCTCCATCATGTGCGGCCTGCCCTACATCCTGGGCGACAAGGCGCCCATGGACCCGGAGAAGGGCTGGGACAAGGCCTGGGCCTTCATGAAGGAGCTGGGCCAGCACATCGAGTACTACCCCACCGGCACCCTCTTCACCCTCCGCGAGTTCGCGCAGGATCAGCGCTGGATGATCTCCGGCATCATGGAGTGGGACATGAAGCCGCGCGCCGAGGGCGTGATCCCGCCGGATGCCAAGATCACCGTGCTGGATAACACCACCTTCATCATCGACGGCCACTACTGGGGCATCCCCAAGGGCGTGCCGCAGAACGAGGTGGAGGTGCTGCTCGACCTGATGAAGTTCATGCGCCGGCCGGAGCAGCAGGTCCTGACCTGGAAGGCCTTCATCGGCCCGGTCATCAAGACCGCCACGTTCGACAAGGCGCCGGCCGACATCCGCGACCTGGTGAAGGAGCACTGGCGGCCCGAGTACGACCAGATCGGCCCCGGCAAGAAGTACAAGATGGCACCCCAGCTCGACTTCAAGGAGCTGACCTACGCCATGGATCGCTGGGACCGCGAGATCGGGGCCCAGCAGATCAAGAAGCAGTAGCGGCGGCGCAGAGGCGAAAAGGCGCAGAGGCGATCTCGGCAGGAGCGGGGCGCGGGGGTGACGGGCGCGGAGCCGTGTGAGGCGCGCGCGTTCGCCCCTGCGCCCCGGCGCCTCGGCGCCCCTGGGGCATGAACCGGGCGGGGATCATGAAAGAGACCATCGAGTCGTTGCGATTCCGGATGACCAAGCGCTTCGGGACGAAGACGGTGCTGCGCGACTTCGCGCTGGAGATCCGCGGCAGGCAGTTCGTCACGTTCCTGGGGCCCAGCGGCTGCGGCAAGTCCACGGCCCTGAACATCATTGCCGGGCTGATCCCCGCGACCGAGGGCGAGATCTGGCTCGACGAGCAGCGGATCGACGCGCTGCCGCCCGAGAGGCGCGGCTTCGGCATGGTGTTCCAGAACTACGCCCTGTTCCCGCACATGACCGTCTACGGCAACATCGCCTTCGGACTCCAGCTGCAGCGCCGCCCCGCCGACGAGGTCCGGCGGCGGGTCCAGGAGATGCTCGAGCTGGTGCAGCTCCCGGGCTTCGAGGACCGCTACCCCAGCCAGCTCTCCGGCGGGCAGCAGCAGCGCATCGCCATCGCGCGCGCCCTGGTCATGCACCCGCGGCTCATGCTGCTGGACGAGCCGCTCTCCAACCTGGATGCGAAGCTGCGCATCGAGATGCGGGCCGAGATCAAGCGACTCCACACCAGCCTGGGCCTCACCTCCATCTACGTGACCCACGACCAGGTCGAGGCCCTCTCCCTGTCCGACTGGATCGTGGTCATGAAGGACGGGGTGCTCATGCAGGCGGGGACGCCGCAGGAGATCCACGACCAGCCGGTCAACCTGTTCGTCGCGGACTTCATGGGCTTCCGGAACTTCTTCCCGACGCGGATCGTCCGGCTGAACGACGGGCGGGTCGAGGCCGAGGGCGGCGGCCTGCGCATCCGCGGGAAGACGGTGCACGCCTTCGCGGGCGGCGCGCCCGCCGTCGCGGCCATCCGGCCGGACGACGTGCAGGTGGGCGGCGACGCCGGCAGCCCCAACGCCTTCCGGGCCAAGGTCGACATCGTGGAATACCTGGGCCGCGAGGACGAGGCCATCGTCACGCTGGAGGCGGGCGGCCGACTCTGGGTGCGCACCGGCGCGCGGGTCAGCCCGGGTGAGAGCGTGACGGTGATCCTGCCGCCCGACCGGGTCATCTTCCTGCCCGCGGAGGGAGGCGCGGCATGAAGCGCACCCGGACGGGCGAGCCGAGCGAGCTGGACACGCTCGCCATCGCCTGCTTGGCACCCTCGCTGCTCTACGTGCTCCTCATGTTCGTCTACCCGTTTCTCTACGGGATCTACCTGAGCCTCCACCCGATGAAGGTGGACGGGTGGAGCCTGGCCAACTACCTCGCCTTCTTCACCGACGAGTACCAGTACAAGACGGTCGGCATCACCTTCAAGCTGGCCGTGCCGAACACGATCGTGGTGGTGGCCATCAGCCTGCTCTTCGCCTACAACATGCGCCGGGGCATCTGGCTGGAGCGGACCATCACCACCATCCTCGTGCTGCCCATCTCGCTCGGCGTGATCCTGCTGGCCCAGGGCATCCTGGGCTTCTACGGGGGCAAGGGCTGGTTCAACCAGATGCTGCTGGCCGCCGGCATCCTGGAGGAGCCGCTGGTCCTCACGCACAACTTCATCGGGGTGATGCTCGCCCTGTTCATGCAGCAGTTCCCCTTCTGCTTCCTCATGTTGCTGGGCTACATCTCGGGGATCGATCCCAGCATCGAGAACTCGGCCCGGACGCTGGGCGCGAGCCCCTGGATTGTGTTTCGCCGGGTGATGCTGCCGCTCATCGCGCCGGGCCTGGCCATCGCCTTCGCCCTGGTCTTCGTCATGAGCTTCGCGACCTTCCCGTCCGCCATCCTGCTGGGCCAGCCCACGGGGGCCACCCGGACCATCGCCATCGCGGCCTACGCGCAGGCCTTCGAGCAGTTCGACATGCCCTACGCCTCCGCCATCGCCGTGATCATGGGGCTGTTCCAGCTGGGCGCCCTCCTGGTGATCATCCTGCTCCGCAAGCGGATGGTCACGGCGGCGACCATGGGCGTGGGCAAGCGGTAAGAGCGGGGACGGGGGTCGGGGAAAGCGGGAGCGTGGAGCCACGAAACGCTCCACGCTGCGCGCTCGACGCTCCACGGGGTCGGGGTTGGCGGATCGCTGACCGCTGATCGCTGGAACTGGCATCACGGGAGACGGGACGGTGCACATGCGCGGCAGACTCTGGGGGCTGGCGATCTACCTGTTCGTCCTCGGGTTCATCCTGAACCTGCTGGGCATCGTGAGCCACGTCACCGTCAGCGCCTTCGCCAAGCGCTGGTTCGGGACGCCGCTTCCCCGGTCCTTCACCACCGAGTGGTTCGTGTACGCCTGGAAGGAGTTCGGGCTGGCGCAGGTCCTCGGCGTGACCATCTTCGTCGCGCTCACCGTGGTGTTCCTGTCGCTGCTCGTCGGCTTCCCGGCCGCCTACATCCTCGCGCGCCGGAACTTCCGGGCGAAGCCGGTGCTCATGCTGCTCTACTTCCTGCCGCTGCTCATCCCGCAGATGACCTACGGCATTCCGCTGGCCACCACGCTGTTCCGCTACGGCATCGCCCCCTCCGTCCTGGGGGTCATCCTGGCGGTCATGGTGCCCATGGTCCCGCTGGCCATCTTCATCCTCATGCCCTTCTTCGAGCAGATCAGCCTGAACCTGGAGTGGGGCGCCGCGGTGATGGGCGCCAACCGCTTCCAGATCTTTCGGCGCATCCTCCTGCCGCTCACCCTGCCCGGGCTGCTCACCGCCGGAATCCTCATCCTGGTGAACACCGTCTCGAACTTCGAGCTCACCTTCCTGGTGTCGGGCGGCGGCTCCCAGACCCTGGTGGTGGCCCTCTTCTACAACGTCTTCGCCGGCGGCGTCCGGCCGGTCTACTCCGTGGATGCCATGGCCATGATGTACATGACCATGGTGATGATCCTGCTGATCATCGCCCTCCGCTTTGTCCGCCCCACGCAGATGGTCTTTCGCCTGGACCAGCCGAAGCGATAGCCAGGCGGCTGAAACCGGTCCGCCTGCTGGGACCCATCCTCCGGACGGGTACCCCGCCCGCCTCGGCACTCGCCCTTCGACAAGCTCCTAGGGACGCGGGAAGGCGGACGAGGCGGGCCCCCGGCGCGTGCGGCGCCAGCACCACAGCATCGCGCCATACAGGGCCAGGTTGATGACGATCACCAGGGCGGCGAGGACCAGCTGGCCTTCGTGCGTCAGCTCGGGCGGGTACAGGAGCGGCATCAGGTAGTGCTCGATGAAGCCGCCATGGTAGCCGGATTCGCCCGCCAGGCGGCGGAAGTGGTTCTCGAGCGGCGTCAGGGGACAGATGGCTCCGGCCACCTCCAGGTAGATGCCCCACCCCACGGCCGGGAGATGCAGCGCGACGAGCGCCGGCCACCGCAGGACCAGCACCCCGCCGAACACGACGAACAGGACGAAGGCCAGGTGGGTGACGAGCGTGAGGTCGGCCAGCAGACGGTACCACATGGGGACAGCATACTATGGGCGGCCGCGAAAGAGAAACCGTGAGCAGGCCCCGGGCGTGCGGCGCGCGCCGCGTGCACGGCCCACGCCTGGGCCTGCTCACAGCGGCGCCACGTCGTAGCCGTCCATCTCCACGCAGGCCGACTGGTGGATGAGGTGGACGCTCACCACCACCCGCGCCCGGGCGCCCTTCCGGACGAGGATGCCCCGAAGGCCGGAGAGGGGCCCGCGGATCACCTCCACCGGCTGGCCTTCCTCCAGGTAGGGATGCGGGTCGAAGGGGAGCGTGCTGGTCACCAGCCGCTGCACCGCCTCGATTTCCGGATCGGGCACGGACAGCGGCCCGTCCTGGTTGCCGATGATCTCGACCACGCCGTGGGTCTTCAGCACCTCCACCCGCTGTGGCAGCCCGAAGTGGGCGAAGCAGTAGCCCGGGAACAGTGGGAAGGCCACCTGCTTGCGGCGGTCGGCCCACTGCCGCCAGCGGTTCACCAGCGGCAGGAACGGCTCGATGCCCTTCGCGGTCAGCTGATCCTGGACGCGCTTCTCATGCCGGGAGCGCGTCCGCACCGCGTACCAGTGCGGCGTCACATCCATTCGGGAAGCCTCTCAGCCAGGCAAATAACAGACAGCAAGAGGCTGCTTCGAAAAGGCCCAGGTGCGAGGCGGAGCGCCGGAGGCGGCGTAGCCAGCGCAGCTGGGTCAAGGCGTACTGGAGGTACGCCGCAGCGAGTGCCGAGGCGGCCGGGGTACCCATCCGCAGGATGGGTCACAGCAGATGGGCCTTTTTCAGCCGCCGACCTACGGGCGCTGCACGGGGCGCAGCCGATCCACCTCCGGCAGCGGACCCCCGCCGCCCTGGAATTCCTCGCGGCCCCGCACCATGTCCGGGGTGACGAGGTAGGTGCCCTTGCAGCCCACGCGCAGGAGGTAGCCGGAGGTGGAGCGCGCAAGGGGCAGCAGCTCCGTCACCCCGGCGGCGACGGCCATGACGGGGCAGAGCACGACGGCCTTGTACGGCGCGTACACCGCGGTGCCGGCCAGGGCGCCCGCCACCGCCAGCCCGCGGGTGCCCGGGGGTGCGGGCACGTCCGAGGCGGGCAGGGGCTCCGGCCGCTCCTGCGCCGCGAGCGGGCCGGGCCCGACCGCCATGCCGAGCGCCAGGACCAGGACGGCGATCTGTCGTCTCATGCCTCTTCCTCCCGTTGCGGATGATCGGGCGCGGCGCGCGGCCGCCGGCGCCGGCCGCCCGGTGCGGCGGACCGCACCGCGCTCAGGACCAGGCGGGCGGCGCGGCGCGCGTTCCGCACCAGCGCGGCCACGTCGCGCGCCGTGGCGGCCTCCAGGTGGATGCCGGCCACCACGACCGCGGTGCGCCCCAGCGCGCGAGCCAGCTCGGCCGCGACGGGCCGCACGAGCTCGTCCTCGCGGTGGCCCGGCAGCGTGATGACCGAGGTGGAGGGCGGGCCCCCGCCCGGCCGGGGGCCGCCCGGCCGGGGAAGGCTCACGCCCACGGCGCCCACGTGCGGGAGATCCCCGCCCAGCAGCTGCACGCACAGCCCGGCCGGCACGGCGAGCGCCGTGCCCCAGATCCGGTGCCGGCCCGCGCCGGCCTCGAACGCCAGGTGCAGCGCCGGGGGCTCGGCCCGCAGCCGGCGCACCGCGGTCCGGGAGCCCGGCCCGCTCACCGATGGGTGCCGGTCCACTCGCGTCCCAGCCGGTGGGGGATCTCCAGCCGATCCAGGATGCGCCCCACCGTGTAGTCGATGATGTCGTCCAGCGTGGCCGGCCGGTGGTAGAAGGCCGGCAGCGGCGGGAAGATGACGGCCCCGAGGTCCGCCAGGGCCGCCAGCTGGCGCAGGTGCCCGGCGTGGAGCGGGGCCTCCCGCACGCCCACGATCAGCCGGCGCCCCTCCTTGAGCGTCACGTCGGCCGCCCGGCAGAGCAGGCCTTCGCCGCAGGCGCTGGCCAGCGCGGCGGCGGTCTTGATGCTGCACGGCAGGATCACCATGCCGCCCGTGCGGAACGAGCCGCTGGCGACGGAGGCCCCGATGTCCCGATTGTCGTGGACGTGCGCGACCAGCGCCTCCACGTCCTTCACCGCGTACGCCGTCTCCTGCACGATGGTGCGCTTGGCGGGCAGGGTCAGGATCAGGTGGGTCTCGATGTCCGGGGCCTCCCGCAGCACTTCCAGCAGCCGGATGCCGTAGATCACCCCGGTGGAGCCCGAGATGCCGACGACCAGCCTCATGCCTGCTCCTGCGCCGGCCGCCGGCGCCGCAGCAGAATGAGCAGACCCAGGGCCGAGACCAGGAGCAGCGCGGCGCTCATGAGCTGGGCGGCGCGAAATGGGCCGAACATGAGGCTGTCGATGCGCAGGCCCTCGATGAAGAACCGGCCGATCGAGTAGAGCCCGAGGTAGCAGAGCGTCAGCGCGCCCGGGCGTCCGTCCAGCGGCTTGCGGAGCCCGAACCAGAGGATGAGGAACACCAGGACGTTCCAGAGCGACTCGTACAGGAACGTCGGGTGGAAGTAGTCGAAGGTGGCCAGATGGGCCGGCCGGTAGTACGGGTCGATGTACAGCTTCCACGGCAGGTTCGTGGGGACGCCGAAGGCCTCCTGGTTGAAGAAGTTGCCCCAGCGGCCGATGGCCTGGCCCAGGGCCAGCGAGGGCGCGAACGTGTCGGTGGTGACCGCCACGGAGAGGCCGGCGTACCGACAGTAGAGGATGGTGGCCAGCCCGCCCACGAGCAGGCCCCCGTGGATGGCCAGTCCACCCTCCCACACGGCCAGGATCTTGGCCGGGTGCGCCGCGTAGTAGCTGCCCCAGTTGAACGCCACGTAGTAGAGGCGGGCCCCGATCAGCGCGCTCAGGACCGCGACCACGATCACGTTCAGCAGCCGGTCCGCATCCTGGCCGCGGCGGGCGGCCTCCCGGTGCGCCAGGGTCGTGCCGAGGAGGACGGCGGTCGCGATGAGGAGGCCGTACCAGCGGATGACGATCGGGCCGAGGGAGACCGCGACGGCCCCCGGAGAGGCGAACATGTGGTGGCTCCGTGGTGCGAGCGAGGGGCCGGGCCCCGTTGGCAGCGGCGTTCACAATAGTGTGGCATTCCGGGGGAAGTCAAGGGACTAACGTTTCACGTTTCACGTTTTCCGCTCCGCCCGTACCGCCAGGATGCCGCCGGCGACCAGGATCAGGCTGCCGGCCAGGAACCGGCCGCCCAGGCGCTCGCCGAGGAGCAGCCAGCCGAGCACCGCGCCCACCACGGGCTGGGCGAAGAAGAACAGGGACCCCGTCCCGGCCTGCAGCAGGGTGAAGCCGGTGTTCCAGAGCCAGAAGGCCAGCGCGGTGGAGACCACGCCCAGGTACAGCACGCCCCACCACACGGCCCCGGGCAGCGGGGTCCAGGTCCAGTCGCGGAGTTCCAGGGGAAGCCAGGGCAGGAGGAAGAGCAGGCCCCAGAGCGTGGCGGCCGCCGTGGTCACCACGGGCGGATTGCGGCGCGCCGCCCGCCGGCTCAGGACCGTGTAGAGCGCCCAGGAGACCCCGGCGGCGAGCAAGAGGACATCGCCCCAGAACGCCCGCGCCTCCAGCGCGAACCCGCCCGGCTGCTCGATCACGAGGAGCGCGCCGCCCGTGGCCAGCGCCACCGCGGCCGCCTTCCGCCCGGTCAGGCGCTCGCCGAGCCAGACGGCCGCGAAGACCAGGATGAAGGCCGGGGTGACGGAGGTGAGGACCGCGCCGTGGGCCGCGGTCGAGAGGCGGGTGCCGATGAACTGCGCGGCCAGGGAGACGCCGAATCCCACGAAGCCGAGGAGCGCCATCTCGGCCCGGTGGGCGCGCCCCGCCCACGGCGTCCCCAGGGCGCGGATCACCGCCAGGAGGACCAGGCCGCCGATGGCCAGGCGGAGGGCGAGCAGTGTGAGCGGGGGGATGTACGCCAGGACGGCCTTGCTCACCACGTACATGCCGCCCCAGATGGCGGCGGCCGTGAAGAGGCAGAGCGCGCCCTGCAGGCGGCGGCTCACCGCGGGTCGCGGCTCCGCGACCCGCGTTCGGCGCCCGAGGGGGGCGGCGTCACGCGCGTCTCGCGCGGCGGGGTGAGCTGGTAGGCGATGCCCTCCACCAGGGGCATGGGCTGGAAGCCGAAGGCGCGCTTCACGGCGTCCAGGGCCGTGATGGTGCCCACGTCCAGCAGCTCGAGATGCCGGTAGTCCAGGAAGGGACTGCGGCCGAAGCGCTCGAGCAGCCGAGCCGCCCGGCCCACCATGCGGCGGGAGAGGTGCAGCCGCATGCGCGAGAGGTTCAGCATCTTGCCGACCTGCTCGGCGATCTCCTCGTAGGAGAGATGCTGCGGGCCCCCGATGGGGATGGTCCGGTCCACCACCCCGTCGTCGTACAGCGCCCGCAGGAGGCAGGAGGCCACGTCGCCGACCCAGATCGGCTGGAGCATGGTCTTGCCCGTGCCGGGCACGATCATGACGCCTGTACGCCGGAGCAGGCGGATCATCCCGGTGATGAGCCGGTCACCCGCCCCGAACATCAGGGAGGACTGGAGGATCACCGCCGGGACGCCGCCCTCCCGCAGGGCGTC
>JBHGAX010000015.1:0-27553 GCA_041946635.1 Methylomirabilales bacterium (SeqCode)
TCAGCGCTTGCGCTGGGAGGGGCGCCAGCGGAGCAGGACGCGCTCCAGGACGGCCACGGCGCCGATCACCAGGCTGGTGAAGATCGTGATGGCCAGGAGGGAGGCGAAGACCAGCGGGGTGTCCATGTTGAACTGGCCGGAGAGGATCAGGTAGCCGATCCCGCTGTTCCCGCCGATGAACTCGCCCACGATGGAGCCGACCAGCGCGAGCGGGAAGGCGACCTTCACGGCGTCCATGATGTAGGGCACCGCATTCATCAGCCGGACCTTGGCGAAGATGCGCAGCTCCGTTCCCCCGGCCAGCCGGGCCAGGTCGAGCACGTCCGGCTCGATCTCCCCGAGCCCCGTCACCGAGTTCACGAAGACGGGAAACAGGCCCAGGAGGAACGCCAGCAGGATCTTGGGCTCGATGCCCAGACCGAACCAGATGACGAAGAGCGGCGCGATGGCGATCTTCGGGATGCCGTTGAAGGCCGCCAGGGCCGGCAGGACGATGACCTTCAGCGGCCGGAGGTAGATGACGGCCAGGGCCAGCAGCACGCCCACGAGGAGGGCGAGCCCGAGCCCCACCAGCGTCGTGAAGCCGGTGACGCCCAGGTGGTACGCCTGGACCCAGAGCGTCTGCCAGAGGCGCGCGAGGATGGCGGAGGGGCGCGGCAGGATGTAGGCCGGGATCCCCGTGGAGCCGACCCCGAACTCCCAGGCCAGCCCGATCAGGCCGAAGCCCAGGATGGCCTGGCTGCTCTCCCGCATACCACGGCGCTTCACCGCCATGCTCGTCCCTTCACGCCCGTCACAGTCATTCCAGCCACTGCGCCTCGATGTTGTCGCGGACGGCGGCCGCCAGCTCCACGAACCGCGGATCGCGCAGCGTGCGGGCGTCCCGCGGCCGCGGCAGGTCTACCCGGATGGTCGCCTTCACGCGGCCGGGCCGCGCCGTCATCACGATGATGGTGTCGGAGAGCAGGACCGCCTCGGTGATGCTGTGGGTCACCAGCAGCACCGTCGTCCGGCTGGCGCCCCAGATGCGCTGCAGCTCGAACCCCATCTTCTCGCGGGTGAGGACGTCCAGGGCCCCGAAGGGCTCGTCCAGGAGCAGGAGCGAGGGGTCCAGCAGGAGCGCCCGGCAGATGGCCACGCGCTGCTGCATGCCACCCGACAGCTCGTGCGGGTAGCTCTCGGCGAAGCCGTCCAGCCCGGCCAGCTGGATCAGCTCGAGGGCGCGCCCCCGGTAGTGCGCGGACGAGAGGCCCCGCATCTCCGCGGTGAAGAGGACGTTGCGGAGGGCCGTGCGCCAGGGCAGGAGCACGGGGGACTGGAAGACCATGCCCACGTCCTCGATGGGCCGGTCCACCAGGCGGCCGCGCAGCGACACGGAGCCCCGCGTGGCGGGCACCAGGCCCGAGAGGATGCGGAGGCTCGTGGACTTGCCGCAGCCGCTGGGTCCCACCAGCGCCACGAACTCGTTCTCCTGGATCCGAAAGGAGAGATCCTCGACCGCGGGGCCGCTGTCGAAGACCTTCGTCAAGCCGGCCACCTCTACGGTGGCCGCGGTGGCTGCCATGCTGTCGGTCACTCCGGAGGGGCGCGCCCACCCGCGCGCAGCGGCGGGTCGAGCGCCTGGCAAGGGGAAAGCCGGACGAGAACGCGCGGGCAGGGTCTTGTACGCGAAAAACCGGGAAGGGTCAAGCCGAAAGCCCCGCCCTGGAGTTGCGCCCGCTGTCGTGGGACGGCACCTAGGCTAGGACGTTGCGGAAGATCCGTTCTCGCCCAGGCTGCTCAGCAGCCTGCTGGCTAGAGCACGATGGTCCGTCGGGCCATGGCGCGCTCCCACTTCCGCTCGGCCGGCTCGTCGAAGAGCAGGGCGGGGTCGGCCGGCACGTCGACCCACGCGCCCGCCGCGATCTCGCCCTCCAGCTGGCCGGGCGCCCAGCCGGCATACCCCAGGGCCATGAGAAACTTGGCCGGCCCCTTGCCGGTCCCGATGGCGCGGAGGATTTGCGCATCCGTGGTCAGGGCGATTCCCCGCGCCAGGAGATGGGTGCCCGCTTGCTGGTAGTCGGCCGAGTGCAGGACGAAGCCCCGCCCCCGGTCCACCGGACCGCCGTAGTGGACCGGCACCGTGCCGCTCACGCCGGTCGCGTCCATCTCCGCGCTCTCCAGCAGCTTCGCCAGCGGCACGTCGTCGATCGGCCGATTGACGACGATGCCCATGGCGCCGCCGGGGCCGTGGTGCACGAGATACACGACCGTCCGGGCGAAGCGCGGATCGCGAAGCTCGTCGGTCGCCACGAGAAAGCGCCCGCTCAGCCCGGGAGCCTGCGGTCGCTCTGCGGCCGGCACCCCCTGACCGCCGGCCGCGGCGAGCCCGACCGCGAGGATCAACCCGATCAGCCGCGCTGCCCGCGCCATGTCGAACCCTCCAGCCCGTCGCCGGACTACACTATACCAAACCGCGGAGCGCCAGGCGTCAAGAACCGACGCTGGTCCCAAATCTCACGGCGACTGCGACAACGCTTGCGTTGCGCGGCATTTCCAGGCTAAGCTCTGTGGCGTTTCGTTCCCAACCCCAACGGAGGAGCGCCTGATGGAGCGTGCATCGCTGGATTTCGCCAATCTCCCCTTCCAGTACCAGAAGACGGATGCCAACATCCGCTACTGGTTCCGGAACGGCTCGTGGTCCGCCGGCGAGCTGACTGCCGACGAGTACCTGCCGCTCCACATGGCGGCCACCTGCCTCCACTACGGGCAGGAGGTGTTCGAGGGCACCAAGGTCTACGAGCGGAAGGACGGGCGGCTCCAGACCTTCCGCCTCATGGAGAACGCCCGGCGGCTGCAGCGCTCGGCCAAGAAGCTGCTGATGCAGCCGGTGCCGGAAGAGCTGTTCCGGGAGGCGGTGCACCGGGTGGTCAAGGCCAACCGCCGCTTCGTCCCTCCGTACGGGAGCGGCGCCAGCCTGTACGTCCGCCCGCTCCTGCTCGGCGTGAGCGCCGAGGTCGGGGTGAAGCCGAGCAAGGAGTACCTCTTCCTCGTGCTGGTCACCCCCGTCGGCCCGTACTACAAGGGGGGCCTCACGCCCGTGAAGCTGATCGTGGAGGAGGAGATCGAGCGGGCCTCGCCCGGCGGCGTGGGGGACATCAAGTGCGGCGGCAACTACGCCGCCGGCATGCGGGCGACCCTGCCGGTGAAGGAGCGCGGCTACGCCGAGGTCCTCTACCTGGACGCCCGCGAAAAGAAGTACCTCGACGAGTCGGGCTCCTCGAACTTCTACGCCATCATCGGGAAGGCCTACGCCACCCCGGCCAGCGCCTCCATCCTGCCCAGCATCACGAACATGAGCGTGCGGCAGATCGCGCAGGACATGGGCCTGCGCGTGGAGCAGCGGCCCCTGGCCGTGGACGAGCTGCCGACCTTCGACGAGGCGGGCTGCCTCGGCACCGCGGCGGTCATCACGCCGGTCGAGTCCATCACCCACCGCGGCAAGGAGTACGTGTACGGGACGCCTGGCAAGGCCGGCCCCCTCACCATGGAGATGTACAAGCGCCTCACCGCCATCCAGTGGGGCGAGGCGCCGGACCCGTACGGCTGGACCGAGACCATCCCCGAGTAGCTCCACGCCGCGCCCCATACAGGCCCGGGCCCTCCGCCCGGGCCTCCGTGTCTCCGGAGCCGCGCCCGACCACTTTCTGGTTGACTCCCTCACCCCCAATGATACTGTACCGGGCAGGTCTCGAATGGACGCGCGGGACGGCACCCAGCCCTTCCCGCTTCTTGGGAAAGGAGTTTCCATGAAGGTAGCCTGGAGAGGCGTCCTGGCAGCGGCGGTGCTCGTGGCCTTCAGCCTGGCGCTCCTGGTCGCCATGCCGTCTGCTCAGCAGGCGCCGCAGCGGCTCACAGCGAAGCGCGCGCCGGGGGCGCCCGTGCTGGACGGCGTGATGGAGGACGTGTGGAAGAGCGCCACCCCGCTCACCGTCAAGCTGGCCGGCGGCCGGAACCTGGCGGGCGGCACGACGGAGGTCACGCTTCGCGCGATGCACACCGCCGACACCCTCTACTTCCTGATGGAGTACAAGGACCCCACGCAGAGCTTCGTGCGCGGCCCCTGGGAGAAGCAGGCCGACGGCTCGTGGAAGAAGCTCCGGGACCCGAACGACAAGGGCGGCGACAACAACCTCTATTACGAAGACAAGATGGCCATGCTGTGGAACATCAGCTCGCCGGCCTTCGAGGCGCGCGGCTGCTTCTCGGCCTGTCACATCGGCGAGGGGAAGCCCTACGGGAACAAGTACACGGCCAACCCGGGCGAGCGGCTGGACATGTGGCACTGGAAGAGCGTCCGGACCGGTCCCGTCGGCCAGATCGACGACCAGTACGTGGACAGCACCAGGTACGATCCGGAGAAGGCGCCCGAGGCGGGCCGGAAGGCGGACCCCAAGACCGGCGGCGGCTACGCGGACAACCAGACGCAGGACAAGAGCCGCCCGATGTGGGCGCTGCCGGAGAACAAGCCGGCGCCGCCCTACTGGATCCTGGACAACCAGAAGATGCAGCTGGACGACTCCAAGTACAAGGCGGGCGACAAGGTCCCCGGGATCCTGATCTCCGCGCTGGCGGGCGACCGCGGCGACCTTCCCATGCGCGCGAACTGGAAGGACGGCACCTGGACGCTGGAGTTCTCGCGGAAGCTCACCACCGGCAGCGAGTTCGACGTCCAGTTCAACGACCTGAAGAAGGAGTACGCCTTCGGCGTGGCCGTCTTCGACAACGCGCAGGTCCGCCACGCCTTCCACGGCGGCGTGCTGAAGCTGGGCTTCGAGCAGTAGCCACCCGTCACGCACGAAGGCCGCCGGAGCATGGCTCCGGCGGCCTTCGTCTCTCCCGGATCCCGCGCCCCTGCTCCTACCCCTTCAACATGTTCCGGAGCACGGTCTGCAGGATGCCGCCGTTCCTGTAGTAGGTCACCTCCACCGGCGTGTCGATGCGGACGGTCGCCGCGAAGGACGTCCGGCTGCCGTCCGCCCGCTCCACCTCCACGGTCACGTCCTGCCGCGGCCGGATCTCCCCGGTGAGGCCCCGAATGGACAGGCGCTCGCGGCCCGTCAGGCCGAGCGACTCGGCGTTCTGCCCCGGCTTGAACTGAAGCGGCAGGACCCCCATGCCCACCAGGTTGCTCCGGTGGATGCGCTCGAAGCTCTCCACGACGACGGCGCGGACGCCCTGCAGGGCCGGCCCCTTGGCCGCCCAGTCGCGCGACGAGCCGCTGCCGTACTCCTTGCCCGCGATCACGACCAGCGGCACGCCCTCGGCCCGGTAGCGCTCGGCCGCGTCGAAGATGTCCATGCGCTCCCCCGAGGGCAGGTGGACCGTCACGCCGCCCTCCACGCCGGGCACCATCGCGTTCTTGAGGCGGATGTTGGCGAACGTGCCGCGCATCATCACCTGGTGGTTGCCCCGGCGCGCGCCGTACGTGTTGAAGTCCTTCTTGGTGACCCCGTGCGACTTCAGGTAGCGGCCGGCCGGGCTGGCCTCGGCGATGTCCCCGGCCGGCGAGATGTGGTCCGTGGTCACGGAGTCGCCCAGCACGGCGAGGATCCGCGCGTTCACGATGTCGCAGAGCGGCGCGGGCTCCGGTGCGAGGCCCGCGAAGAAGGGGGGCTCCTGGATGTAGGTGGACTCCGGCTTGAAGGTGAACAGGTCGCCCCGCGTGCCCGCGATCTTGTTCCAGGCCTCGTTGCCGCCGAAGACGTCGCCGTAGGACTGCTGGAACATCTCCGCGTCGATCAGCGCCTGGAGGTCCGCCACCTCCTTCTGGCTGGGCCAGATGTCGGCCAGGTAGACCGGCCGCCCCTGACCGTCCGTCCCGATCGGCTCGCTGGTCAGGTCGAGGTCCACCCGGCCGGCCAGCGCATAGGCCACCACCAGCGGCGGCGAGGCCAGGTAGTTCGCCTTCACCAGCGGGTGCACCCGGCCCTCGAAGTTCCGGTTGCCCGAGAGCACGGCCGCCGCCACCAGCTTCCCCTCGGTCACCGCGGCCGCCACCGGCTCGGGCAGCGGGCCGCTGTTGCCGATGCAGGTCATGCAGCCGTAGCCCGTGAGGTGGTAGCCCAGCCGCTCCAGGTCGGCCATGAGCCCCGTCCGGGCGAGGTACTGCGTGACCACCTTGGACCCCGGCGAGAGGCTCGTCTTGACGTGGGCCGGGACCTTCAGACCGCGGGCCACCGCCTTGCGGGCGAGCAGGCCCGCGGCCAGCATCACGGACGGGTTGGACGTGTTGGTGCAGCTCGTGATGGCGGCGATCACCACCGCGCCATGCCCCAGCGTGCCCGCCGACCCGTTGTCTGTGAAGGGGACGGTCCGGGACACCTCCTCGGCCGTCAGGCCGAAGCCCCGCTCCTTCACCGGCGCCGTGAGCGCCTGCCGGAAGCCGGCCTTCATGGCCTTGAGCGCCACCCGGTCGTGCGGCCGCTTGGGCCCGGCCAGGCTGGGCTCCACCGTGCCGAGATCCAGCTCGACCGTGTCGCTGAAGATCGGATCGGGCGTGGCCTCGGTCCGGAAGAGGCCCTGGGCCTTGGTGTAGCGCTCCACCAGCTCGACCTGCACGGCGCTCCGGCCGGTGCGCGCCAGGTACCGGAGCGTCTCGGCGTCCACCGGGAAGAAGCCCACGGTCGCGCCGTACTCCGGCGCCATGTTCGCCAGGGTCGCCCGGTCGGGCAGCGCCATCTGGCTCAGGCCGGGACCGTAGAACTCCACGAACTGCTCGACCACGCCCTTCTTGCGCAGGATCTGGGTCACGGTGAGGACGAGGTCGGTCGCGGTGACGCCCTCCCGCAGCTCGCCGAACAGCTTGACGCCGACCACGCGCGGCGGCAGCATGTAGAGCGGCTGCCCGAGCATGGCCGCCTCGGCCTCGATCCCGCCCACGCCCCAGCCCACGACGCCCAGCCCGTTGATCATGGTGGTGTGCGAGTCGGTCCCCACCAGCGTGTCGGGAAACGCCGTGACCGCGCCGCCGTCCCGCCGGGTCATCACCACCTTGCCCAGGTACTCCAGGTTCACCTGGTGCACGATGCCGGTGGCCGGCGGCACCACGCGGAAGTTCGAGAAGGCCTCCTGCCCCCAGCGGATGAACTCGAAGCGCTCCCGGTTCCGCTCGAACTCGATCTCGGCGTTCCGGCGCAGCGCGAGCGGCGAGCCGAAGGTGTCCACCTGCACCGAGTGGTCCACCACCAGGTCCACCGGGACCAGCGGGTTGATGCGCGTCGCCTTCCCGCCCAGGCGCGCCATGGCCGCGCGCATGGCGGCGAGGTCCGCGACGGCCGGCACGCCGGTCAGGTCCTGCAGGAGCACGCGGGCGGGCAAGAACGCGATCTCCTCGCTCCCCGGCGCGGACGCGTTCCAGTTCCCCAGGGTGCGGACGTCGCTCTCCCGCACCAGCACGCCGTCCAGGCAGCGGACCGCGGCCTCCAGCAGCACCTTGATGGAGAACGGTAACCGTTCCAGTCCGGGGGCCACGCCCGCACGGGCCAGCGCATCCAGGCGGTAAATGGTCACGGGGCCCTGGCTGGTGGCCAGCGTGTCTCGCGCGCCGAAGTGCTCACTCTTCATGGACCCTCCCCCATAACGATGCCGAGAGATGGACAGGTATGGCTGAAAAGCTGGCGGGACGAGGAATCATAGCCCAGAAACCAGGGAGGAACAAGGGCGGGGGGGCACCCAAGTCTCCGACTCATTTCTGTTCGCCCCGACGGCCACGAGCAGGAGCGCGACGGGTTCCCAGCGCCTCCGCCACGAAGTACTTGCGGGATGGCGGCTCATAGGGCAAGGAGTATAATCGACATGCCGGCGTGCCGCTACCGCGTCGCGTCCGGCGGTCGGACGGGATCGCAGGACCACAGGGAGGAGCGCCCATGAGCCTTGCGGAGCCGATGCTGGCGGAGCTGGGGCACGAGGCGGCCACCACGCGGCGGCTGCTGGAGCGGGTGCCGGTGGAGCAGTTCGGGTGGAAGCCGCACGAGAAATCGATGACGCTGGGCCGGCTGGCCGGCCATATCGCCGAGATTCCCGGCTGGATCGCGGGGATCCTCGACCAGGACGAGTTCGACGTCGCCGCCTCCCGCTCCACCCCGCGCGCCCCCACGGACCGCGCCCAGCTGCTGCAGACCTTCGATACGAACATCGGGAAGATCACCGAGGCGCTGAAGCGGCAGGACGATCCGCGCATGCAGGCCACCTGGCGGCTGAAGAAGCAGGGCCAGGTCGTGGTGGAGATGCCGCGGGCGGCCATGATCCGCTCCATGGGCCTGAACCACATGGTGCACCACCGCGGCCAGCTCTCGGTCTACCTGCGCCTGCAGAACGTCCCCCTGCCTTCGATCTACGGCCCGACGGCGGATGAGCCGATGTAGAACCGCAGGGGGCGCAGAGGCGCCGGGGCGCGGCGGCGAAGGAAACCGTACAGGCGCGGACGCGCCCGGAGGCGGCGCCACGCAGAGGCAAGATCGCGCGGACGGGCTGTTCCTTGCGCCTCTGCCCCCGAACGCCTCTGCGCCTGCGGTTCTCAGTAGCCGATCGCGTACCCATCCCTCCGGGGATCCGCGCCGCCGAACAGTGTGCCGCTCTGCGGATCCACCCACACGCCCTGGCCGCCGCCCACGACCCAGGACCAGTCGGGGAGCGTGCGGACGACATGGCCGCGGGCGGCGAGCGCCTCCCGGACCTCGGCGGGGATGCGTCCCTCGGCATCCACGGTGCGGTCGGCGTACACGCGCACCCGGGGCGCCTCGATCGCCTCCTGCACGTCCATGCCGAACTCCAGCGCGTTCAGCATCATCTGCGCGGTGGTCTGGGGGATGCCGTAGCTGCCCGGGGTGCCGATCGCCAGCAGCAGCCGGCCGTCGCGGAAGGCCTGGGCCTGGGCCATGCGGGTCTCGACCTTCCGGTGCGGCCGGAGCGCGTTGGGGCTCCGCTGGTCGAGGTCGTTCCACATCAGCAGGTTGTTCATGAGGATGCCGGTGTCGCCCGCAATGAAGCCGGAGCCGAACGGGCTCCCGAGCGTCTGCGTGATCGAGACGGCGTTCCCCTCCCCGTCCACCACGCTGAGGTGCGTGGTGTGCTCCCGCTGATAGCCGTAGGGATCGCCGGGCGGCACGGCGCCGGGCGGCGGCTCCGCCGTGTACCGCTCCCCGCCGCAGATCGCCGCACGCTCGCCGATGCGCGCCCGCTGTGCGGCCGCGTACGGCTTGCTCAGCAGGCCGCGGGCGGGCGGGTCGGGGATGGACTGGTACGCGACGCGGTCCGCCATGGCCAGCTTCACCGCCTCGATCACGGCGTGCAGGTACTCGGTGCTGTTATGGCCAAGCCGACGCACGTCGAAGCCTTCCACGATGTTCAAGGTCTCGAGGAGCTGCACGCCGGCCGCGGGCGGGGGAACGCTCATCACCTCCACGTCGCGGAACCGGGAAAACACGGGCTGCGTCCAGGTCGGCTGGAACGCCTCCAGGTCCTTCGGAGCCAGCCAGCCGCCCGCCGCCTGCACCGCCTCACACAGCCGTCGTCCCAGCTCTCCCCGGTAGAGCAGATTCGGACCTTCCCCCACCAGTCGGCGCAGCGTCGCCGCGAGTGCCTTGTGCGCGAGGACGGTGCCCGTGCGGGGCGATTCGCCGCCGGGGCAGAACAGCGCGGCCGCCCTGGCGTCGAGTCGTCCGCGCTGCTCGGCGAAGAACCAGGCGCCCCGGTGGGTCAGCGGGAATCCCTCCTCGGCGTAGCGGATGGCGGGACCGAACACCACGTCGGGCGAGAGGCGGCCGTGGGTGATGAGGGCCACCCACCAGCCGAAAAAGTTGCCGGGCACGAGGGAGGATTTCGGCCCCCTCTCCAGCTCCGTCTCGTTGCAGTCTTCGGCGCGGGCGGCGAATGGCGTCTTGCCCATGAAGTCCAGCACCGTTCGCTCCCCGCCCGCCAGCGTGAGGAGCATGAGGCCGACGCCGCCGACGCCCGACATGAACGGCTCCACCGCGTTCAAGGTCGACGCCGCTGCCACGGCCGCGTCCACGGCGTTGCCCCCGCGGATCAGCATCTCGAGTCCGGCGGCGCTGGCCAGCGGATGCGCGCTCGCCACCATCCCACGCCGTCCCGTGACCGCCGGCCGGTGCGCCCGCCGCTCATGGCTCATGGCTCTCTCTCCTCAGAAGTGCCGAGTGCTAACCGAGTGCCGAGTGCCTCGTGCCGAGTGCCGAAAAAATCAAATCCCCCCTCGCCCCTCGTTTTCAAAGGGGGGTTGGGGGGATCTAGCCTGATGCCGTTCGCAAATGCCGGAGAGGCTCAGGCAGCTATAACTCCGACCCCGGCCCGGCTCCTTGCTCTTCCCCGACCCCAGCCCTCGACCCCCCGACCCCCGGGCTCGGGGTCATCCCGCATCCCGCATCCCGCATTCGGCATTTGAAGCTGGCTGGGGGACGAGGATTCGAACCTCGATACGCAGATCCAAAGTCTGCAGTCCTGCCATTGGACGATCCCCCAGTTTTCCGCGGAGGCGCAGGGGCGAAGAGGCGTGGAGCAGCATAGCAGAGAAGCGGGGCGAAAAAAAGGTGCCCCGGGGCACGGGCCCGGGGCACGGCGCGATCTTCCGTGATCGACGCAGAACACATCGCCTCTTCGTGCTTGCGCCTCTTCGTCTTTCGCCCTTTCGCCTCTGCGCCTCGGCGCCTGCGGCCTACTGCGCCTCCTGGACCAGCTTCTCGAGCAGGAGTCGCTCCACCGGCCGGCCGCCGACGATGTGCTGGTCCATGATCTCCTCGACGTCCTCGACCGCGACCTTCGCGTACCAGACGCCCTCCGGATAGATGACCACGGTGGGCCCGGTCGCGCAGGGACCGAGGCAGGTCGTGCCGTTCACGGCCACGCTGCCCCAGAGCTGGCGCTTCTCCGTCTCCTCCTGGAATTTCTGGAAGACGGCCCGGGACTGCCTGGACGCGCAGTCCCCCTTGGGGTGCCCGGCCGGCCGCTGGTTCACGCACACGAAGACGTGGTGCTTGAACTTGAACATGGCAGGCTCCATTCCCGGGTGGTGTGTGGGCGGACCTGCGAACCATATGGCCGGTGCGAACTCGTGTCAAGCGTGCGGGGTAGCGGGCATGATTACTTCACCGTCCCAGCTTGTCCTCCAGCTCCACGATCTTGGTCTTCACCGCGCTGGCGTGGGGGCTCTGGGGGGCCAGGCTGAGGTACGTGCGGAGGGCCTGGGCGGCCGGGGCGGGGGCGTCGGTGAAGTCGTAGACCAGGCCCAGGTTGTAGTAGGCGTCCACGAGCCAGGGGGCCTCGGCCAGGGCCGCCTCGAACTCGGCCACCGCGTCGGGGTAGCGCTTCTGCTGCGCCCGCACGATGCCCAGGCGGTAGCGGCGGTCGGCGGCGTCGCTGGGGGCCACGTTGTGCCGCTGGGCGCAGGTCACCACGCGTTTCAGGGCCTCCTGCTGGTCCGCGGGGAGCAGGAAGCCCTGGTAGGCCTCCCGGTAGGCCGCGACGGCCTCCTGGGGTTTCCCGCTCTGCTCCAGCAGGAGCGCGGCGTTGTAGCTCGCCTTGGGCACCAGGCCGGGGGCGAGCCGGCGCGCCTCGGTGAGCTTGGCCAGGGCCTCGGCCCGCTGCCCGGCCCGGGCGAGGGCGACGGCGTCCTTGTTCAACTGCTGGGCCTGGCAGGCGGGGGGATGGGGGGTGACGGTGGTGCCGGCCAGGGCCGCTGCAAATCCGACGTCAGACGGCTGGTCCTTTGGCGATGTCTCGCCGAGCCGCCTCGCGCCCTCGGGGTCGCAGAGCACGTGAAGCAGCTCGACGCCGGCCATGATCGGCGCAATCCCGGCGGGGTCTGCCGCCAGTGCCCGCCGCAGGCCGGTGACGGCGGAGGGGTAATCGCCACGCGCTTGGGCAGCCCGCGCGCGCCTCACGTCCTCGCCGACGGCTTTGGCACGGCGTCCGGCGAAGAGGGTGTTCCGGAGCGCTCCGCCACCGAACTCGGCCAGCATCTCGCCCCGGATCTCCGACAGCCAGGCCGGCATGGTCGCCTTGAATTCCTCCAGGTACGAGAAGAGCGCGCCGACGACGCGCTCTCGCCGGTATTCCCGGATCGCGGTCGTCGTCGCGGGGTCGGTGATCTTGACGACCATCTTCAGCGTGTGCTGGGTGGCGAACGTGGTCCCCACGTGCTGCGCGAGGTCTATGGCGATGTCGAGGTCGTGATCCTGTCGCCCCGGCGCGTTCACGCTGGCAAAGGCGCCCGAGGCGGCCATGTCTTCCACGATCAGCTCGCCGTACGCACGCACTCGGTTCGTCTCGGTCTCGCTCTCCTTGGCCCAGTCCGGAATGGCGCCGGTGTACTGAAAGGTCGCGGTGACTCGCACGTGCGCATCGAGCTTCCCCGCGGCCGGCACCGGTTGCCACCTGAAGCTGCCCTTGAATTCCGTGGCGGGAACTGCGCAGCCGACGAGGGCCCCGAGGGCGACCACACCCAGGAGGCCAGCCGATCGGCGAGCGATGGTGGTTGCGAGACAGCGCAGCATGGCGTCACTCCTTGAACTCGGCCGGCGGCCCCTCCGCGCCGGATTGGGACGCGCCCGCCCCCAGTTCCAGCAGCTTCTCCAGCCCCTGCAGCTTGACGAGGGAGCCCTGCCAGGGATCCAGAACGTAGAGTCCGTCGCCCGCGTAGCGAAGGATGCCCTCCAGCCCGCGCAGGATGGAGACGGCCATGCCGGCCCGCATGGCGTAGACCGTGTCGCCCGCGGAGAAGTAGAGCAGCCCGGTGCGAGGGTCGGGAGCGATCGAGCGAATGTCGGATTCGCCGGCGGCGACGAAGACGATGGCCGGCCGCTGGCCCTCCGCCACCGTGAAGATGGCGTTGCCGACCGCGAAGAAGAGGCGCTCTCCGATGACGCTGAGGGCGGAGATGCGCCCGTCCGGGATTTCGAGCAGCGTGCCCGCACGGCCCTGCTCCAGGAGGTAGATCACGGCGCCGGCCCCCTGCGGACCGTAGAGGTACAGCCGTTGCTTGGCGCCCGCCACGACGGTCAGGCCGTCCTGCGGAAGCTGGACCTTCTCCGCGACGGCCCCGGCCTCGTACACGCCAAGGCGGCGGCCACGGACAACGATCAGGAGCTGCCTGTCCGCGCTGACCGACGTGATGCCGAGCGGCGTGGCGGCGGGCAGGAGGCGACGCGCGGTGAGGTCGAGCAGCTCGCCGCCGGAGGTGAGCCCGACGACCCGGCCATCCAGCACTTCGAACTGACTGGCGAGTCGGACGTGTAGATCCGAGAAGGCAGCCGGCGTGACGAGCGGCGCGAGCGTGGCGCCCTTCCAGACCCACAGCTCCGGCGCGGCCGTGCCGGCGGCAAGCGGACGAGCGGCGACAAGGAGCAGTGCGAGCGCGACGACGAGCCGTGCCATGCCTACTTGGCCCGGATCAACTGCAGCCAGTGGTCCACCATGTCCACGGAGTGCCCGGCCCCCTCAGCCACCCACTCGGGACCCGGCAGGCGGTCCAGCGCCTCTTTGCCCTTCTCCTTGGCCGTCTCCTTGGCGTGCTCCCAGAACTGGTCCCCGGCCACCTCGCCCGCCCCGCGCCCGTCCCCTTTCAAGACGAGGCGGGCCATCTTGAACTCGGGCAGGATGCTCTCGCGCACCCGGTCCCCGATGGTGTCGCTGCGCTCGCGGGCGGCCTCCCAGCGGCCGGAGACGGCATCCGAGATCACGCCGAAGCTCTCCGCGATCAGCTCTTCCATGACGCGCTCGTAGATGCCGCGGCCCTCGGCCGCGATTTTCTGCTGCATGCCGGGGAGGGCCTGCTCCCCCCAGCCGACCGCGCCGGAGCCCAGTACCTGCGCGGGAATTTCCGGCGAGCGAGCGTTCTCCATCGCGTCCGAAAACTCCCGTCGCGCCGCCCAGACCACCCGGTTGCCGGCCTGTCGCCACTGCGTGACCACGCTCGGCGTGCCGGACGAGGCCCCTGACAGGCCGGGCTGGGACCCGGGGCCCGTCGGGGTCGTCTTCACGATCGGGGCCCGCACGTTGCCGGGCGGGAAGGCGCAGATCTTGCCCATGCAGTCGATCGGGCGAAGGTTGGCGGCAACGGCGGGGTCGCCGGTCGGCACGGGGCTGGAGCCAGCCTGGACGGCGGCGGCCGGCTCGGGCGTGAACCAGGCGTCGTGAGCCGTCGTCCAGGTGGAGTGCGGGTCGTTGCCGTCGAATGGCGCGCCGGCCTCCGCGCGCACGGTCTCCAAGATCCCGAGGTCGCCTGACCCGCCGATGATCTCGCTGGCCGGCCGATCGGCCAGCGCGGAGATGAACCTGTTCTCCCGCTCCTCCTGGAGCCGCTGCTGCTGCCGGACGGCTTCCTGGAGCGCCTGCACTTCCCGCTGCGCGGCCTCCGCCTGGGCCTGCGCGGCCGCCTGGGCGGCATCCGCCCCCGCATCCAGGGCGGAGTCCAGCGCGGAGGAGAGCGCCTGTTCCAGGAACATCCCCATGATGGCGCCGCCCATCCCGCCGAAGGCGCCGCCGACGCGGGGCCGAGGCGCGACCCGTGGCCCGACGGTGCGGGGCAGCGTGCGGGGGCCCGTCATGCGCGGCAGCGTGGGCGTCGGAGACCGGAAGGCGCCGATGCAGCCGTCCCCCAGCTTCGCGCTGCCGCAGAGCTGGTTGAGGGCCGTCCCGGCGCGGGCCGGCTGGCCGAAGGCCAGGAGGGCGACGGCGGAGAACAGCGCGAGACCAACCGGCACGCGGTGGCGGACCTGAACGAGCCTGCCCATCTCTGCCCCTGTGGACTGCGAGAATGCGCCAGGCTCGTACGCGAGCCGGAGCCGCACGCAACATATTTCCCAGGATGCGGGATGTCAAGGCGGGGCGGCGGGCAGGATTGAGCCGCGGACAAACGCGGGCGGCAGGATCAGCGCGCGCGGCGGGCGCGGAGGCGGCCCACCTCCTCGGCGACGCGGGCCACCGTGTGGTCGATCTCCTCCTCGGTGGTGCCCCGGCCGAGGCCGAAGCGGATGCTGCTGTGCGCCAGGTCCCCGATGCCCAGGGCGCGCAGGACGTGGCTGGCCTCGGCCGCCCCGGAGGAGCAGGCCGAGCCCGGCGACAGGGCGATGTCCTTGAGCGACATGATGAGCGCCCCGGCCTCGACGTCCTCGAACGCGACGTTGAGGTTGCCGGGAATGCGGGCGGTAGGATGGCCGTTGATCCGGATGCGGTCCAGCCGCATGGAGAGACCCTGCCAGAGACGCTCGCGGAGGGCCGTCAGCCGCTCGGCCTCGGCCTTCGCGAGCTGGCCGGCCAGCTCGCACGCGGCGCCCAGGCCGACGATCCCGGGGACGTTCAGCGTTCCGCTGCGCCGGCCCTTCTCCTGGCCGCCGCCGTCCAGGAGCGGGACGAGCCGGACGCGCGGGGCGCTCATCCGCACGTACAGCGCGCCGATGCCCTTGGGGCCGTAGACCTTGTGCGCGGTGAGCGAGAGCAGGTCGATCCCCATGCCGTCCACGGAGATCGGCAACTTCCCGACACCCTGCACGGCGTCGGTGTGGAAGAGCACGCCCCGGGCCTTGCACAGCTTGCCGATCTCCGCGAGCGGCTGCACGGTGCCGATCTCGTTGTTCACGTGCATGATGGAGACGAGGATGGTCTTCGCCGTGAGGGCCTTCTCCACGTCCGCCGGGTCCACGACGCCCTCGCGGCCGACGGGGAGATAGGTCACCTGGAATCCCTCCTTCTCGAGTCGCTTGCAGGGATCCAGGACGGCGTGGTGCTCGAACTGCGTGGTGACGAGATGCGTCCCCTTCTCCCTGTAGGCCTGCGCCACACCCCGGACGGCCAGGTTGTCGGCCTCGGTGGCGCCGGAGGTGAAGACCACTTCCATCGGCTTGCAGCCGATGAGCGCCGCCACCTGGCCGCGCGCGGCCTCCACCGCCTGATCCGCGGCCCAGCCGAACGCGTGGCTGCGCGACGAGGGGTTGCCGAAGTGCTCGCGGAAATACGGGCGCATGGCCTCGAACACCTCGGGGGCGACCGGGGTCGTGGCCTGGTGATCGAGATAGATGGGAAGGCGCACCGCCATGCCAACCTCCGTGGGAGACCGATCGACCGGCACCCTAACAGAGGCACTTCAGGCTGTCAACGCTGGCAGATGGCTCATGGCCCGAGGCATGAGCTATGAGCCATGAGCCAGCTCGGCTGGGCCGCCTTGACATCCCGCTCTGATGCTCGATACTCGACGCCAAGGGGGAAGGACATGGCGCAACCGCTCGGTCGGGTCAGCGCGGCGCTGCTGGTTGCTGCGCTGGTCCTCTGGCCAGTGGCGCTCGGGGCGGCGGGCATCTCCGGGTCCGGTCCCGTCATCTTCAGCGTGAGCCCGGGTGCGAGCCCTCCGGGCGCCACCACGGTGGTGCTGCTCCGCGGTCACAACCTCAAGGGGGTGACGGCGGTCCAGGCCCTGCGCGAGGGGACGCCGGACACCTACGTGACCACCGCGTCGTTCCACTCGAATCCGGATGGCACGACGCTCACCTGCACGATCGTGATCTCCCAGTCCGCGGCGCCGGGCGCGCGCATCCTGCAGGTCGTCACCCGCTACGGCCGGAGCGCCGGCTTCGACACCGGCGCGAACCGCTTCACCGTGGAGCGCTGAGCGGGGGACCGTCGGGCATCGCCTCACGCAGAGACGCGAAGCCGCAGAGAGAGACGTTCCGGATTTCCCTTGCGTCTTTGCGTCTCTGCGTGAGACGGAATCCGGTTCTGTTCAGCCGCAGTGGCACGCCAGGAACTTGCAGTCCGTGGCCACGGGCTGGAGCGCGGGGATATCGGCGATGCGCTGAGGGTCGATCGCGCCTTGCATCGCCTGCGCCAGGAGGTCGAACCACGGGCGCAGGTACTCCTCGCCCAGCGACGCCCCGGCCGCCACGAACTGGCCCTCGACCTTGCTCAGCGAGCAGCCGACCTCGCAGGGGGAGAAGCAGCCGGACAGGATCTTCATCCGGACGAGCTTCAGCTCCTCGTCCATCGCGGCCGGCACCCGGACTCCCTGGCGCGCGAGATCCAGGCCGAGGGCGGTGAGCACCGCCCACCGCGTGCCGAACTTCTTCAGCTGCTCGAAGCTGACGTTCCGCTCCTCCTGCGCCACCGTTTCCATCGCCCCCTCCTCTCCCACCGGCAGAAACAACAAGGCCCTCCGGGGCGGACGCCCGGGGGGCCGTGAGAGCGGAGCAGAGATTCGGGACTGCACGACCTGCCATGGCCGCCCCCCCGATCGCTACAGCACGCGTGACGGCCGCAAGAGGAAGCTACCACATGGCCGCGGCAAGTCAAGGAGATAGTCGGTGCCGCGGGCCGCTGCAGCCCGGTAGCCAGGCGCTGCCGGATCGCAGTGGCGAATCCTCAACCTCCCGTTGCGCCGGCGTGCAGCCACGACGACTCCACGACGCGGCGGCCATCCACGGCCGCGGCGCCTTCCAGCGGCTTCCCGGCCTTCTGCCAGGCGACGGTCCCTCCGCCCAGGCTCATCACCTCGCCGAAGTCCACCTGCTTCAAGAACTGCGCGGCCCGCAGGGACCGCTGGCCCACCTGGCACACCACGATGATGGGACGATCGCGGGGAAGCTCGGCGAGACGCGTGGCCAGCTCCGCCTGCGGGATGTTCAGGGCGCCGGGCAGGTGGCCGCGCGCGTACTCCTCCGGCTCCCGGACGTCCAGCAGGACGGCGGAGTCGGGCCGCGCCTCCACGGCGTCCACGCCCAGCTCGGTGACGCGTGCGGCCGTCGTCAGCATGGCCCACTCCATCTGCGCCAGGCCGCGGTTCGTGGCCTCGATGGCCGCCATGTTGAGCGGCCGGGGCGGGATGCCCGCCTGGAGCGCGGCCAGGAACTCGGCGCGCTCCAGGCGGGCAACCGGGTTGAAGCGGCGCTCGAAGCCGATGGTCGTGCTGGGCCGCCCGCACATCCCCTTGCCGCACGGCCCCTCGAAGTGTCCCGGGAACACCTCGACCCAGTCCGGCAGGGCCAGCAGCCGCCCCACGCTCCCCTGCTGCGCGAAGGCGTCGCCGCCCCCGAAGTCCGGCCGCCCCACGTCGCCCACCAGCAGCGAATCGCCCGTGAGGACCATGGAGGGCTCCGGGCTCCGCGGGGGATTGACGACCAGGAGCGAGATCAGCTCGGGCCGATGCCCGGGCGTGTGGAGCACGCGCAGGCGGAGCTGGCCCAGCGGCAGCTCCCCGCCATCCTTCAGCCCCCGGAACGGGTAGGCGACGGCCGCGCACTCGTGCAGGCACAGCTCCGCCTCGTAGGCTTCCCGCAGCCGGCGTGCCCCGGAGACATGGTCGGCATGGACGTGCGTGTCGACGACATAGCGAAGCTTGAAGTCCCGCTCACGCAGGATCTCCTCGTAGGGCCCGGTCGAGATCGACGGGTCCACGATCGCCGCCTCGCGCGTCTTCCGGGAGGCGACGATGTAGGACGCACAGCCGCACCGCTCGTCGAGGATCTGCTTGAAGTACATGGCGTCCCTCCACTGCTCCGGCCCACACGCGGAAGGGGTGCCAGAAAGCCGAAGGCCCATGGGACCCTGCTCCCACGGGCCGTGCCTCGGCGCTGCACCGGCGCACCGCCGCGGCGCGCCTCTCATCATCCTGTCGTGGACAATCCTGGTTCAGGTGGGGAGCGGTGTCAAGGGTGGGTCTCGGCAATTGTCGCGGCGATCTCGCCCGGCGGCGACAGGCGCACTACCCTCGAGGGACGGAGGACCCTTTACGCCGCCTGGCCGGCGAGGCGATTGGCTGCTGCCAGCTCTTCCTGCGTGTTGACGTTGACGAAGCAGCGCAGGCCGGGGTCCAGCGGGCGCAGCTCGTCCTCTCCCACCGTCCGCACCCGCACCAGGGGGAACAGGCGGTCGATCTTCAGGCGGTTGGCGCGGAGCATGGCTTCCATGTGGGCCAGGCACGCCTTGCCGTACACGGCGTGGAGCGGCTGGTACCCGTCCGTGGTCCGGGGGACCACGAGGTCGTACCCCGGGGCGGCATCCCGCAGGTGGCCGATCACCGCCGGACTGGGGAAGGGCATGTCGCAGGCGATGCAGAAGGTGTGGGGAGCGCGGCCGTGATAGACCGCGGTGTAGATCCCGCCCAGGGACCCCTTCTCGGGGATGCGGTCGGGCACGACCGGCACGCCGAGGTCGGCGTAGGGGGCCGGATCGTTGGCGACGATCAGGACCTCCTCGAACAGGGGCCGGAGCGTGCCCACGAGCCGGTCGATCAGCCGGACGCCCTCGAACGCCAGCAGGGCCTTGTTCGTCCCCATGCGGGTCGAGCGCCCGCCCGCGAGAACCGCTCCCGTCATGGCCTCCTCGCACGCCGGCCCAGCATACCGCAAGACTCCCGGAAAGTCTGCACCGCGCAGGGTCAGCCGACGGCGGTCTTCTCCAGCGCCGGCACGCGGGCCTCGGCCCCGAGGAGCCGGTCGGGACGGCTGTACGCGTAGAACCCGTCGCCCCGGACGTAGCCGACCAGCGTGAGGCCCAGGCGCTTGGCCAGGCGCATGGACATGCTGGTCGCCGAGGTGCGCGAGACGACGATGGGCGTGCCCATGTGGGCGGCCTTCCGCAGCATCTCCGACGAGATCCGGCCGGTCGCGAGCAGGATCTTGCCCGCCGCCGGGATGCCGCGGAGCATGGCCTCGCCGCACACCTTGTCCACCGCGTTGTGGCGCCCCACGTCCTCGGCCACGATGAGCAGCTTCTCGCCATCGGCCATGGCGGCCGCGTGGATGCCCCGCGACTCCCGATAGGCCTGGGCCTCCAGGTACAGCGCCCGGATCAGCGCG
Organism: Methylomirabilales bacterium (SeqCode); assembly: GCA_041946635.1. GTDB lineage: Bacteria > Methylomirabilota > Methylomirabilia > Methylomirabilales > 2-02-FULL-66-22 > 2-02-FULL-66-22. Next base: position 19,839 of record JBHGAX010000015.1, read on the forward strand.
AAGAGGGCGGCGGGCTCCACGGCGAACGGGGCCTGGAGCGCCTCGGACGCCTGCGTCTCCAGGGAAAAGCTCACCCCGCCGCCGCAGCCCGAGGTGTGGACGCGCTGGCGGGGAGGGACGAAGTCGCCGGCCAGCTCGATGTCGGCATAGCCGAAGAGCGGCTCGACCTTCAGCGCGCGGATGTCGCCGATGCCCCGGATGATCCCCTCGAAGGCCAGGAAGCCGACGACCAGCTCCTCCAGCTTGGTCGGGGTGCAGAGCAGCGTGACCAGCTCGTGGCCGTTCACGTAGAGGGACAGCGGGCGCTCCTCCACCACCGGCACCTCGATCGCCTCGAACCGCCCGCCGCTGTACTTGTGGAGCCGCACCCGCTCAGCCATATCACTCCGATTGCAGATTTCAGATTCGAGATTTCAGATGTTCAATAACCACATCTGAAATCTGCAATCTGAAATTCGGTTCATGCTCACCCCATCCTGATGTGGACCAGGGTCGAGTGAATGCCCAGGGACAGCGCGACCGACAGCGAGGTCAGGAACAGGGCCAGCGCGAGGATCGTCTGGACGAGGAGACTCTGCCGCACCACCCGCTCGCCGGCGCCCCAGAGCACGCCCAGGAACACGGCCGCCAGCGGAAGGAGCGAGTAGTCCACGACCGGGTGCGCCCGGAACAGCAGCCAGTGGGCGTCCGGATGGGTCGCCGCCAGCCACTCCTCGAGTCCGGTGCGGGGCAGCCCCAGGAGCGGCTGCCCGAAGATCACCTCGTAGGCCAGCAGCGGCAAGACCGTGAGGCCCAGGTAGATGACGCTCATGGCCAGGCGGACGCTGGTCCAGGTCGCGGGGATGCGGAGCAGGGTCAAGACGTGCAGGCAGAGCGCGCTGGCCCCCGCCCAGCCCACGAGCTGGCCCACCGTGGTGGCCAGGACCAGCAGGAAGCCCGAGGCCGGGTAATACGCCTCGGGAATGAGGTTCCGTCCGGCCGCCAGCAGGGACCAGGCCGAGGTGCTTGCCGCCACCACCAGGACCAGGACGACCAGGGTCAGCGCGGCCGCGATGCCGGCGGCAATGCCCACCCGCCCCAGCGGGACGCGCTCCCCCATCTGCTTGACGGAGATTCCCGCGCCGACCTCTGCCTGACTCACGGCACCCTCTCGGCTGCCCCGGCCGCGGGCGCCGCGAACGGCGCGAAGCCGCCCTGGCCGTCTCCGCGTACGAGGAGCACCGCGTGGTGGCTCGCGGAGACCAGCGCCAGGTCCACCACGCCGTCCCGGTCGAAGTCCGCCGCGGCCAGCGCGATCACGTCCTCGCCGGTCCTGAGCCGCGGGCGGGCACGGAAGCCGCCCTGGCCGTCCCCCAGGAAGACCTGCAGCTCGAAGGCGCTGCGGGTGGAGACCACCAGGTCGGTCAGGCCGTCCCCGTCCACGTCGGCGGCCGCGAGCCCGTGCGGGTTGCTCCCGGTGGGCAGGCTTCCCGCGCGGCGCAAGGCCCCCGTCCCGTCGCCCGCCAGCAGGTGGATGGCGTCCTCGCCGGCGCTGGTCACCGCCAGGTCCTCGTGGCCGTCCCGGTTCCAGTCGCCCGCCGCCACGTAGTGGGGAAATCGTCCCACCGCGGTCTCGGGCCCCGGCCGGAAGGTGCCATCCGCGTTGCCGAGGAAGACGTGCAGCAGGTGCCTGGCGAAGCTGCCCACCACGAGGTCCGGCGTGCCGTCCCGGTTGAGATCCACCCGCGTCAGGATATGCGGCGCCCGCCCGACCTCGTAGTGCTGCGAGACGCTGAATCGGCCCCCCGCGCTCGTCAGGATGAGCAGGCGCGAGTCACGCGCCTGGACCACGGCCAGGGCCGGCGGGCGACCGGCCCTGCCGGGGAGGGCCACGACGGACGCGGGTCCCGCGATGTCGGGAATCTGCTGCGCGCCGCCGAACTTCCCGGTGCCATCCCCCAGGTAGAGCGTCAAGCTCCCGCCCCCGGTGTTCGTGGTCACCAGGTCCGCCTTGCCATCGCCGTTCCAGTCCCCGACTTCCACCCAGCTCGGGCCCCGTCCGGTGGGATAGGCGTGGTTGGACGCGATGCGGCCCTTGCCGTCGGTCAGGAGGACCGTCACCTTGCGCTCCGCCGCGGCCGGGACGGCGATGTCCGGAGCGCCGTCGCCGTTGAAGTCGGCCACGGCGATGGCGTGCGGCACGAGCCCGGTCGGCTCGCGCGGCACCGCGGCTCCGTGCTCGCCCGCGCCAGCTGGGGACAGGGGCACGCCCATCAGCACGGCGGCGAGGAATCCCGCGGCCACCCGCCCCCTCATGGCTTCCCCTGGCTCAGCGCCCGCATGTAGGCCACCAGGTCCCAGACCTCCGCATCCGTGAGCTGAAAGCCGAAGGGCGGCATGAAGCGCGTCTTCCCCACGGCCTCCCCGCCCTCCTTCACCACGTCGAAGAGGAACTGGTCGGAGCGCTCCCGCGCCGCCACGGCGAGGTCGGGCACGGGCACCGGCGGCTTCTCCACCTTCGCCGCCCAGTCCCACCCCTGCCCCTTGCCGCCGTGGCAGAGCACGCACTTCTCCTGGTACAGCTCGCGCCCCCGCGCCGCGTCGCCGCGCGGCTGGGCAAGCAGCGGCGCGGCCGCGAGCAGGCCGGAGACCGTTGCCAGGGCGATCCACCTCACCCGCATCGAGCGGCAGTTCGAATTGCAGATTTCAGATTGCAGATCGACCTCCGTCCACATGCCGCGCGCCGGGCCTTCAAATCTGAAATCTGAAATCTTCAATCTGCAATCCCCTACCCTCCCACTCCCGGTATGGGCACGCCCATGGCCGCCGGGACAGGCCACATCGAGGGCGGGAAGATCAGCGGGGCCTTCAGGTCCCCGCCCCACACGATGACGTGGCGCAGCATGAGCCCGCCGACCAGCAAGAGCGCGAACTCCGCATACAGCATCCAGTCCATGCGGGCGCGCACCAGCCGCTCGCCGATCACGTGGAGGACGCCGACCACGAGGGGGGCGGCCAGGCCGGTGGCCACGAAGCCCCACCAGAACCAGGGCGCCAGCTCCCCCCGGGTCACCAGCTTGTAGGCGAGCTGCTGCCCGACGGTGCCGGCGCTCAGGGAGGCCAGGAAGACGTAGACCCAGGCGCCCTCGGCCAGCACCGCCACGAGGTCCGCACGGCTGGCCACCTTGGCGACCGCCCCGGCCTCGTCGGCGAAGACCTTCCCGCCGGTGAGCCACGGCATCCGGCTGACGAGGAGGACCGCCAGGCCGGCGGCCCCCAGCGCGGTGGAGAATCCCGAGAGCAGGAACAGCACCGGGAGATAGGCCTTGTCCCACAGCGGCACGTACCACCGGGATGCCGGGATCACCCAGGCGGCGGAGAGCAGGAAGCCCGTGTAGAGGGACATCAGGATGCCGAGCGGGATGCCGGGCAGCGCCAGGGCGAGCCGGGTGCGCCGGTCCAGCCGGAAGTACCACGCGGCCGCGTAGGCGACGCTCAACGGCGCGAAGGCCCCCACGATCCAGCCGCCGATCGTCATCCAGGACTGGTAGTTGGTGAAGAACAGCGGAAAGGCGAAGCCGCGCTCCGGCTTGCCCATGTGCAAGGTCAGGAACAGGCCGCCGATGACGATGGCCGGGGTCGTGACGAAGGCGGCCACGCGCGCGAAGTAGCGGAGCCGCTCGCTCCTGCCGCCGAGCAGGTCCGCCAGGGCGGCGAGCGTCATGGTGCCGCCCGCCAGTCCGCCCAGGAACAGGTACCAGGGGATGTGGAGCGACGTGCCCCACTTCTGCTGCCAGAGAACAATGGGTTCCATGACCACCTACGAGGAGAGCCGAGAGCCTAGAGCCGAGAGCCGAGCAGGAACTCCCGCTAGCCTCGGCTCTCGGCTCTCGGCTCTTCGTTTCGGCTCTCGGCTCTCGGCTCTCGGCACTAGGCTCTCGGCTCTTCGTTTCGGCTCTCGGCTCTCGGCTCTTCGTTTCGGCTCTCGGCTCTCGGCTCTGTCGCCGGCCACCAGCGCCTTGGTGGCGCAGACCGACGCGCAGGCGGGGAGCTTGCCCTCCGCGATGCGGTTGGACCCGTACATGCGCTGCTCGCGCTCCGAGAAGGGCACCTCGGGCCCGCCCGCGCAGTACGTGCACTTGTCCATGACGCCGCGGGCGCCGAAGGGCGCGCCCTTGGGGAACTGCGGCGCGCCGAAGGGGCAGGCGTACAGGCAGTAGCCGCACCCGATGCACGTCTCCTTGTTCAGCGCCACGATCCCGTCCGGCCGGTGGAACAGCGCGTCCACCGGGCAGACGGCCACGCAGGGCGCCTTGGAGCAGTGCATGCACGGCACCGCCACATTGGTCTCGCCCGGCTCCCCCTCGTTGACGGTCACCACGCGGATGCGAGCGATCCCGGCGGGCACGTTGTTCTCGTTCTTGCACGCGACCTCGCACCCGCCGCACTCGATGCAGCGCTTGACGTCCACGTAGAACTTCAAGCGGGTATCGGCAAATTTGGCCTCCGGTCCGCCCGCCTGCCGGAACGGCACCGTGACCTTCGTCTCAGCCATCTCATCGCCCCCTGTTGGTCCCCCAGGCGGCTCAAAACGGTCCCAGATGCAAGGCGGCACGCCGCAGATGGGCCGTTTTCCGCCGCCTGGCCGGCTAGGCCTTCTTGATGCGGCAGAGCGAGGTCTTCGTCTCCTGCATCTGCGTCACCCTATCGTAGCCGTACGTGGTCACCGTGTTGGCCGATTCCCCGATGGTGTACGGGACGGTGCCCTCGGGAAACTTGGCGGCCAGCGACTTGCCCTCGAACACGCCGGCCCAGTGGAACGGCAGGAACACGGTATCCGGGCCCACGCGCCGGGTGACCTTCACCTTGACCTTGATCCGGCTGGGCCGGCCGTCCTGGTCCTCGGGCGTCTCGATCCAGCACATCTCGCCGTGCCGGAGGCCGTGGTCGTGCGCCACCTTGGGATGCATCTCCACGTACATCTCCGGGTTCAGCTCGACCAGCCAGAGCGAGTTCCGCTCCTGCCCGCCGCCCCCCTCGAACTCCACCACCCGGCCGGTGGTGAGGATGATGGGGTACTGCTTCACCCAGTCGGGCTTCTGCAGGCTCTTGTAGGGCTGCGGGACGCGGTAGTGTTCCTTCACGTCGTCGTAGGTCGGCCACTTCACGATCAGGTCCGGCCGCGGGCTGTGGATGGGCTCCCGGTGGACCGGGACGGGGTCCGGGATGTTCCAGGAGTTGAACCGGGCGCGGCCGTTGCCGTAGGGGCTGCGCCCCGCCGCCAGCGCCTCCTTGATGGCGTTCTGGGTGAGGTCGGTCGCGTAATCCTTCTGCGCCGGGTACCCCTCGCCCGGTCCGCCGGGAGGCGCCGAGCCGTCGGCGGCCAGCAAGGTCCGGCCGTCCGGCGCCTTGGGTCCCCAGGTCGCCCGGAAGCCGCAGCCGCCCTCCGCCACCGGGACGTCGTTGCGGTACAGGATGGGTGTGCCGGGATGGGTCTCGCTCCAGCACGGCCACGGGAGCCCCCACTGCTCGCCGTGCACCGGGCCGCCCTCCGCCTTCTTGGTCTTGATGTTGAAGACGTGGGCCCACTCCTGCTGGCGCTTCAGCCGCTCCGGCGTGTGGCCGTTGTAGCCGATGGACAGCGCCCCCGTGTTGATCTCGCGCAGGACGTCGTTCATCGTCTGCTCGGAGAACGCCTTCGCGTCCTTGACGCTCGCCGGGATGCCGCGCCAGCCCCCTTTCATGTTGTGGGTGAACTGCTTCCGGAACCCGAGCCGCTCGGCCAGGTCGACCATGATGGCCAGGTCGGTGCGGGCCTCCCACAGGGGCTCGATGACCCGCTGGCGGTACTGGTTGTCGCGGTTCGTGTTCACCGACGAGCCCCACTGCTCGTAGTTGGTGGCCGCCGGCAGGATGTACACGCCGTCCTTGCGGTCGGGCAGGACCGCCGTGTTGGTGACGAAGGGGTCCACGTCCACGACCAGCTCGACCTTCTCCAGCGCCTTCTTGACGCGGTCCATCTGCTGCATGGAGTTGGTCGAGTGCCCCCAGAAGAAGACCGCCTTCAAGGGCACATCCTGCCCCAGCTCCTTCGGATCCAGCAGCGCGCCCTCGTACCAGCGCGCCACGGTGAAGCCGGGCTTCTCCATCATCTGCTTGGACTTGAACCGCGAGAGAAGCCACTCGTACGGGACATCCCAGACCTTGGCCCAGTGCTTCCAGGCGCTCTCGCCGACCCCGTAGTAGCCCGGCAGGGTCTCGGGGCCGCCGCCGATGTCGGTGACGCCCTGGATGGAGTCGTGCCCGCGGAACACGTCGCAGCCGCCCCCCGGCACCCCCATGTTCCCCAGGACCATCTGGAGGTGGCAGTAGGTCCGCACCAGCGCCGTGCCGTGGTTGTGCTGCGTGCCGCCCATGGCCCAGATCACCGTCCCGGGCCGGTTCTCGGCCAGCGCCCGGGCCACCCACTCCAGCTCGGCCACCGGCACGCCGGTGATGTCGGAGACGGTCTTCGGGTCATACTTGGCCATCTCGGCCTTGAACTCCTCGAAGCCGTACGTGCGCTCCTGGATGAACTTCTTGTCCTCCCAGCCGTGCGCCAGGATCAGGTGCACCAGCCCGTAGATGAACGCCACGTCCGTGCCGGAGCGGATCCGCACGTACTTGTTGGCGAAGGCCGAGGTCTTGGTGAAGCGCGGGTCCACCGAGATGACCAGGGCGCGGTTGCTCTCCTTCGCCGTCAGGATGTGCTGCATCGAGATGGGGTGGTTCTCGGCGGGGTTCATCCCGATGATCAGGATGCTGCGGCTGTTGCGGATGTCGTTCTGGTGGTTCGTCATCGCGCCGTACCCGAACACGTTGGCCAGACCGGCCACAGTGGTCGAGTGTCATATGCGCGCCTGGAAGTCCGCGTTGTTGGTCCCCCACATGGCCGCCCACTTCCGGATGGCGTAGCCGTTCTCGTTGGACTGGTGGGCGGAGAAGTTGATGTGCAGGGCGTCGGCCCCGTACCGCTTGCGGATGTCCAGCAGCTTGGCGCTGATCTCCGACAGGCCCTGGTCCCAGGAGATGCGCTTCCACTTCCCGCCTTCCAGCTTCATGGGATAGCGGAGTCGCTTCTCGCTGACCGTCGTGCCCCGAGCCGCGGCCCCCTTGGAGCACAGGCTCCCCTGGTTGATGGGGTGCTCGAACCACGGCTCCTGGCTCACCCACACGCCGTTCTGCACCTCGGCGATGAACCCGCAGCCCACGGCGCACTTGGTACAGATGGTCTTGTACTGCTCCAGCTTGGGCGGCTGCGGCGCGGCCTTCGGCTGCGCCTGCGCCTCCACCTCTCGGGCCAGGGACGGCGCGAACAGCGCGGCGGCGCCCAGGCCGCCCACGCCGGCGGCCCGGAGGAAGCTGCGGCGATCCACCGCGGGATTCACGCCCTCTAGCCAGGAGGGAGCGGGCTCCAGGACCGCCGTTCCGTTGACTCGCCTGAGTTTCATTCCCCCCTCCCTGCGCGACTACGTGTACAGCGTCCGGTAGTAGCGCTCCACCTCGGCAGTCCTCCGGTACAGGATGGGCTGCGGAGATCCGCCCTCGTCGGGCTGCTGCCTCTCTTTTCTGGCTACCGCCTTCTCGGGAAGGCTCGCCATGCCGGCCGCCGTCCCCGCGCCCATGAGCAGGCTCGCCAGGAAGCGCCGCCGGGCCATGGACTTCTTCGCTTCACTCATGGACCTCTCCTCAGGAGC
>JBHGAX010000150.1:0-9381 GCA_041946635.1 Methylomirabilales bacterium (SeqCode)
GCCGAGATTCGGACGACCGTCCCGCCGGCGCGGGCCGTGGCGCTGTGGTGGCTCGGGCAGCACAGCTTCGTGCTGAAGGGCCGCGAGGCCACCCTGGCCTTCGACCTCTACCTCTCCGACTATCCGGGGGGCGCCCCGCGGGCCTACCCGCCGCTCGTGCCGCCCGGCGAGCTGGCGGGCCTCGACCTGGTCTTCTGCACGCACGACCACCTCGACCACCTCGACCCCTGGACGCTCGGCCCCGTGGCCGCCGCCTCGCCGGACGCCCTCTTCGTCATGCCGGAGAGCGCCCTCCCGCTGGTCAAGGACCTCCTGCCCGCCGAGCGCCTGCTCGCCACGCGCGCCGACCAGCCGGTCACACTGAAGGGCATCGACATCCGGCCCATCCCCGCCGCCCACCCGGCGCTGGAGCGCCCCGAGCACGGCTACCGGCGGCAGGGCTACATCGTGCGCCTGGACGGCGTCACCGTCTGCCACACCGGCGATACCGTGATGTACGACGGGCTGATCGAGCGCCTCAAGGAACAGCAGGTGGACCTCCTGCTTGCGCCCATCAACGGCGCGGATTACTTCCGGACGCGCCAGGACATCATCGGCAACCTGGGCGCGCGCGAGGCGGCAGACCTGGCCGCGGCCGCGGGCGTCCGCATGCTCATCCCCGCCCACTGGGATCTCTTTCCCATGAATGCCGAGAACCCCGGCCACCTGTTCGAGTACCTGGCCCGCGCGCATCCCGAGCAGCCCTGCCACTACATGGCGCGCGGCGAGGGCTTCGTCTACTGCCCGTTGAGGTCCCAATGACGGACAGCCAAATCCCAAGAGAGACGCGCGCCGACCCGTAAGGCTGTCATTTCGGATTGGATTGGGTCATTGGTCATCGGTCATTTTCGTCATCGGTCCATTGGTCATTTCCGTCATTGGCCATTTTCCGGAGGCTCCCATGCTGCTCGATGGAAAGGTGGCGCTGGTGAGCGGAGGCGGCCGGGGCATCGGCCGCGGGATCGCGGTGGAGCTGGCGCGGGCCGGCGCCCATGTGGGCATCGCGGACCTCGACCCGTCGGCCGACGCCCTTGCCGCCATCCGGGCCACGGGCCGGCGCGGCCTCGCCCTGCCAGGCGACGTGAGCGATCGGCTCGCGGTCGAGCGCATGGTGCGGGAGTGCACGGCGGCGCTCGGCCCCCTCGACATCGTGGTGGCGGCGGCCGTCACCAGCGTCCGCCGGACGCTCCTGGAGACCGACGAGCGGGACCTGCGCCGCACCATCGAGGTGGCAGTCCTCGGCACCTTTCACCTGTTTCAGGTGGCGGCCCGCCAGATGGTGGACCGGGGAACGAAGGGCGCCATGCTGTACGTCTCCTCGCCCCACGCCCGGCTGCCGTTCAAGGGGGCTGTGGACTACAACGCCGCCAAGGCCGGGGCGCACCAGCTGGCGCTCTCCGCGGCCAACGAGCTGATGTGGCATGGGATCCGGGTCAACATCATCGAGCCGGGCTGGACCGACACGCCGGGTGAGCGCAGCTGGTACAGCGACGAGGTCCTGGCGCGGGAGGCCCGGAAGATGCCGCTCGGGCGCCTGGCCACGCCCGAGGACCTGGGGAAGGCCGCGGTCTTCCTGGTCTCGGAGCAGGCCGCCTACGTCTGCGGCGCCGTCCTGCGTGTGGACGGCGGCACCATGATCCAGGGCCCCGCCTGGTACGCGCCCGCCCGCCACGGGTCAGGCGGCTGAAAAGGGTCCATCTGCGGCGTCGGCGTGCCTCGGCACTCGCCCTCGACGAGCTCAGGGCCCCGAGCGAAGTCGAGGGGCTGCGGCGTGCTTCCAGTACGCCTCGCTCGGCCTACGGCACGTCGCCTTGCATCTGGACCGTTCCTTACTCGGCTCTCCGCGGCATGACCACGTGCTCCAGCACGAGGACGAGCAGGATGCCCAGGACCAGGCCGTTTCCCACGATGGTCCCCAGCATGGCGGGCAGCCCGGCGAAGAAGTGTGCCGGGGCGGCGGCCACCAGGGTGCCGAGCAGCGCCGGCAGCCCGACCACCAGGTAGTCCCGGCCGGCGAGCGAACGGCCGCTCGCGGTGATCGCGGTGATGGCCGCCCCGATCTGCGAGGCGAGGGCCACGCACAGCGCGGCGCCCACCACGGCCGCCGGGACCGCGGCCAGGAGCGCACTCAGCCGGGAGACGAGTCCCGCGAGGACCAGGAACCCGCCGCACGCCGCCACCGGGTACCGGCTCGCCACCCGGCTCACCAGGATCACCCCGGGGCTGGTCGAGTAGCCGACGGTGCCCACCACTCCCAGGCCCGCGGCCGCCACGCCGGCCAGGCCGGTGAGGGCCAGGCCGCGGTCGGTCCGCCGGGCCACGTCCCGAGCCCCGGTCACACTCGCGACGCCCTGGATGCTGCCCACGGCATTCACCGCCACGGCGAGATACGCGAGCAGGCTGGAGAGCACCCCGGAGGGCGAGAACTGCGGCGCGCCCGCGAACAGGCCCGCCGGCACGGCGAGCCAGGGCGCCCGGCCCACGGGCCCCAGGTCCACGCGGCCCCACGCCCAGAACGCGACGCTGCCCGCCGCGACGCCGAGCATGAGCGCCGTGGTCTGGAGGAACCCGCGCAGCCGGCTCGCCAGCACCGCGATCAGCAAGATGCAGAGCAGGGAGGCGGCAAAGACGCTCCCCTCCCCGGCCGGCCGCTCCACCGTGACGCCCGTGAGGCGGGGAAGCAGGTGGGGGATGAGCGTGAGCGCGATGAGCAGCAAGATCACGCCGACGACGTTCGGCGTGAAGTAGCGCCGGAGACGGCCCATCCAGCCGAGCCGCCCGATGGCGAAGAGGAGCAGGCCTCCGCAGAGGAACCCGCCCTGGATCGCGGGAAGCCCCTGGGGCGCCAGGATCACGAAGGTCAGCAGGAGGGCGGTCGCGGGGCCCTCCTGGATGGGATAGCGGTGCCCGACCAGCGCCTGCAGGAGGGTCGCGCTCCCGGCGAGCAGGAGCATGCGCTGGAAGAAGGCCGTGCGGGCCGCCCCGGAGAGCTGCAGGGCCTCCGCGGCGATGGCGGCGACCATCATCACCGCGGGGAACATGATGAGCGCCCACTGCAGGCCGTAGAGCAGCCCGCGCCAGAGGGGTGGGCGCTCGTCCACCCCGTAGAAGAAGCACTCCCCGGCCATCGGCACTCCGGTCGGCATCGCCCCTCGGCGCGGTCAGCCGCGGGGGAACCATTGCTCGCCGGAGCACGTTAACTCAACGGGCGGGGAAATGCCAAGAGGTGTTGGAGCGAGCGGATCGTCGGAGGCAGCGCAGTGGGATGTCAGATTGCAGATTTCAGCGCCACGAGCTGAGACCAGCGTGAAGGCGCCGATGCGGCTCACGAGGAGCGCGGCCAGTGTGCACCGATGCGCCAACGGCGGGAGCATGACACGCCCCCGCCGTTGCCCGTCCGGGTGTGCCTGCTCCACCCGTTCCCCGGGCCGCGCCGCTCGCCGCCCGCCGCGATATCCTTCCTGGTGAATAATCGTGCTAAGGGCGTTATGCTGGACACTCACCCTCACCGGAAAGGACACTCGCATGTCTCGGTTCGCGCCGTACGCGTTCCTCCTCGCCCTCCTCGTGCTCCCGTCCACGGCTCCCGCGGCCTCCGATCCGACGACCGAGGACCAGAAGACCTTCTATGCGCTCGGGCTGGCCATCAGCCAGAACCTTGCCGCCTTCGGCCTCAGCGAGGCCGAGCTCGACATGGTGAAGGCGGGGCTGACCGACGGCGTCCTGGGCAAGCCGCACAAGGTGGAACTGCCCGCCTACGGGCCGAAGCTGCAACAGATGGCCCGGGCGCGGGCTGCGGCGACCGCCGCGGCCGAAAAGAAGGCCGGCGAGGCCTTCATCGCCAAGGCCGCCGCCGAGAAGGACTCCACGAAGACGGCGTCGGGCGTGGTGGTGACGACGCTCCAGCCGGGCAGCGGCGCCTCGCCGGCGGCCACCGACAAGGTGAAGGTGCACTATCACGGCACCCTCACGGACGGCACGGTCTTCGACAGCTCCGTGCAGCGGGGGGAGCCCGCCACCTTTCCGCTCAACGGCGTGATCAAGTGCTGGACGGAGGGCCTGCAGCAGCTGAAGGTGGGCGGCAAGAGCCGGCTGGTCTGCCCTGCCGAGACCGCCTACGGCGACCGGGGCGCGCCCCCGCGCATCAAGCCCGGGGCGACGCTGGTCTTCGAGGTCGAGCTGCTGGATATCGTCAAGTAGCACGCCGGCCCCCGGCTCCTGGGAACTCGGGCTTTTTCAGCAGCCTGGAGTCAGCGCGGCGGGATCGTCCAGAGGTAGATCGTGCGCGGCAGCCCGGATTCGTCGGGGAGCTGCCGGAGGTTCGTGGGCGCCCAGTCCCCCATGTCGAACTCGTGCGAGACCACCCGGGCCCCCGGGCGGAGCTGCGAGAGGAGCCGCGGCCGGAGCTTCAGGTTGGCATCCCGGCTGAGGTAGATGGTCACGACCGTCGCGGCGGATAAGTCCACGGTGAGGATGTCCTGCTGCCGGAACTCCACGAGGTGCGCCACCCCGGCGCGCCGCGCGTTCTCCCTGGATCGGCGCACGAGGTCGGCATCCAGCTCGAAGCCCACGCCCCGGGCGCCCCAGTTCCTGGCGGCCGCGATGACGATGCGCCCGTCCCCGGACCCCAGGTCATAGACCACGTCGTCCTTTCGCACGGCCGCCAGGGCCAGCATCTCCTCCACCAGGATGTCCGACGAGGCCACGAAGGGCGCGAGCGAGGCCGGGTCCCGGGTCTGGTTGCAGCCTGAAACCAGGGCGAGCCAGACCAGGAGCAGCCCTACCCTGGGGACGGCGCTTCGGCAGCTCGACGCTCCTCGGTCCCTCCCCGGTCCCTCTTCCCGAGACCCCATGACCCCTCCACGTACGGGGCCCGTGCTGACGCGGGCCCATCCACTGTCCGGCTTTTCATGCGTGTCATAGAGGACAGCACGAGTCGCCTATCACACAGCCAGGCCTCCTGGGCCCGGACCCTCAACGTCCGAAGGTCACGAAAATCGCCGGCTTACATCCGAACGAGGCGTGCGGCAGTTTGGCACCGTCGGTGCATTTCGTCACGCCCGGGTGGCCAAAACGTCTCACAGGGAGTCCTGGAAATGGTCCGGCACTGCTTGCAGCACCACCTCAACGCGCTTCACGTCCTGGCGCTCCTGACGCGCGCCGGGTTGGCTCGAACAGCTGCACTGGCCGTCGCCCGCTGGTGGGAGCGCCTGGTGCATCCGCTGCTGTATCGCTCGGTTCGCCAGATGGCGCTTGTCCGCGTGGCGGCCCCGGCCGTCCGCACCTACCGAATCCCCCACCTCCGAGGGTGACCGCTATGGAGAATATCATCCAGTTCCGTGACGACCTCCCGCCCGTGAACGAGTATCCGCGGCGCATCGTTTCGCCGACCCGGCCCTCCGCATGCTGCACCGGCCACATGGAGCGCATCGGCAGCCCCGAGATCGACGCCAACTGGCGCTTCTACTACAAGCGCTGCACCCGCTGCGGCTACAGCGTGCGGTGCTTCTACGCCCCCAGCCTGGTGGCGCGGCTGGAGCAGGCGCGCTCCATCCGGCTCACCCTGGCCGAGATGAACCTGGGGGCCGGGCCCCGCAAGCGGCGCACGCGCGAGGAGATCGCCGAGGAGATCGCCGCCGCCGAACAGCGGTCCCTGCATCCCGCGTCCCGCGTGGCGGCCTCCGGGAGGAAGCCCGCGGCCGCCTGACCGGGCGGCCATCCGGAAGGGCCTTGTTCGGCAGCCGGCTGACGGCTCAGGGGGCGAGCGGCAGGGCCGGGTCGGCGGCGAGCAGCCCCGCCATCCGGCGGAGGGTCTCGGCCGCCAGGTGCCGGTACACCCGCCCCTGATCCATGGCCAGCATCTCGATGGTGTAGATCTCCGCGGGCGGCAACCCCTCCACCGGCCTCCCGGGACCGTAGCTCAGGACCCGCTCGTAGCGCAGCCGGCCGTCCCCGCCATCCAGGGCGCGCAGCCGGACCTGCGCGAAGACCCCGTATGTCTCCCGGTCCGGGCCCGCCGCCAGCCCGATCGCCTCCAGGCTGCACTCCAGCAGGCCGTCCAGTCCGCGCCTCTTCGCCTCCGCCAGGAACGCGGCGCCCGTGTCCGGCCCGTGGGCCGGCGCCTGCGGGACGCCGGGCCAGGCCCCTCCCGTGCGGCGGGCGAGGGCCAGCGCCAGGCTCTCGCGCAGCCGCCGGTGCGCCTGCATGGTCGCCGTCGCCTGCGCGATGACCTGGCGGTCGGGCGGGGACATCCGCTGCGCGGAGGCGTCGCCCTCGGCCAGGGCCCCCGTCGCGCCCAGCACGGCCGCGCCGCCCACCACCGCCGCCGCGGCGGGCCAGAAGATCAGCGCCGCGGGCGCGGCCATCAGGACGCTCAGGCCGGCCCGGAAGCCCACCGTGGCGCCGGTGAGGGCGGGGGCCTCCCGGGTCTTGTCCAGCCACGCGGACTGCCACGCCGGGTCCGCCCCGGGCACCAGGAGGCCGGGCCGCCGGAAGGCCGGCCCGGGCACCACCCGCGCCGGCTGCTCGGCCTGCACGCCGCCCGCGCTGAAGGCCAGGCTCCCCTCGGGCGGGCGGGCCGGTCCGCTCCCGCCGCAGCCGGGAGCGAGGGCGGCGACCAGCAGCCCGAGCAGGGCGGCTCTCACCGGCGCGATGGGGGTCAGACGGCCCTCCGCTCGGCCCCGAGGAATTGGCGGGAGCGCACGCCCGCGAACCGGGAAATCACGCGACCGGCGAGCAGGCCCCGTCACACGATCCCCGCCTCGCGCAGGGAGGCGATCTCCGCCGGCGTGTAGCCCAGGACCTCCCGGAGCACCTCGCCGGTGTGCTCGCCCAGCCGGGGCGGCGGCAGGCGGAGATCCGCCGGGGTGCCGGAGAAGGCCACCGGGTTCCGGACCATCCGGATCGTCCCCACCTGGGGGTGGCTGCCCTCCCACACCATGTCGAGGTGCCGTACCTGCGGGTCGGCGAACACCTCGTCCATGCGGTTGATCGGGCCGCAGGGGATGCCGAGCGGCGCCAGGAGCCGCTCCCAGTGGGCCCGCGGGCGGGTGAGCAGCCGCGCCTCCAGCGCCCGCACGACTTCCTCCCGGCGCGCGACGCGCTGCGCGTTCGTGGCGTAGTCGGGGCTGCGGCCCAGCCCCGGGAGATCCAGGGCCTCGCAGAGCTTCACCCACTGCCGGTCGTTCCCCCCGGCGATCACCAGGTACCCGTCCTGCGTGCGAAACGCCTGGTACGGGACGATGCTGGCGTGGGCGGTGCCCCATTTCCTGCCGACCTGGCCGGCGTTCAGGTACGAGCTGGCGATGTTGATGAGCACCGCGATCTGCGTCTCCAGCAGCGACAGGTCGATGCGCTGCCCCGCGCCCGACCGCTCCCGGGCGTAGAGCGCGGCCAGGATGGCGCCGTGGGCGTAGAGCGCCGTGCAGACGTCGGTCATCGCCACCCCGACCTTCACCGGCGGCCCGTCCGCCTCGCCCGTGATGCCCATGAGGCCGCCCACGCCCTGGATGATCACATCGTAGCCGCCTCGCGCCGCCGCGGGCCCGGTCCGGCCGAAGCCCGAGATCGAGCAGAAGATCAGCCGCGGGTTGACCGGCCGCAGGTCCTCCCAGTCGAGGCCGAGCTTGGCCAGCGTGCCCGGCGTGTAGTTCTCCAGCAGGACGTCCGACCGCGCGGCCAGCTCGCGCAGGACGGCCTGGCCCCGGGGATGCTTCAGGTTCAGCGTCACGCTCCGCTTGTTCCGGTTGACGCAGAAGAAGTAGACCGACTCGCCGTTCTGGAACGGCGGCCCCCAGGTCCGGGTGTCGTCGCCCCGGCCCGGCTCCTCGATCTTCAGGACGTCGGCCCCCAGGTCGCCCAGGATCTGCGAGCAGAACGGGCCCGCGATGACGCGGCTGAGGTCCAGGACCCGGAGTCCCGCGAGCGACCGGCTCGTCATGCTGTCCTCCTCGGAGACGGCGGTGCCGGCAAGGAGATCGGGACGCGCCGCGGTGCGCCGCCTCACAAGACCACCGGCGGGCCCGCGTGTCAACCCCGAAATGACGCCGGCCGGTGCCGCGATTCATGTTGCGACCGCGCCGTTGCCGTGGAATACGGAAGGCAGCCGTCCCGCCGGACGGAGGGGAACAGGCAGCACAGCGGAGGCCGGCCATGAGCGCGCGGACAGCCGTGGACTACTACGAGGTGGACGGGCTGCTGAGCGACGAGGAGCGGATGGCGCGCGACGTCGCGCGGACGTTCGCCGATCAGGAGATCCTCCCCATCATCACGCAGCACTTCCGGGAAGGGTCGTTTCCGCTCCCGCTCGCCCGGAAGCTGGGCGAGCTGGGGTTTCTGGGGGCGAACCTGCAGGGGTACGGTTGCCCGGGCATCGGCAACGTGGCGTACGGCCTGATCATGCAGGAGCTGGAGCGCGGAGACTCCGGCATCCGGAGCTTCGCCTCCGTGCAGGGCGCGCTGGTCATGTACCCGATCCACGCCTTCGGCTCGGAGGCGCAGAAGGCCGCCTGGCTGCCCCGCCTGGCGGCCGGCGAGGCGATCGGGTGCTTCGGGCTGACCGAGCCGGACTTCGGCTCCGATCCGGGCAGCATGGCGACCAAGGCCAGGCGCGAGGGGAACGAGTACGTGCTGGACGGCAGCAAGCTCTGGATCACGAACGGCGCGATTGCCGACCTCGCCGTCGTCTGGGCGAAGCTCGACGGCGTGGTGCGGGGATTCCTGGTGGAGCGGGGCCGGCCGGGCTTCTCGGCCCAGGAGATCCACGGCAAGCTCTCCATGCGGGCCTCGGTGACCTCGGGGCTGGCCTTCCAGGCCTGCCGCATCCCGGCCGAGAACCTGCTCCCCCGAAGCGACGGGCTGCGCTCGCCGCTCGCCTGCCTGAACCAGGCGCGGTACGGGATCGCGTGGGGGGCGGTCGGCGCCGCGATCGCGTGCTACCAGGCCGCGCTGGAGCACAGCCGGCGCCGCGTGCAGTTCGGCAAGCCCATCGCCGCCTTCCAGCTCGTCCAGCAGAAGCTCGTCCACATGCTCACCGAGATCACCAAGGCCCAGCTGCTGTGCCTGCAGCTCGGCCGGCTGAAGGATGCCGGTCGGCTCCGCCACACGCAGGTCTCGCTGGCCAAGCGGAGCAACGTGGCCGCCGCGCTGGAGATCGCGCGCCTGGCCCGGGACATCCTGGGGGCCAGCGGGATCGTGGACGAGACCCACGTGATCCGCCACATGCTGAACCTGGAGTCGGTGTCCACGTACGAGGGCACGCACGACAT
Source organism: Methylomirabilales bacterium (SeqCode) (assembly GCA_041946635.1). GTDB lineage: Bacteria > Methylomirabilota > Methylomirabilia > Methylomirabilales > 2-02-FULL-66-22 > 2-02-FULL-66-22. Next base: position 9,306 of record JBHGAX010000150.1, read on the forward strand.
CCACACCCTGATCCTCGGCCGCGACCTCACCGGGATCTCGGCGCTGGAGTGATCGCCCAGTGCCCAGTGCCGGGTG
>JBHGAX010000151.1:0-9340 GCA_041946635.1 Methylomirabilales bacterium (SeqCode)
CCCGCAGCCTGGATGGCCTGCACCACGGCATCGGCGGCCTTCGCCTCCGCGCGGTAGTTCACGGTCACGGCCGCGCCCGCCCCCGCCAGCGCCGTGGCCACGGCGGCCCCGATCCCCCGGGAGGCGCCGGTCACGAGGGCCACCTTGCCGCCGAGGTCCAGCGCCAGCATGGCTCAGCGGGCCCCCCGGGCGACGACCAGCGAGACCGCCTCGCCGAAGGTGCCCAGGGCGTTCACCAGGGCCGTGCGCAGCCGAGCCGGGCGGGGCGCCGGCCCGGCAAGCCGGAGGCCGCAGGCGGGGTCCGAGGCCCAGCCGTCGGGCGTGGGCGGGACGATCCCGTGGTCGAGCGCCAGGATGGCGCTCGCCGTCTCGACCGGCGCCGCCGCGGAAAACAGCATGCCGTGCGCGGCCTTCGGCGCCAGGATCCCACCGGCCTCCGCCAGGTCCGGGAGGCGGGCGCGAATGGCGGCGGCCTCCGCCTCGTCGTTCACCGCGCTGGATTCCCCGTTGGCCGAGACGAGATCCACCCTGGGGCTGCCCGCCTCCGCCAGGGCCAGGCTCATGGCCCGCGTGCAGCTCTCGCGAATGCCGGGGACGCTGGCGTCGCCGCTCGCCGCGCCGAACCCGCGCACCTCCGCCCGGGCGCGCGCGCCGCGTGCCGCCGCGTGCTCCGCGGCCTCCAGCACCAGGACCGCGGCCCCTTCGCCCGCCACCAGGCCTGCGCGCCCGAGGCCGAAGGGCCGGCACGAGGGCGCGGGGACGTCCTCGGGCCTCGCCAGCAGGTCGCTGGCGCACAGGTCGGCGAAGATGAACTCCTCCAGGCTCGCCTCGGCGCCGCCGCAGAAGGCGATGTCCAGCTCGCCTTCCCGGATGAGGGCGGCCGCCTGGCCGATGGCCTGCATCCCGCCGGTGGCGCCGTCCGATACCGTCCGGCAAAAGCCCTTCAGCGCAAACTGGATGGCGATGTGACCCGCGGTGAGGTTCGGCACCACCTTCAGGGACAGGTCCAGCGGGTTCAGGCCGGTCATGGCCAGGCGCAGGCCTCGGCCCATGTCGATCTCGCCGGGGGCCTCTTCCTGCTCCATCTGGGGCAGCAGCCGGATCAGGTCGCGGATCGGGTAGGGGATCAGGAACGTGGCCAGGACGATGCCCGCGCGCTCCGGGACCGGCACGGGCGCCGCCAGGCCCGCATCCTCCGCCGCCAGCAGCGCCGCCGCCATCGCGAGGGTGGACGTGCGGTTGTAGACCTTGAGCTGCTTGCGCGGCAGCCGGGGCAGGCACGCCGCCAGCGCCTCGGCCGGTACCTCGGCCGCCACGTCCACCGGGAAGCCGGCCGCCGACAGCCGGTCCAGCTTCCGGATCGCGGGCCGCGCCGCGAGCAAGGCGTCCCAGTGCGCGTCGCAGCCCGCACCCAGGGGCGAGAGCAGGCCCACGCCCGTCACCACCACCCGCCGCGGCATCTTGCGTCTCGTCCCTCTTGCGTCAGGGCCGCGCGTCCGCCAGCCCGATCAGCTCCAGCAGGTCCGTCACCACCCGGTCCGCGTCGGGCCCGAAGGACCACGCCATGGGCACGCACAGGAACAGCAGGTCGGCCGCCGCCACGGCCGTGTCGCCCACCCGGCCCCGCGCGAAAAGCTGCGCCATGCCGGTCCCGGGCTCGGCCGCCGCGGCCTCGGCCCCGCAGTCGCCCTGGAGCCCGCGGATGGCCACGTCCACCGTCAGCGGATCCCCGGCGGACACGGCGGCCGGGAACTCTGCCCGCGCCACCTTCAGGAGCACCCCGTGGGCCCGCCAGTGCGTCCGCACCGCGAGGAGCAGCGACCCCGCCGCCGCCAGGGCCTCGAGCACCAGCGAGGCCGGCACCTCGCCCGCGCGCCGGAACGTGCCCTCCAGGTAGTCCTCACTCCAGGGGAAGACCTTGCTCGTCCGGATGGTGCCCGCGCCCTGAGCGTCCACGGACAGCACCCGATCGATGAAGCGATAGCGCATCCGGGCCTCAGGGGGCGAGGAGGACCGCCGCCAGCGCGTACTCCTCGGAGTGCGACAGGGAGACGGCGTACCGGCGAAAGCCGGCGCGGCGGGCCAGCCGGGCCGTCTCGCCGGAGAGCCGGAGCCGCGGCTCGCCGCGCAGCCCGCGCACCGTCTCCACGTCCTGCCAGGTCATCCCGCCGGCCAGGCCCGTGCCCAGCCCCTTGAGGACCGCCTCCTTCGCCGCGAAGCGGGCCGCCAGGTGCAGGAACGGCCGCCGCTGCCCCGTCGCGTACGCCAGCTCCCCGGCCGTGAAGACCTGGGCCTGGAGCGCCGGACGATCCTGGAAGACCCGGCGCACCTTGGCCACGGCAATGAGGTCCACGCCGATGCGTGGCCCCGGCCGTCGCCGGCCGCCGCCGGCCGGCAGCGGCAGCCGCCGGAGCGCGGGCAGGCGGACAGGCAGCACGGAAACCCGCCCCCCGCAGGCAGCTTCCAGGGGCGCCTCGGCCTCAGCCCGGGAAGCGGATGCGCCAGCCCTGGAAGCCGTAGTCCGAGTTCCCCGCATCGAAATCCCGCCGGCCGAGGCCGGGGTTCAGCACGAGGTCCGCGTGGGTGTAATCCTCGACCAGCCGGTCGTACCAGTCGTACACCACCACCCGGATGGGCAGATGATGCTCCTCATCGAAGGCCAGGACCACGCGGTAGCCGTAGTAGCCGGCGACCTGATCCCGGGGCAAGATGCCCTCGAGTTGCCGGACGCGACGGCCGGCCACCTCGCCGGCACCCCGGTCCACCAGGCGAAGGACCTTCTCCCGCGCCGCCCGCCGCGCATTCTGCCCCACGATCTCCAGCAGGCGGCCGATGCCCACGTCCGTGACGGGATGGCGGCTCCGCTCCATGATACGGGGATCGCGGGGATCCAGCGCGGCCGTGAAGAGCCGGGCCAGCCCCCGGGGCTCGGCCAGCAGGAACTTCCCGCCGTGGCGCTCGGCGTCGTACAGTCCTTCCCGCCCCTTGGACGGCCCCTCCAGCCAGCGCATGTAGACCCTGAACGGGCGCTGGAATTTCAGGAGGATCTGCTCCTCGGGCAGGAGCGTGTCCCCCACCCGCTCGATGCTCCGCATGCGGGAGGTGTAGTCCTGCACCTCCGCGTACCTCGCATCCGCCCGCTCCAGGAGGCGCAGAAGATCCGCCTCGGTGGCCGCTCCGGCCGGGAGGACGGCCCAGAGCACCAGCCAGACGCCCCAGACGCCCAAACGACCGGAAACGCGCACTCGAACCTCGCAGACCGCGCCCGCCACTTGCGGGCCGAGACCGAGCGGTCTGGCGGCCCGAAAAACTCCGGGGGAATATACGCTCGATGCCTGCGCAAGTCCAGGCAATTCCCCAGGAATTCGGCGCTCGTCCGGTCCGTGCGCCCTTCACGCTCCCGCGTCCCGCTCGTCCACCAGCCGGCGGATCTTGCGCCCGGTTCGCAGGCTCTTGGGCGCGACCAGCCGGACGGCCACGTCGCTCATGCCCTGGGTAACTTTGCCCCATAGGGGCGGATAGCCCTCCGCCAGCCGGCGCCGGATCTCGCGGTCCACGTTCTCGGCCGCGAGGCTCCCGGGGTCGGCCTCCACCCGGAACTCGAAGACCGGCCGGAGTCCCCGCTGGACGAGCGCCACCTGCCACTCCTCCCCGACGCCGGGGATGCCGCGGAGCAGCGCCTCGAACAGTTCCGGGTGGACGTCGCCCCAGACGCAGGCGATGACCTCGTCGCTCCGCCCCCGGATGGCGGACAGCCGGCGGAAGGGCCACCCGCAGGCGCAGGCCGAGGGCTCCCAGCGCGCGATGTCCCGCGTGTGGTATCGGAGGAGGGGCATGACGGACCGGGTGAGCGTCGTGAACACGATCTCACCGTACCCCTCGGCATCCGGGTCGGCGATCTCCACCGCGTAGTCGTACTCGTTCAGGTGGTAGCCCGACCGCGCCGGGCACTCGAACCCCAGGCTGGCCCCCGTTTCCGTGCTGGCGTAGTTCATGTAGAGGGGCGCCTGCCAGTAGTCCTGCAGCTGCCGGCGCAGCCCCTCCGTCATGCGCTCGGCGCCCGAGATCATGGCGGTGAGCCGCCGCCGCACGCCGGCGGCCATGGCCACCTCGGTGAAGCGGGAGAGCCAGAAGGGATCCGCGATCACGACCGTGAAGCCGTAGAGGTCCAGGCGGTCCACGGCCTCCCGCGGGTCCACGAGGCCCGGGCACAGGTTGAAGCGCCCGCTCAGGGCCGCCACCCGCTGGGTGTACAGCCCTCCCAGGCCCCAGGAGTAATCGAAGGCGCCGAGGATCCGGTCCTCGGGGCCGATCCCCACCGTGGCCAGGAAGACGATGCCCTGGCGCGCGGCATAGTCCAGCTCCCGGTGGCTCAGGTACACGCGCGTCACGCGCCCGGTCGTCCCCGAGCTTTCCACCGCGAGCTCCGGCCGGCCGCAGAGGAGCGTCTCCACGGGGGCCGCGCGAATCTCCTCGGGCGTGGTCCGGAGATCCTTGAGGTCCTCCAGGCTCCGGACCCGGTCGGGCCGGAGCCCGAGCGCCGCAAGCTTCTCCCGGTAGAAGGCCGACCGCGTCGCCGCCAGGCGCACCGTCCGGCGGAAGGCGCGCGACCGGAAGTGGTCGGCGAGCGGCATGGGCAAGCGCCGGAGGAAGACCAGCAGCCCCTGCGGCGATCGGCGCCCGAGGCGCATGGCCAGGCTATTCGCCAGGCGGGCAGGGTCGAGCACGCGCGCTCCTCTCACCGGTTGGCGTAGAGCCAGCGTGTGGGCGTGGAAGCGAGGAGCACGGGCCGCGGCTCGGCCGCGCCCACCGCGCTCCGCGCGAGGGGGAGGTCCGTGACCACGAACACCCGGCCCGGCCCTCGCCAGAGCTCCGCGAAACGTGCGGCGTCCAGGAACATGCCCTGCGTGCCGGGGAGGCGCGAGCCGAACTCCAGGTCCCCGCGCGTCCCGTTGAGCACCAGCACGGGCCGCCCGAGGTAGAACACCAGACCGCCGCCCTTCTCCAGGCCTCGCTCGTGCACGATCCGGTCCTCCGGCCGGGCCGCGGCCGCGAGGTGCCGGGCAAGGGGCTTGAGGGAGTGGTGGGGCTCGACCGCCCGCAGGACGCTGGCGCCGAGGACACACAGGAGCAGCCCGGTGGCGCCGACGAGGAGTGCGGCTTCCCGGATGCGGCCCTGGTTGATGGCCACCAGCACGAGCGTGAAGGCCGCGACCCACGCGGCGCCGCCGCCCACCGCGATCCCCGCAAAGAAACCGGGCGAGACGCCCGGCAGCGCCAGCCCCTGGTCGAGGATGACCCGGTAATTCGTGGACCAGAGCGCGAGCGCCTGCACCAGGGCTTCCGGGGTCAGGCGCTGGCCGGCCCAGAGCCAGGCCGCCGCCCCGGTGAAGACCAGCCCGCCCAGGATGCCGACCCAGGTCCAGGCGCGGAGCTGGCGCCGGGTGGCGGCCCCCTCGCTCGGGGAGGCCGGCCAGGCCGCCTGGTCGAGGAGGCCGGCCACGAGCAGCGCCACGGCCGGAAAGGCCGGCAGCGCGTAGTACTCCAGCTTGAACGACGAGAGGGCAAACAGCCCGAGCACCGCCGCGACCCAGCTCAGCAGGAACAGCCGGTTGCGCTCGCGCTCGCCACGAGCCTGGCGCCGCCACGCGGCCGCGCCGAGGTACGGCAGCCAGGGCAGCAGACAGAACGCCGTGACGGCCAGGAAGGCCCAGGTCGCCAGGCCGGTCCCGTCCTCGGCGTACGCCCGGCGGCCGAGGAAGCGGAGGACCTGGTTGTCCCAGAGATAGAACCCCACGAACCCCGGCACGCGAGCCGCGACCGCGACATGCCAGGGCAGCACCAGCGCCCCGGCCAGCAGGATGGGCCGCCAGGCGCGGAGCCCGCGCAGGGCCGCGCCGCCGTGCGTGAGCGTCCGGCCGGCCGCCAGCGCCGCCGGGAAGAACAGCCCGGGCAGCCCCTTGCTGAGCACGGCCAGCGCGGTGCCCGTCCAGAAGGCGTAACCGGCCGCGCGCCCGGCCCGCGGCCCCGCCTGCGCGATGCCGGCCGCGGCCAGGGTGACCCCGAAGGCGTGCATGGGGTCCATCTGCGAGATGCGGCTGAACAGGTAGGTCCCCAGGCCCGTGGCGAGGATCAGCCCCGCCGGCAGCGCGGCCCGAGGCGAGATGAGCCGGCCGCCGAGGACCATGGTGAGGGCGAGGGTGCCCAGGATCGGCAGGACCTTCCACAGGCGGGCGGCGAACTCCGAGGGGCCGAGGAGAAGGAAGCTGCCGGCGGTGAGCCAGTACACCAGGGGCGGCTTCTCGACGTAGGGGACCCCGTTGAAGCGGGGAACCACCCAGTCCCCCGACGTCGCCATCTCGCGGGCGATCTCGGCGTACATGCCTTCATCCGGGTCCTGGAACCCGCGGTCGCCCAGCCCCCAGAGGTACAGGACCGCGACGGCCGCGAGGAGCAGCAGGCGGCCGAAGGCGGGCGGGCCGGCGGGCTTGGGCACGGGCACGGCGGTCAGTAGCGGTAGGACAGCGCGGCTCCCCAGGCTCCCGGCGCCATCAGCGGCACGAGGGAGACGGAGGACGCGCGGCGCTCGCGGTTGAGGGCCACCACGGCCTTCCCGACCACCGTCCCGATCGCGGCCGAGAGGAGCACGTCCGAGGCCCAGTGCCGGTCATCGTTGATGCGCGACAGGCCCACGCCCCCGGCCAGCCCGTAGGCCAGGAGGCTCAGGGCCGGGTGGTCGAGGTGTTCGGACACGACCGACGCGACGGCGAAGGCCTCGGTCGTGTGAAAGGACGGCAGCGAGCCGAAGTGGAAGGGGTCGTAGTCCTGCGCCCCCTTGCCCTCCTCGGGGCGGGCGCGGCCCGCCACGAACTTCAGCGGGTACACGAAGAGCGCGTTGCTGATGAGGCTCGCCTCCAGCCCGTCCGCCGCGATGCGCTTCGCCGTGACATTGCCCGTGATCTGGCCGCCGACGTACGAGAGCCCAATGATGCCCGCCGGGACGGCGTGGCCGAAGTACTTCAGGACGTCTGCCGCGGTGTCGCCCGCCTCGCTGCGATTCCGCTGCACGAGCGACCGGATCTCGTGGTCCAGGAGCATCGTGCCGCCCACCGCGGCGCCGATCCCGCCGGCGACCAGCCACTCCCGGGCGCCCCACCGGGTCGGCGCCGTCAGGATGCGCCAGCTGTCCGACACCAGCCGGCGGCCGTACTGCCAGGACAGGACCTCCTCCGGATCCGGCGCCTGCTCGGTTGGCGGCGGGGGTTCGGGCCGCGGCGGGAGCGGCCGCACGGTGCGCGCGCCGGCGCCCGGCCCGCGATCGAAGGCATAGGTCGCCTCGAGCATGGAGACGAAGTTCACCTCGGTGTCGCTCGCCACGAAGTCCCGGTTGCGGACCCACTCCACCCGGCCGAGGAGGCCCAGGCTGAGCTGCGGCGAGTGCCGGTAGGACACGTCCACGCCGAAGTGGCGGTACAGCTCCTTGGTTTCCGACTGCTGCCCGATCAGCGTGGTGCCGCGCCGGGCGATGTCCAGCTCCACGCCGACCTCGAGGTTCGGGTACATGCGGTGCGTGTAGCGGAAGAACAGGTCCTCGGCCGCCGAGCCGACGAAGTGCGCGAGCGGGCGGCCCTTCCGGCCGTACCCGTCCGTCCACGTGCTGTGCGTGAAGTTGAACGAGGAGGTGTTGGCGTACTCCACGCGGAAGGTCGTGTCGGGCGAGAGGAACAGGTTCGGCAGGTAGAGCCCCACGATGGCGCCCGGCCGGAGCGGCGTGTAGAAGGTGCCGCAGCACGTGTCGTCCCAGCCGAAATCCAGATACAGCTCGGCGTCGCGCGTCAGATGGATGTACTTCCCGACGTCCGCCAGCCGCAGGGTCACGTCGATCTGCGACAGATTGTTGCCGGCGTACTTGCTGTTCTCCTCTCCCTCGCGGTTCCCCTGAAAGAACACCCGCGGGTACTCGTAGAACTCGATGTCCGGGCGGCCCTCGCCGCCGAACATGATGGTGCGTGCGCCGCCCAGCTCCAGCCAGGAAAAGGGCGCCAGGTTCACGCGAACCCCGGCGAGCTTGGCCCGGGGGAACTCGCGCTCCCGCTCGAACTGGCCGAAGAACGCCAGGGCCTTCACGGGCCCGAGGTACCGGAGCAGCCAGGGCAGCGTTACCTGGTGCGCGGTCTGCAGGCGCACCATGTCGAGGCCCAGGGCGTTGTTCGACAGGATCATGGACCCGTGGAAGCCCGGCCCCCACCAGAGCGACTCGCGGCCGACCACCAGCTCCGCGAAGCCCGCCCGGGCCTTCAGGTAGCCTTCGACCAGGCGGGCGTCCAGCGTCTCCTTGCCTGCGCGGAACTGCGGGTGCAGGTACGCGGCGGCGATCCCGCCCGCCTCCGCCCAGGACGCGGTCTCCAGCCGCGCGTTCCAGCCCTTGTCCAGCCGCTCGCCGTGGCGGTTCTCCAGGTCGGTCGCCGCCTCGCTGGCTCCGCCCGCGCCCACCTTCACGTAGCGGAGCGGCCGGATCTCGATCAGGCGCGGAGCCTCGCCCTGGATGCCGTGGCCCGTGACCCCCAGCGCGGTCAGCTCCGGCCCGAACTCCTCCATCAGGGCGAGCAGCGTGTCCTGGAGGTCCGAGCGGTGGTCGAAGTCGCCCACGGCGTTCGCCTGGACGCGCCGGACGACATCGGCCAGGAGGAGGGCCATCTCGCGCCGCGACATCGGCTTGGTGTTCATCACCACCTTGCCCGCGATGCCGGACAGCACGAGGCGGTGCAGCGCGTCGTACGTCCAGTCCCACTGCCGGGCGAAGCCGGTCCAGGGCGTGAGCGGCACGTCCCGGATGCCGAGATTCTGCGCGGAGGCCGGCAAGGCCAGGGCGAGGATCGAAACCCCCAGGGCAACGACCACACCATGGCGAGCGAAGCGCGGGACCGGCATTCCGCTACTGCCTGGCGATGGCGGCAATGACGCCGAGCGGAACCGCGAAACCGGCGACGATCGTGGCGATGTCCTTGATGAGCGGCAGCGCCCGATAGCGCGGCTCCGTCGAGATCGGCACAACGATCGCATCGCCGGGCTCCACGTTCCGAAGCTTCACGAAGCTCGCCAGCGCGCTGCCATCGGCTTTCAGGATGTAGGCCTGGTCAAGATCCGCCTCGCGCGTCGGCCCTCCGGCCCGATTGAGGTAGTACTGCATGCTCTCCTTGTCCTTCCAGAGGATGGAGGTGCTGTTCCGGACCGCACCGATCACGAGGACCGAGGTGGGCTGCTGCGGAACGACCAGCCGGTCCCCCCGCTCGAGCAGGATGTCGTCCGGAGTGCCTTCCAGCCGCTCCGGCGTGTCCAG
>JBHGAX010000152.1:0-9270 GCA_041946635.1 Methylomirabilales bacterium (SeqCode)
TCGGCAAGGCCATGGTGGCGAACATCGTGTCCCTGGGCGTGATCGTCGGGCTGACGAAGGCGGTCTCCAGCGAGGCCATCCAGCGCGCGGTCCTGGCGCGCGTGCCCAAGGGGACCGAGGAGCTGAACCGCCGCGCCCTCGCCGCCGGCTTTGCGCTGGTGGGGGCGCCGCCGCCCCGCTGAGCCGACCGGCCCGCCCTCGGTTCCTGACAGTGAGACAAACGGTCTCAGGCGTTCACAGGACTGGCACAACCGCCGAGCGTCTCCCCCGGCCGCCGCGTCTCGCGCGCGGCTCGGCGCCCCGCCCCGGTCCCCCGCGCATGCGGAACTGCCGCGCCTCGGGGCGCCCGCACGGCTCCCGGTTCAGGCGCCACCGCATCCCACCCGTGGCATTTGGCTTGCACCCTGCCCCTCCTTTGCGAGAGGATTGGCCGGAGCGAGGTGCAAGGCATGGGCTGCGTGATGCGCCGCTTGCTGGTCGTGGAAGACGACGCCGAGATGCGCGAGCTGCTGCGCAAGGTCCTGGAGAAGGACGGCTTCCAGGTCCAGCTCGCCGCCGACGGCCGGGAGGCGGGGGCGCTGCTCGGCGCCGGCGGCTACGAGCAGTTCGACGTGGTGGTCACCGACCTGCTCATGCCCCGCGACGGCGGCCTGGAGCTGCTGGGGCTGATCCACCGCACCCGCCCCGCGCTGCCCGTCATCATCGTCACCGCCTTTGGCGACTGGGAGAGCTACAGCCGCGCGCTCGAGCTCGGCGCCGCGGCGTTCATCAGCAAGCCGCTGAAGATGGCCGAGCTGACGTCCGCGGTGCACGCGGCGCTCGCCCGGCGCGAGGCCGCCGCGTCCTCGTAGACGGCCGGGGAAGCGCCGGCCAGGCTGCTCCGCGGCCGGTGGAGGCCAGGGCGAGGAGGAGGGGCCATGCTTGCCATCCGACGCATCCTGTTTCCCACCGATTTCTCGGAGCACGCGGATTACGCCTGGACCTACGCGCTCACCTTCGCCCGCGAGTTCGGCGCGACGCTGCACCTCCTCCACGTGCTCGCGCCGCCGCCCCGCCTCACCGAGACGTACGCCACGGATCTGGATCCCGAGAAGCTGCTGGAGGCGTTTCGCGCCGAGGCGAACCAGGCGCTGGACCGCCACCTCCAGGACGCCAAGAACCGCGGCCTGGAGTGCCAGGTGGAGGTCCGCGTGGGGGTGGACTTCCGCGAGATCATCGCGTACGCGCGCGCCATGGAGGCGGACCTCATCGTCATGGCCACGCACGGGCGCACCGGGTTGGCCCACGCCCTCATGGGCAGCGTGGCCGAGAAGGTGGTCCGCAAGGCCGGCTGCCCGGTGCTGACCATCAAGCCGCCGGCCATGAAGTTCGAGATGCCCTGAGCGGCGGGCGATGTTCGCGCGCATCCTGGTGCCCCTGGACGGGTCGCCGCTGGCGGAGGCGATCCTGCCGCAGGTGGTCGAGCTGGCGCAGCAGCACGGCGCCGAGGTGATCCTCCTGCGGGTCGCCCTGGCGCACACCTTCCCCGGCGTGGACGCCACCGCCGCGCAGGTGGCGGCGGTCGAGCAGGCGGCCGCCTACCTGGAGGCGGTGCAGGGCCGCCTGGGCGCGGGCCTGGCCACGCGGACGGTGGTCCGCTACGGGCACGCCGCGCAGGAGATCCTGGACCACGTCCGTGCCGCGGGAGCGGACTGCGTGGCCATGTGCACGCACGGGCGGACCGGGCTGCGCCGCTGGATGCTGGGCAGCGTGGCCGAGACGGTGGCCCGGGGCGCCGAGGTGCCCGTGCTGCTCCTCCGGCCTCCGGCGCCGTCCGGCGCGGAGGCCGAGGCCCCTGGCGCGGCGCGCTCGGCGGCGCCCGGACCCGCGGCCGGGCCGGTGCCCGTGCCCCTCCGGCGCATCCTGTGTCCGGTGGACCTCTCGCCGGAGTCCCTGGCCGCGATCCCGTATGCGGCCGAGCTGGCCGCGCGCTTCGGGAGCGAATTGACGGTGCTGCACGCGGTCTACGATCCCCTGGAGGGCGGCGCGGGCGCGCACGCCCACCCGTCGCTCGGGCGCCTGCGCGCCGAGATGCTCCGCGAGGCGGAGGCCCGGCTGCGGGAGCACCTGGCGGACGCGCTCCCCGGCGGCGCGGCGCGGCTGGAGGTCGTCCTGGGCCGGCCGGTGCCGCAGATCCTGCGCCACGTGCGCGCCCACGGCACGGACCTCCTGGTCCTCGGCACCAAGCGGCGCAGCGGCCTGGAACACCTCATCCTGGGCGACACGGCCGAGCAGCTCGTGCGCGCGGCCCCCTGCCCGGTCCTGACCCGCGGTGCCGCGGCCTAGCGAGCACGCCGGGCTGGCGGCCGCGCTCCGCCCCGTGACGCTCCTCACCGGGCACTACGGAAGCGGCAAGACCGAGATCGCGGTCAACCTGGCCCTGGCGCTCCGGGCGGCGGGCGCGGAGGTGAGCCTGGTCGACCTGGACCTGGTGAAGCCCTACTTCCGCTGCCGCCTGGCGCGGGCCGAGCTGGCGGGGGCCGGGGTGCGCCTCGTGGCGCCGGAGGGCGCACGGCTCTTCGCCGACCTGCCCATCCTCGTGCCCGAGGCGGCCGCCGCGGCCCGCGGCGGCGCGGCGGCGGCGCGGCGCGTCGTGCTGGACGTGGGCGGCGCCGATACCGGCGCCCGCGTGCTGGGGAGCCTGGCGGCGCTCGGCGGCGGCGCCGCCGTGGACGCGCTCTTCGTGGTGAACAGCCGGCGGCCCTTCGCCGAGGACCTGGACGGGCTCCGCGCGATGCTGCACGACGTGCAGGCGGCCGCCCGGCTCCCGGTGACCGGGCTGGTGGCCAACGGCCACCTCATGCAGGAGACCACGCCGGCCACCGTGCGCGACGGCCTGCGCGCCGCGCGTGCGCTGGAGGCGGCCACCGGGGTGCCGCTGCGCTTCGCGGCCATGCTGGCGCCGCTCGCGGGCGAGCTGGCCGGGCCGGCGGGCGGGCTGGACGGCCTGCCCGTGCTGCCGCTCACCCGCTACATCCGGGCCCCCTTCGAGCCCGGCGCGCGCGGGGTGGTCTGAATGGTTTTTCGCGCGGGAGCGCGCAAAAAACCAAAAGGGAAACCCTGAGGATCTCTCAATTTGGATTTTGCGCGTGCAGCGCAAAATCCAGGGAGAGGCGGATGCCGACCGTGCTCGTGGAGAAGGACCGGTGCAAGGGCTGCGGGCTCTGCGTGAGCGCCTGCCGCTCGCACGTGCTGGAGATGTCGCAGGACATCAATGCCCGGGGCTACTTCTACCCCGTGGTCCGGCACCCGGAGGAGTGCAACGCCTGCCGCCACTGCGTCCTGGTCTGCGGGGACGGCGCCATCCAGGTCGAGCACAAGGGCAAGGCCACGGCCCGGCCGGCCGCGCTGGCCGACGTGCCCATGCACTACTGCCCGGGCTGCACACACGGCGTGATCCACCGGCTGGTGGCCGAGGCCATCGACCAGCTGCAGCTCCGGGAGCGGACGGTCGGCATCGCGCCCGTGGGCTGCAGCGTGCTGGCCTACGAGTACTTCAACTGCGACATGCACGAGGCCTCGCACGGCCGGGCCATGGCCGTCGCCACCGGCATCAAGCGCGGGCGGCCCGACCTCATCGTCTTCTCCTACCAGGGGGACGGCGACCTGGCCTCCATCGGCATGGCGGAGACCATCCACACGGCCAACCGGGGCGAGAAGATCACGGTCATCTTCGTGAACAACGCCATCTACGGGATGACCGGCGGGCAGATGGCGCCCACCACCCTGCCCGGCCAGGTGGCCTCCACCTGCCAGACCGGGCGCGACGTCGGGCTGGCCGGCTACCCGATCCGCATCGTGGAGCTGCTGAAGGAGCTCCGCACGCCCGCCTACCTGGCCCGCGTGGCGGTGCACGAGGCCAAGGCCATCCTGCAGGCCCGGCAGGCCATCAAGCGGGCCTTCCAGTACCAGGTCGCCGGCACCTGCTTCTCGCTGGTGGAGGTGCTCTCCACCTGCCCCACCGGCTGGGGCCTCCAGCCGGCGGAGGCCTGCGGCTGGCTGGCCGAGCACATGATCCCCTACTATCCGCTGGGCGAGTTCAAGACGCCCGAGGGCGGCGTGATCAAGGAGACGGAGCGCTAGCCATGCACACGGAGATCGTCCTGGCGGGGTTCGGCGGGCAGGGGGTGCTGCTCATCGGCAAGCTCCTGGCCTATGCCGGGATGCGGGCCGGGCGCGAGGTGACGTGGATGCCGGCCTACGGCCCCGAGATGCGCGGCGGCACCTGCAACTGCACGGTGGTGCTCTCCGACCGCCCCATCGGCTCCCCCATCAGCAAGTCCCCGCACGGGCTCATCGCCTTGAACCTGCCCTCGCTGGACAAGTTCGAGGACGCCGTCCGCCCGGGGGGGATCCTGGTGGTGAACACGTCGCTCATCACGCGCGAGCCGCGCCGCACGGACGTCAGCGTGATCGCCGTGCCCGCCAACGAGATCGCCCTGGCATGCGGGAGCGGCAAGGCGGCCAACATGGCGGCGCTGGGGGCCTACCTGGGCGGCAGCGGGGTGGCCGAGCTGGAGACCGTCAAGGCCATCGTGGCCGAGTCCTTCGCCGCCAAGCCGGCGCTGGTCGCCGTCAACCACGAGGCGCTGTCCCGGGGCTTTGCCCTGGGCCAGGCGGCGCTGGCTCATAGCTCGTAGCTCATGGCGCGTGGCCGGAGCGACCGACCATGAGCGCGCGTGCGTCGACCAGGAAGGGGAGGTCATGGCCAAGAAGCTCATGAAGGGCTGCGAGGCGATCGGGGAGGCGGCCATCCAGGCCGGCTGCCGGCTCTTCTTCGGCTACCCCATCACGCCGCAGAACGAGATCCCGGAGTACCTCTCCGTCCGCCTGCCCCAGGTGGGCGGCACCTACGTGCAGGCCGAGAGCGAGGTGGCGGCCAGCCACATGCTCTACGGGGCGGCCGGCGCCGGCTGCCGCTGCTTCACCTCCTCCTCGAGCCCCGGCATCAGCCTCATGCAGGAGGGCATCTCCTACATCGCGGGGGCCGAGCTGCCCGTCGTGATCGTGAACATCATGCGCGGGGGGCCGGGGCTCGGCGGGATCCTCCCCTCCCAGGGGGACTACCTGCAGGCGGTGAAGGGCGGCGGCCACGGCGACTACCGCTGCCTGGTGCTCGCCCCCTCCACGGTGCAGGAGGCGGCGGACCTGGTGCAGGACGCCTTCGACCTGGCGGACACCTACCGGAACCCCGTGATGGTGCTGGGCGACGGCGTGCTCGGCCAGATGATGGAGCCCGTGGAGTTCCGGCGCACGGTGCGGCCGGAAGACCTGCCCCCCAAGCCCTGGGCCACCACCGGCGCGCGGGGCCGCAAGCCGAACGTGATCAACAGCCTGTACCTCGACCCCGAGGTGCTGGAGGCCCACAACCGCCGCTTGGCCGCCAAGTACGAGACCATGGCCGAGGTCGAGTGCCGCCACGAGGCCTGGCGGCTGGACGGGGAGGTGGACGTGCTCTTCGTGGCCTACGGCACCGTGGCCCGCATCTGCAAGACGGCCATCGAGGCGCTCGCGGCGCAGGGCGTCCGGGCCGGCCTCTTCCGTCCCATCAGCCTGTTCCCCTACCCCGGCGCCGCGCTCGCCGCCGCCGCCCGCCGCGCGGCGCACGTCCTCGTCGCCGAGCTGTCCTGCGGCCAGATGCTGGAGGACGCGCGCTACCACGTGGCCGGCGCCCGGCCCGTGGCCTTCTACGGACGGCAGGGCGGCCTGGTGATGACCCCCGAGGAGCTGGCCGAGGCCGCCCTCCGGCTGACCCGCCGCGCGGCCTGAGGGGGTATTTCCGGCCCCCTGACCCAGGGGGGCGCGGGCGGATTTTTCAAACCCCGCTTCGAGTGGCATAGTACTCGGGTGCCCGCGCCCCCGTCCCGGGGGCGCTCCGTTTCCCCCCACCGGAGGGACACCCGGCATGCTGGACGGATTCTTCGCCCCCCGGGCCGTGGCGGTCGTCGGCGCCTCCCGCCACCAGAGCAAGGTCGGCCACAGCATCGTCAGCAACCTCGTGCGCGGCGGCTTCCCCGGCCCCATCTACCCCGTCAATCCCAAGGCCGACGAGATCCTGGGCCTCCGCTGCTACGCGGACGTCCGCGACCTGCCGCCGGACACCGAGCTGGCCGTCCTGGTCATCCCGCCCAAGGCCTGCCTCCCCGCCCTGGAATCCGCCGCCGCCCGGGGCATCCGCTGGGCCATCGTCATCTCCGCGGGATTCAAGGAGGTGGGGGGCGAGGGCGCGGCCCTGGAGAAGGCCCTGCGGGCGCGCGTGCGCGAGCTGGGGCTGCGCGTGCTGGGGCCGAACTGCCTGGGGGTGATCGACACCCGGAGCCGCCTGAACGCCACGTTCGCGGCCGGCATGCCGCCCCGCGGCGCCATCGCCTTCTTCTCGCAGTCCGGCGCCCTGTGCACCGCCATCCTGGACTGGGCCGTCGGCAACCACGTGGGCTTCTCCAAGTTCATCAGCCTGGGCAACAAGGCCGACACCTCCGAGGTGGACTTCATCGAGGCGCTGGCCCGCGATCCGGACACCCGGGTGATCCTGGGCTACATCGAGGGCGTGGAGCACGGCCGGCGCTTCATGGAGGTCGCGCAGGCCGCCAGCCGCCTGAAGCCGCTCATCATGGTGAAGTCGGGCGGCACCGCGGCCGGCGCGCGCGCGGCCTCCTCGCACACGGGCACGCTGGCCGGCTCCGAGAAGGCCTTCAGCGCGGCCTTCCGCCAGGCCGGCGTGCTGCGGGCCGAGAGCATCGAGGAGCTGTTCAACTACGCCCGGGCCTTCGCCTGCCAGCCGCTCCCGGCCGGGCCGAACCTCTGCATCGTCACCAACGCGGGCGGGCCCGGCATCATCGCGGCGGACGCGGTGGAGCGCTCCGCGGCCAAGCTGGCCAGCCTGCGCCCGGAGACGGTGGAGCGCCTGCGCACGGCCCTCCCGCCGACCGCCGCGCTCTACAACCCGGTGGACGTGATCGGCGACGCCACGGAGCAGCGCTACCGGGCGGCGCTGGAGATCGTGAGCGCGGACGCCAACGTCCACGGCGTGCTGGCGCTCTCCACCCCGCAGGCCATGACCGACAACGACCGGTTCGCCGAGGTCGTGGGCCAGGCGGCGGCGCGGAGCGGCAAGACGTTCTGCGCGGCGTTCATGGGAGAGGCCAGCCTGGCGAAGGCGCGCGAGGTGCTGCGGAGCCACGGCGTGCCGCACTACCCCTTCCCCGAGCCGGCGGTGAAGACCTTCGAGGCCATGGTGCGCTACCGGGCGTGGACCGAGACCCGCCCGAGCCCGCCGGCGCGCTTTCCCCTGGACGAGGCCCGCGTGGCGGCGCTCTTCGCGGCCGCCCGGCGCGAGGGGCGGACGCAGCTCGGCGAGCGCGAGGCGCGGGAGGTGATCGCGGCCTGCGGCTTCCGGCTGCCGCAGCAGGCGCTGGCCCGCACCGTGGACGAGGCGGTGGAGGCGGCCCGCCGCATCGGCTTTCCCGTCGCCCTGAAGATCCTGTCCCCCGACATCCTGCACAAGACCGACGTGGGCGGCGTGCGGCTGCGCCTCGCCGACGCCGACGCCGTGGCCGAGGGCTTCACCGCCATCGACGCCAGCGTGCGCCGCTTCTTCCCGCACGCCGTCATCCAGGGCATCGCCGTGCAGGAGATGATCGTGGGCGGCAAGGAGGTCATCCTGGGGATGACCCGCGACCCCCAGTTCGGGCCGCTCCTCATGTTCGGGCTGGGCGGGATCTACGTGGAGGTGCTGCAGGACGTGGCCTTCCGCGTCGCGCCCATCGGGCCGGACGAGGCGGAGGCCATGGTCCGCGAGATCCGCTCCTTCCCGCTGCTGCGCGGGGTGCGGGGAGAACGCCCCTCGGACATGCCGGCGCTGGTGGAGGCCCTGGGGCGGCTCTCGCAGCTCAGCCTGGCGTTCCCCGAGATCGTGGAGCTGGACGTGAACCCCTTGCTGGTCCGGCCCGAGGGCGAGGGCGCGGTGGCCGTCGACGCCCGCCTGGCGCTGAGCGCGTGAGGGGCTTGAACCGCAGAGGCGCAGAGATCGCAGAGGAACTGAAGGGTTACGGAGACGGGCGCGCTGACCCGATGTCCTGTCCGGAACATCCAGTCTGCTCCGCGCCCTCTGCGTCTCTGCGGTTCACCGATCTGCCAAGGAGGTCGCCATGCGGACGCTGTACATCGGGTCGACGGTCGGCAACTCCGGAAAGACCATGGTCACCCTCGGGCTGGCGCCGGCCCTGCAGGCCACCGGCGCCCGCGTGGGTTACTTCAAGCCGGTGGGAAAGCAGCCGCGCACGCTGGGCGGCAAGGTGGTGGACGCGGACGCGGAGTTCCTGCGGGACGCGCTCGGCCTGGCCGAGCCCGCCGAGCAGCTCTGCCCTCTGGTCGTCACGCAGGACGTGCAGACCAAGGGGCTCCGCGGCGAGCTGGGCGATCTCATGCCGCGCATCCGGCAGGCGTTCGAGGCGGTCTCGGCCGGGAAGGACGCGGTCCTGATCGGGGGTGCCGGGAGCCTGGCGGAGGGGGCCTTCCTGGGGGTGCCGCCCGTGCGGCTGGTCCGCGAGTTCCGCGCGCCGGTCCTGCTGGTCGACCCCTACCAGCACGAGGTGTGCGTGGACTGCATCCTGCTGGCGCGCGAGCTGCTGGGCGATCAGCTCCTGGGCGCGGTGATCAACCGGGTGCCGCCCCAGGCGCTGCCCGAGGTGGAGCAGCTGGTGGTCCCCTTCCTGGCGGGCAAGGGCGTGGAGGTGCTGGGCGTCGTCCCGCTGGACCGCCTGCTCGACGCCATCACCGTCCGCCAGCTGGTGGAGGTGCTGGACGGCAAGGTCCTCTGCGGCGAGGCCGGCCTGGACGAGTTCGTGGAGCGGTTCAGCGTGGGCGCCATGGACACCGACGCGGCCCTCGGCTACTTCCAGCGCCTGCCGAACAAGGCCGTCATCACGGGCGGCAACCGCGCGGACATCCAGCTCGCCGCCCTGGAGACCTCGACCCGCTGCCTGGTGCTCACGGGCGACCAGATGCCCAACCAGATCATCCTGGCGCGGGCCCGCGAGGCCGGCGTCCCGATGGTCCTGGTGCGCTACGACACCCTCACCACCGTGGAGAAGCTGGAAGGCGTGCTGGGGCGCATCCGCATCCGCGAGGCCCAGAAGGTCGCGCGCGCCCAGGAGCTGCTGCGCGAGCGGCTCAACACCCGGCGCATCATCCAGAAGCTGCCGCAGGTGTAGAGCAGCTGTTCCGCCGGGC
>JBHGAX010000153.1:0-9150 GCA_041946635.1 Methylomirabilales bacterium (SeqCode)
GCAGCGTCGGCGTGGCGCGAAGAGGACCGCGCGTGAACCCGCTCGTGGCGGTGGCCCGGCAGTTCGACGTGCCGGGCGAGGTCCGGGAGGTGGTGCCGCACGGCAGCGGGAACATCAACCAGACGTTCCTGGTGAGCCTCCAGGGCGGCGCGCAGCGGCACGTGATCCTGCAGCGCATGAACGCCACGGTCTTCCGGCGGCCGGACCTCGTCATGCGGAACATCCGGGTCGTGACCGAGCATACGCAGGAGCGCCTGGCCGCCGGGCCGTGGCTCGCCGGCCGGTGGGAGATGCCGCGCATCGTGCGGACCCGGGACGGCGGCGACTTCTTCACCGCGCCGGACGGCTCCGCCTGGCGCGCGCTGAGCTGCGTGGAGAACGCACGCACCGTGGACACGATCACCGGCCTGGACCATGCACGGGAAGTCGGGCGCGCCCTGGGGACATTCCACAGCCTGATCGCCGATCTGCCGGGCGACCGGCTGGCCGACACGCTGCCGGGGTTTCACGTGACGCCCGGCTATCTCCGGCACTATGACGAGGTCGTGGCGGAGGGCGGCGTGGCGCGATCGCCCGAGATCGAGCATGGGCTTCGCTTCATCGCGGCGCGCCGGGGGTGGGCCTCGGTGCTCGAGGACGCCCGGGAGCAGGGGCGGCTGCACTGCCGGCCGATCCACGGCGATCCGAAGGTGAACAACGTCATGCTCGACGAGGCGACCGGGCGGGCCGTGAGCCTGATCGACCTGGACACCGTGAAACCGGGCCTCCTGCACTACGACCTGGGCGACTGCCTGCGCTCCTGCTGCAATCCCGCCGGCGAGGACGCCGCCCGGCTGGCGGACGTGCGCTTCGAGCCGGACATCTGCCGCGCCATCCTGCAGGGGTACCTGCCGCTGGCGAAGGGATTCCTCACCGACGCAGATTCCGCGTACCTGTACGACGCCGTGCGCCTGATCGCCTTCGAGCTGGGCCTCCGGTTCTTCACCGACCACCTGGCGGGCGATGTGTACTTCAGGGTCCGGGCGCGCGGGCACAACCTGGCGCGGGCCATGGTCCAGTTTGCGCTGACGGAGAGCATCGAGGCCAGGGCACGCGAGATCGAGATGCTCGTGCGCGAGCTTCGATGAGGATCGTGCCGTTCGCCCTGCAGCCCTTCTCCAGGCCGCCGGTGTGCCTGACCATCCACGGCGAGGTGTCGCGCACGGGGGGCAACGTCTGCCTCTCGTACCGCCTGACCGGGGAGCTGGCCGATGTGATCATTCCCTCGCCGGCATCACGGCCATCCCGCCGTCACCGTCTCTGGGAGTCCACCTGCTTCGAGCTCTTTCTCACCCCGGAGGGTGGTGCGGAGTACTGGGAGGTCAACCTTTCCCCGAGCGGGGACTGGAATCTCTACCGCTTCGCCGCGTACCGCGAGGCCATGCAGGAGGAGCCGATCATCCAGGAGCTGCCGGCGGCGGTCGACCGCGATGAGAGGAGGCTCGCGCTGAGCCTGAGCCTGCCGGACGTGACCCCCGGGCACCGCACTGTGCGCATCGGGGTGAGCGCCGTGCTCCGGCACACCGGAGGTCGCCTGAGCTACTGGGCGCTCCGGCATCCAGGCGTGCAGCCGGACTTCCATCACCCCAGCGGTTTCGTCATCGTATTGTGAATGGCGATTCCGAAGAGGCGCAGCTGAGAGCTGACCGCTGATCGCTGACGCCTTTCTCGGAGGAGTTCCTGCATGAACCCACTCGACCGCTTCCTCCGCGTGCTGGCGCAGCAGCCGGTGGATCGGCCGCCGGTCGTGGGCGTGACGAACGTCGTGACCGTCGAGTTGATGCGCTCGGTGGGCACGCGCTGGCCCGACGCGCACCACGATCCGGAGCAGATGGCACGGGCGGGCGCGGCCGCGCACGAGGTGTGCGGGCTGGAGTCGGTGAAGGTCCCCTTCGACATGGCGGTGGAGGCCAGCGCGCTGGGCGCGGACATCGACTACGGCGGCGAGATGGCGCTCCCGAGACTGCGCGCGCCGCTCTATGCGGACCCGCAGCAGCTCAACCCGCCCGCGGACTTCGCCGGCCGAGGACGGGTGCCCGTGGTCCTGGAGGCGATCCGCATCGCCCGCAAGCGGTACGGCGACCGCGTCCCGGTCATCTCGTCGGCGCTGGGGCCGACCACGATCTGCGGCTGCCTGTTCGGGGTCGAGAACTTCCTGGTGTGGATGATCGAGGAGCCGGCGAAGGCGCACGCCGCCATGCGGCGGGCGACGGCGATGGTGGCCGGCTACGTGCGGGAGCAGCTGCGCGCGGGCGCGCACGTGGCCCAGATCGGCGAGCCGACGGCCTCCGGCGACATGATCTCGCCGGCCCAGTACGTCGAGTTCGTGAAGCGCTATCATCAACAGCTAGCGGCCATCACCGACGGTCCAGTCATGACTCATATCTGCGGGAATATCACGCGCCACCTCCCGCACCTGGCCGAGGTGGGCTTCCGGGCGGTGAGCTTCGACGCCAAGACCGATGCGGCGGCGGCCCGCGCCGCGCTGAAGGGCAGGTCCGCGCTGGTGGGCTACGTCCCGACGCTGCTGCTCCTCCAGGGATCCGCGCGCGAGGTCCGGCAGGCGGCGAGGCGGTGCGTCGAATCCGGCGTGGACGCGGTGAACGCCGGGTGCGCCATCGCGCCCGATACGCCCATCAAGAACATCCGTGCGATGGTCGACGGGGTGCGAGCGGGAGCGACCGGCGAGGGGGGTGGGGCATGAGCGAGCTGGCGACGGCGTTGCGGGCGGAGGTTGACCGGGCATCGCGGGAATTCCGGCGCTGGTCGGAAGCAGACGCTACGCGGGATCGGGGAGCGGGCAAGTGGGTGCCGAAGCAGGTGCTCGGGCACCTGATCGACTCGGCGGCGAACAACCACCAGCGCTTCGTGCGGGCGCAGCTCGCCAGTCCCTTCTCGGGGCCGGGGTATGACCAGGTGGCGTGGGTGGCCCTGCACCGCTACCGGGAGCGGCCCTGGCTGGAGCTGGTGGACCTGTGGGTGGCGCTGAACCGGCATGTCGCGGCGGTCATCGAGGACGTGCCGACCGAGAAGCTGGCGACGCCGTGCACCGTCGGTGACGGCGAGACGCGGCCGCTGGAGTGGTGGATGCAGGACTACCTGCGGCACCTGAAGCACCACCTGGAGCAGCTTGGGCGCGCGTAACCGCGGCCCGGGCCCCTCGACTCCGCCGCGCTACGCTGCTCTGCGACTCCTTGCCCCGTGTGCGCGTGTTTCTCGGGCAGCCCGGTGAATGGAACGCCCCGGACGGCCCGGCGCGTTTGGTGCGGCGGCGGAGCACACTACCAGCGGCCGTACTTCGCGAATACCTCATCCATCGTCTTGCCGGCTCGGAGCTCCGCTTTCATGCTGCGCTCGGCCTGGTAGCAGCCCTCGGCGGCGAGGAGGACCTCCTCGACGATGGGCTGCGGGACGACGACGACTCCGTCGATGTCGCCGAGGACCAGGTCGCCCGGCCGCACCTCCACCCCCTGGAACACGATCGGCTTCCCGAGGTGCACCGGCCGCCAGCGCCCCACCGAGGAGACGGGCCAGAAGCCCACGTGGAAGATCTGGAACTCGGCCTGCAGGATCATCTCGGCGTCCCGGATGGAGCCGTCCACGACCACGCCGCGACAGCCGTTGTTGCGCGCGACCAGCGCCATGAACTCGCCCCAGGCGGCGCAGACCTTCTCCTTGCCCGGATCGAACACCACCATGGAGTCGGCGGGGATGGCGGCGAGGAACTTCAAGATGTCCGGCCGGCAGTCGTAGCCCACGTCCGCGCAGGCCTCGCCGAGCGCGGGGAACGCGAACCCCGCGGCCCGCTTGTGGGGCATGAGGGGCCGCAGCTCCGAGCCAAGGCACTGGTGCCGGAATCCCTTCTCGTCCAGGATGTCCGCCACCGCCCCCGTGTACAGCTTCTCGTACCGCTCGCAGGTCTCTCGCGCGTTCATGATTCCTCCTTGCAGGGTGAAGAATCCCGCCTGAATACCACGTCTTCCCTCCAGGCGGCAAGGCTTTCCGACGCGCGCGGCGATCACGCTTGACGCGTGTCCGCACCCGTGGCGGAATGGCGCATTCGCGGTGAACCGAAAGGAGGCGCGGCATGGATCTCGGGCTCCAGGGCAAAGTGGTGCTGGTTACCGGGGGCAGCAAGGGCATCGGGCTGGCGTGCGCGGAGGCGTTCCTGAAGGAGGGCGCGCGGGTCGCGATCGCCTCGCGCAGTCGAGGGAACCTCGACGCAGCCCTCGCGCGGCTGGGTGCCGACCGCGCGAGCGTCGTCGCGATCGAGGCCGATCTCGTGCAGGCTGGCGCCGCGCGCAGCATGGTGCAGAAAGCCGAGCAGGCGCTGGGTCCGATCGACGTGCTGGTCAATTCGGCCGGCGCGGCGAAGCGCTACCTGCCGGAGGAGCTGGATGCCGCCGCCTGGCACGCGGCCATGGACGCCAAGTACTTCACGTACATTCACGCGATGGACGCCGTGTTGCCCGGCATGGCCGCCCGCGGGCGGGGCGTGGTCGTGAATGTGATCGGCACAGGCGGGAAGGTCGCGAACCCGATCCATCTGCCCGGCGGCGCGGCGAATGCCGCCCTCATGCTGGCCACCGCCGGCCTGGCCCAGATCTACGGGCCCAAGGGCGTCCGGGTGGCCGGCATCAACCCTGCCTCGACCATGACGGACCGGGTGAAGGAGGCGCTGCGGCTGGAGGCCCGGGCACGCGGCGCCGACGAGGACGAGATCCTCGCCCGGGGCCAGGCCAGCGTGCCCCTTCGCCGCTACGCCCTGCCGGAGGATATCGCGAACATCGCGCTGTTCCTGGCGTCCGAGAAGGCTGGCTATCTCACCGGCCTGATCGTCGCGGCGGACGGGGGGGGCCACGCCATCATCTGAGACGCCCGCTGCACTGCTGAGACGCTCGCTGCACTGCCGCCACCGGCCCGGGCGGGATCAGCTCGCGCCCGAGGTCCCCCGCAACCGCGGATCCAGGGCGTCGCGCAGCCCGTCGCCAAGCAGGTTCAAGCCCAGGCCGACCAGGATGATGGCCAGGCCGGGAAACCAGATGATCCAGGGTGCCTCCTGGATGTACAGGCGGCCCGTGCTGATCACGTTGCCCCAGGTCGGAATGTAGGGCGGCGCACCGACACCCAGGAAGCTGAGCGCGGCTTCCGCCAGGACCGCGTAGGCGAACATGAAGGTGGCCTGGACGAGGAGCGGCGCCACCGTGTTGGGCAGGATGTGCCGCCATAGGATGCGGGGGCCGCGCGCGCCCAGGGCCTGCGCGGCCTCCACGTACTGCAGCTCGCGGATCACCACGACGGCGCTCCGCACGAGACGGGCGGTCCGGGGGGCGTACACGATGGAGAGGGCCAGGATGACGTTGCTGAGACGCGGGCCCAGCGCCGCCATCAGGGCGATCGCCAGGACGATCGCCGGGAAGGCCATGAGGCCGTCCATCATCCGCATGAGCAGGTTGTCCAGGCCGCGGTAGAAGCCGGCCACCACACCGAAGATCACCCCGATGATCGAGGTGAGCAGCATGACCGACGCCCCGACGAGCAGCGAGGCCCGGCCGCCGTAGAGCACCAGGCTGAACACGTCGCGGCCGAAGTCGTCGGTCCCGAAGAGGTGCGCACCGCCGGGGGGCATGAGGCGATTCAGGATGTTCAGCTTGAGCGGGTCGTGGGGCGTGAGACTCGGCGCGAGGACGGCGCCCAGGACGGCGAGGGCCACGACCGCCAGGCCGGCAATCGGCCCTGCCTGTCCCAGCAGGCGCCGCGACAGCGACCGCGATGCCGGCCTGCCGGTGGTCGTCCGACCTCCCGCCCGCTCCGGCCCCTTCGCCACGGCCGTCATGCGTACTTGATCCGGGGGTCGATCACCACGTAGAGCATGTCCACCAGCAGATTGATGAGCACGAAGGCCGCGGCGATGTACAGCACCGCCCCCTGGATGAGCGGGTAGTCCCGCCGGAGGACGGAGTCGATGAGCAGGCGCCCCGCGCCCGGGATGTTGAAGACGATCTCCGTGGCCACGGCGCCGCCCAGCAGCACTGCGAAGATCAGGCCCACCACGGTCACCGTCGGCACCATGACGTTCCGCAGGGCATGCCGGAGCACCACCAGGCTCTCGGCCACGCCCTTCGATCGCGCCGTCCGGATGTAGTCCTCGCGCAGAACCTCCAGCATGAAGGAGCGCGTCATCCGCGCCACCAGCGCGGACTGGTTCAGCCCGAGCGACAGCGCCGGGAGCAGGAGGTACCGGAGGTTGGCGAGGAAGCCGTCCGAGAGCGAGGCGTATCCCGCAGCGGGGAGCCAGCGCAGGTTGACGGCGAAGGCATAGATGAAGATGAGTCCCAGCCAGAACGTGGGGATGGAGACGCCGAGGACCGCCAGCAGCATGAAGCCGCGGTCCACGAGGCTGTTCGGACGAATCGCGCTCAGGACGCCGAGCGGCATGCCGACGAGCAGCGCCACCAGCAGGCCGTAGGTGGTGAGAAGCAAGGTGGGCTCGGCCCGCTCCCACATCGCCCGGGTGACGGTGCGGCCCAGGAACAGCGATTCGCCCATGTCGCCCTGGACGACGCCCCCCACCCAGCGGGCGAACTGGACGTGCAGGGGCAGGTCGAGGTGCAGGCGCGCGCGGAGCTGGGCGATGTCCGCCGCGGTGGCGTTGGGCCCCGCCATGACGGCGGCCGGGTCCCCGGGGATGAGGTGGATGATCAGGAAGTCCACGGTCATCACGACCAGGAGCACCGGGATCAGGGAGACCACGCGCTTCAGCAGGTAGGACGCCACGGGCCCTCCTCGGCCGTCCGGAGTCCCGGGGGCTCGCGGCCGGCGGCCGCGAGCCCCCGGGACTGCGCGTTACCTGGACGCCAGGGAGACGTTCCAGAAGAAGGGGCGGTTGCGGTTGGCGTAGCCCGCCACCTGCTTCTGCTTGATGCGGAGGGTGAAGAAGTCGCCGAACTTGATGTTCGGCACCTCGTCCCAAAACCAGCGCTGCACGTCGTTCCAGATCGCCTTGCGCTTGGCGAAGTCGGTCTCGGCGGCCAGGCGCGCCATCATGCCGTCCAGCTTGGCATCGCACGTCCACCCCGGCCAGGCGCAGTTGACGGGGGAGAGCTGCGTCGGATCCGTGGTGAAGGCGACGCCGGTGGTGAAGATCTCGTACATCTTGGGGTCCGTCCGCCGGGAGACCACGCTGGCCCAGTCCAGCACCTGGAGGTCGATCTTGAAGCCGACCTCCTCCAGTTGCTGCTTGGCGGCCAGGGCGGACTTGTACATCCACTCGTAGAACTGGGTGCACATCCAGCGGATGGTCTCGCCCTTGTACCCGGCCTCCTGCATCAGCCGCTTGGCCTTGGCCCGATCCGGGTGATTGTAGACCTCCTTGCCCACATCGGACCACCACACCTGCTCCTTGAAGTAGAGGCTGGGGTCCAGGCGGTAGAACTCCTTGTTGCCGACCGCGGCCCGCATGATGGGTTCCATGTCCAGCGCGGACAGGACCGCCTGCCGGAGCGTCCGGTTCGTGAAGGGGCCCTGCTTCTTGTTGAAGACGCCCACGATCCACTCGTTGGGCTTCACGATCATCACGTCCAGGCGGGGGTTCTGGGAGAGGCGATTGTAGGCGTCCGGTGTGATCCAGTCGCTGAAGTGGTACTCCCCGGACTCCACGCCCGCGATGCGGACCGACACGTCGGGGACCGGGATGAACTGGACCTCGTCGACGTACGCGA
The DNA here is from genome assembly GCA_041946635.1 of Methylomirabilales bacterium (SeqCode). GTDB lineage: Bacteria > Methylomirabilota > Methylomirabilia > Methylomirabilales > 2-02-FULL-66-22 > 2-02-FULL-66-22. The sequence continues at coordinate 7,761 of JBHGAX010000153.1, forward strand.
CCTTCTTGCCGCCGTAGCCGTTGGCCGGCTCGCTCCGCGTCGCGTAGCGGTCGAAGCGACCCATGCGGGTATAGCGATCGGGCACCCGCTCCAGCAGCCGGAAGGGGCCGGTCCCGATGAACTCCTTGATCTGCCCCTCGCCGGCTGCCTCCACGACCTCCTTGGGATAGATCGCCGGGAACTGGTTCGCATGAGCCAGGGACGGCAGCACGATGCCGGACGGCCCCTTCAGTCGGATCTCCACCGTGTAACGGTCCTTGGCCGTCACCGACTGGACGTTGCCGAACAGGAGCTTGCCCACCGTGGCGACCTTGCCCCAGCGCTGGAGGGAGGCTGCCACGTCCTCGGCGGTCATCTCCTTGCCGTTGTGAAACAGCACGCCGCGGCGGAGGCGGATCGTGTAGAGCTTGCCGGCGTCGCCGACGGAATGGCCCTCCGCCAGCATCGGGATGACGCCGTAGTTCGCATCCAGGGTGTATAGCTGCTCGTACAGGTGCCAGGTCACGTCGAAGGTCAGCGTGGCGGTGGTCCAGTGGGCGTCGAGGGTGGGCGGCTCGCCGATGATCGCCACCTTCAGGACGCCGCCCGTCCGGGGCGCTTCGGCCGCGCCCGCCCCGGATGGCCAGGGAAGGGCCGCCGTGGCACCGGTGGCCAGCGTGGTGTGGAGGAACGTTCGCCGCGAGACGGGACTGCCTGTACCCTGCTTCGTCATGGCGTCACCCTCCCCATCGCTCGCGCGATGCGTGGACGATCCGCCGCCCGGGGCGCGAAGCCCCGGCGGCCGAGCACTGACCGATGGAGCGAGACGTCTTCATGGGGCTTGCCGAGCAGCATATCCCTGCCGGCTGGCCTAGGGCAAGCGCGAGAGCTTCTGCGTCAGCTCCCCGGCCTTCCCGGCCACCTCGGCCAGCCATGCCGCCTGCTGGGTGGCGAGGTCGGGCCAGGGCGTGGCGAGCATCTCGGCTTCCCAGGCGAACCACGCTTCCTGCACCAGAGGCGTGAGCCGCTGGGCATCCGCCATCACGGCGTCCTGCAGGGCCTTCATCGTCCACCAGAAGGAGGCGGGATCCGGGTCCGGCCCGCCGTGCGTCAGCGCGGCGGGGAGCGGCGCGTCGAAGGCGACCGGCAGGAACACGCCCGTGCACGGGGGCCCCATGCTGCACCAGAGCCGCAGGGGCTCCCCCGGATCCTCGGGCAGCTCGGCGACCAGGCTGGCGGCGGTGGCCGAGACACCCGGGTTGGGGTGCATGCAGACCGACCAGCCCTCCGGCTCTCCCTCCGTGCGGCCCGCGAGGGGGATTGTCCCGCCTGCGTAGTGGTCGCGGAGGTGGCGGAAGAGGTCGGGGACGTCCGGCCGGGCGGTGGCGGCGAGGAAGCGGCAGCTCGCCGC
>JBHGAX010000154.1:0-14498 GCA_041946635.1 Methylomirabilales bacterium (SeqCode)
CGAGGTCCGAGGTCCGAGGTCCGAGGTCCGAGGTCCGAGGTCCGAAGTCCGAGGTCCGAAGTCCGGGGTCCGAGGTCCGGGCCAGGGCCCTGATCGGTTGTCCTGCCGGTCCCGTTCCTCGACCCCGGTCCCCGAGCCCGCCGTTCACTTGTACGGCACGCGCTCGTCGCCTTGCCGGCGGGTGATGCGCACCTGGTCCAGGTGCTCGAGGAACGGAATGGCGAACTTCCGGGAGACGCCGAAGAGATCCTTCATCGTGCCCACGTCGATGCTGGGACGGCTCTTGAAGTGCTCCTGGATGCGCTCGCGCAGGGCCTGGTAGCTCGCGCGGTGCAGGTACATGCCCTCCGCCACCTTCACCAGGACCCCGTCGTCCACCAGCCGGCGGAACACCGCCTGCCCGAGCTTCCGGTCGGGCGCGAGGCCGGCCAGCAGGCTCTCCGGTGCGGCCGGCTGGAATCCGGCCTCCCGGTAGGCCGCCTCGATCTTCGCTTTCAGCCCCTCCTCCGCCGCCGAGAGCTTCGGCCGGTGGCTCGCGAGGCGCACCTTGTCCCGCTCCAGCGCGATGGTCCCGGCCCCCGCCTGCCGCGCCAGGAGCCAGCCGTACGTCGCGGCCGTCACGTCGTGCGGCAGCTTGCTCCGCAGCTCTTCCTTCGCCAGCCCGTCCCGCAGCGGCTCCCGCGCATGGAACTCCGCCAGGCGCTCCCGCACCTCGGCCTCCAGGCCGGCGAGCCGCTCCGCATGCAGCAGCCCGGCCTCGCCCTTCGGGCCGACGGGCACGGCGCGCCCGGCCTGCGCCAGCGCGTCCACCGCGGCACGGACCGCCTCCAGCGAGAGGTCCGTCCGTGCGCGCAACTCCTCGGCGGTCACCGGCACGACGCCGGCGGCGAGGAGGTGCCGCTCGATCCGCTCCACCGGGTTGCCCTGCTCCAGCACGCGCAGGTGCTCCATCACTTTCGGCCGGTTGCGCCGGCCCCGGGGGGGCGTCGGATCCAGGATCGTGCCGCCGCCGATCGTGACGGCCGGCGAGTAGCTCCGGATCACGTAGCGGTCGCCGGGCAGGGCCGCCGAGGGCGTCTCGAGCCGCAAGTGCACGTAGGTCTGCGCGCCGGGCTGCAGCTCCTCCCGATCCAGGAGCACCACCCGCGCCAGCAGCTCGCTGGTGCCCAGGTGGAACCGGATGCGGGTGCGGTTGGCCAGCGGCCGCGGAGCATCGGCCAGCAGGGCGAGCGTGGCATCGAAGCCGTGGGACGGCGTGAGCGTGTCCGGCCGGCCCAGGATCTCGCCGCGTGCGATCTGCGCCACCTCGAGCCCCGGCAGGTTCACCGCCGTGCGCTGCCCGGCCTCCGCCCGCTCCACCGTCTCGCCGTGCACCTGGAGACGGCGCACCCGCGACCGCAGGCCCGAGGGCAGCAGGACCACCTCGTCCCCCACCGCCAGCGTCCCCGCCCACAGCGTCCCGGTCACCACGGTCCCGAATCCCTTGATCGTGAAGACGCGGTCCACCGGCAGCCGCAGCACCCCGTCCGGCCGCTTCGGCTCCGCCGCGGCGGCCTGGCGCTGGATCGCGGCGAGCAGCTGGTCGCGGCCCTGGCCGGTCACGGAGGAGCACGGGACCACGGGACAGCCCTCCAGGAACGTGCCGCGCAGGGCCTCGGCCACGTCCGCCTGGACCATCTCCAGCCACTCCGGCTCCACCAGGTCCGCCTTGGTGAGGGCGACCAGCCCCCGCTTGACGTGGAGCAGCTCGCAGATGTGCAGGTGCTCGCGCGTCTGCGGCATGACCCCCTCGTCGGCCGCGATGACCAGGATCACGAGGTCGATGCCGCCCACGCCCGCCAGCATGGTCTTCACGAAGCGCTCGTGGCCCGGGACATCCACGATGCCCGCCTGCGTGCCGTCGGGCAGCGTGAGCGAGGCGAAGCCCAGCTCGATGGAGATGCCCCGCTCCTTCTCCTCCTTCAGGCGGTCCGTGTCCACGCCCGTGAGCGACTTCACGAGCGCGGTCTTCCCGTGATCGATGTGGCCGGCCGTGCCGATGATGAGGTGGCGCATGGCTTCCCCTCAGGCGGCGACTATACCTTTGCATCCCATACGAAACAAGTGCCGGACGGTCCGAACCCGGGCGAGACCCCGCGGCCCGCGTGCGCGGGGCCGCCGCCGGGTCGGCGCGGTCTTGGCATGTTACAGTCGCGGCATGCAGGCGCCGGGGGCCTCCCCCTCTCACGGCGGCGCCGGCGCCGCGAAGAGGAGATCGACCATGAAGCCGTGGAGGATGATCGGCTGGGCGATACTGGCGGCGGGCTGCACGACGGCGGGACCGGGAACCCCGCCGGCCACCGGCCTCTCGCCCGGGGAAGGCTACCCGCGCAGCGTGAGCACCCCCTACGTGACCGTCTCCTGGGCCTGCACCGCGCGGCCCAACGCCGTGCGGGTCGAGGGGGTGGTCCAGAACACCAAGGGGGGCCGCGTGCGCTTCGGCGAGGTGGAGCTGGCGGCCGCCGACGGGCGCTGGGGCCATGCTGCGGCCGTGAAGACGGCGCTGCCGGACGTCGTCCTGCACCCCAACCAGTCCTCGCCCTTCGCGCTGGAGCTGCGCAAGGTCCGCGACGAGCGGTTCGACCTGTTCTACGCCTACACGATCGACCCGCCCCCCGGGGAGGACACGCGGCAGCGCTATATGGCGCGGGACGCGTGCCGGACACGTTAGCGCGTAACAGCAACGCGTGACACGTAACCCTTCGGGTCGAGTCCGAGTTACGTCTCACGAGTTACGCGTTACGCGTAACGCGTCGGAGCCTGCGAACTCAGCGCACCCCGAGCGCGTTGGGCAGCCAGAGGGACAGGGCCGGGATGTACGTGACGAGCAGCAGGGCGGCGAGCAGCGCCAGGAAGAACGGCAGGACCCAGCGGGACACCACCGCCATGGGGGTGCGGGAGAGGTTGGAGGCCACGTAGAGGTTCACGGCCACCGGGGGCGTGATCGTCCCGATGGCGAGGTTCACGGTCATCACGACCCCGAACCAGACGGGATCCCAGTTGAACTGCCGCATGAGCGGCAGGAAGATGGGCAGGAACACGTAGTAGATGGAGATGGCGTCCAGCAGCATCCCGGCCAGGATCAGCATGCCGTTGAGCATGAGCAGGATCACGTAGGGGTTCTGGCTCAGCCCGAGCAGGAACCTGGTGGCCCGGTCCATCACCCCGAGCGTGGATCCCGTCCAGGAGAAGAGTCCGGCGAAGGCCACGATGATCATGACCACCGAGGTGGCCACGGCGGCGTCGCGCAGGACCGCGTACAGCGCGCTGCCGTTCAGGTTCTGGGCGATGACCGCGCCGTAGAAGAGGCCGTAGGCCACCGCCACCACGGCGGCCTCCGTGGGCGTGAAGATGCCGCCGTAGATCCCGCCCAGGATCACCACCGGGGCCATGAGGCCCCACTTCGCCTCCCAGGCAGCCTGCCCGATCTCGCCCCAGGTTCCCCACCGCTCCCCGCCCCAGCCGTGGCGCCGCGAGATCCAGAAGACCGGGATGACGAGCGCCAGGCCCATGAGCAGGCCGGGGACCACGCCCGCGGCGAACAGGCGCGGGATGGAGGCCTCGGTGATCACCCCGTACACGACGAAGGCCACGCTGGGCGGGATCAGGACGTCCGTGGTAGCCGCGGCCGCCACCAGCGCGGCGGCGAAGCCCACGTGGTAGCCGCGCTTCACCATGGCGGGGATCATGACCGTCCCGATGGCCGCGGTGTCGGCGGGGCCGGTCCCCGAGATGGCGCCGAAGAGCACGCAGCCCGCCACCGTCACCAGGCCCAGCCCGCCGGGGACGGGCCCGATCAAGAGGTTCAGCAGCCGGACCAGCCCGCGGGAAAGGCCCACGCGCTCCATGACGAAGCCGGCCAGGATGAAGAACGGGATGGCGAGGAGCGGAAACTTGGCGATGTTGGCGTAGACGTTCGCCGCGGTGACCTGGATGCCGAGGTTGAACTGCCACAGGAAGAGCAGCGAGGGGATGCCGATGGCGATGACGATCGGCACGCCGATCAGGAGCAGCAGGAAGAAGAGGCCGAAGAGGAGTACGCCGCTTTCCATCAGCGGCGCACCCGGCGATCCGCGATGATGGCGCCCTCCAGGATGCGGGCGATGATGAGCACGGAGATGACCGGGATCCCGGCCGTGTACCACCACTGCGGGATGGCCAGCGACTCGGACGTCTGGCCGAGCATCCGCTCGGACCGGATCTGGCCGATGCCGAAGTACAGGAGGAAGCCGAAGAGCACGACCCCGAGCAGGGCCGCCAGCCAGATGGCGGCGCGCTGGAGGGCGGGCGGGCAGCGGTCCACGATGAAGCTGAAGCCCAGATGCGCGCCCTGCCGGAAGCCGATGGCGGTGCCGAGGAGGGTGAGCCAGACGAACAGGCTCACGACGATCTCCTCGGTGAAGGCCAGCGAGAACCGGATGAGGTAGCGGGTGATGACGTTGACGAACGCCACCGCGGTCATCACCCCCATGAGGATGACCAGGCAGGCCTCTTCCGCGCGCTCCACCGTCCGCTTCATCTCGGCTCCAGGAGGAGCCCCCGGCGCGCCGGGGGCTCCTCGCCGGTCCTACTTCGCCGCGGCGACGCTCCGCTCGGCGGCCTTGACCAGCTCCGGGCCGATCTCGGCCGTCCACTTCTCGTACACCGGCTTCGTCCTGGCCTTGAAGGCCTCGATCTCCTTCGCGGAGAGGGTCGTGACCTCCATGCCGTTCTTCTTCAGCGTCTCGATGGCCTCGTTCGAGTTCTCGAGCCCGGCCCGCGCTCCCTTCTTCTGCCAGGCCATGACCTCTTCGGCGGTCTTCTTCACGATGGCCTTGTCCTCCGCCGACAGGCTGTTCCAGGTGAGCTTGGACATGCCGAGGACCAGGGGATCGTTCACGTAGTACCAGAGCGTGATGTGCTTCTGGCTGGTCCAGAGCTTGGCCGGGATGATGACGGAGACCACGGGGTTCTCCTGCCCGTCCACCGTCCCCTGCTGGAACGCCGTCTGGGCCTCGCCCCAGTTCATGTTCACCGGATTGGCGCCCAGGGCGCGGAAGACGTCGATGAAGAGCGGGGAGCTGGTGGTGCGGATCTTCAGCCCCTCCAGGTCCGCCGGCGTGCGGATGGCCCGCTTGGAGTTGGTGATCTGCCGGAACCCGTTCTCGCCCCAGGCCAGGGGCATCACGCCCTTCGACTCCATGAGCTGCTCGAGCTTCTTGCCCGCCTCCCCGGCCTGGATGGCGTCCTGGGCCTTGTACGAGGGGACCAGGAACGGCATGATGAGGAGGTTCAGCTCCTTGACCTGCGGCGTCCAGTTGATGGTGGAGCCGAAGGCGAAGTCGGCCACGCCCTGGTTCAGCAGGGTGAACTCGTTGGTCTGCTTCCCGGCGAAGAGCTGGCCGGCGTAGTAGTTCTTCACGTTGATCCGGCCCTGCGTGCGCTCCTTCAGCAGGTCCGCGAACCTGGCGGAGGACTCGCCCCAGGGGCCGGACGGGCCGACCACCAGACTGCTCTTGAACTCGGGCTTGTACGCAGCGGCCGCGGGCGCCGCCAGCGCCGCCACGAGAACCAGAACGACTGCCCCGATCACGCTCCGTCGCATGACTCCTCCTCCTCTTTCCACGTGTCCCGGACTCGGCGGCCGACGCGTGCAGCCGAGCGTCACGAGCGCGTCGCGCCGGCGGGCGTGGCCTCCTTGAAGATGACGTCCGGTCCGAGGTTCAGCGCGACCGGCGTGGAGGGCAGACCGACGAGCGCGCAGCGGCATCCCTTGCGGAGCAGCCGGAAGGCGCGCTCCAGCGCGGGCCCGCTGCCGGACGCCTCCACCAGCGCGTCGGCGCCCCGGCCGTCCGTCGCCGCCCGGACCTGCTCCGGCACATCGGGCCGCCGCGCGTCGAGGGCGAGGTGGCAGCCCAGGCGGGCGGCCAGCGCCAGGCGCTCCTGGCGAACGTCCAGGCCGATGACGCAGGACGCGCCGAGGGCCCGGGCGGCCGCGATGGCGAACAGGCCGATGGGGCCGCAGCCCAGCACCAGCACCGCGGCGCCCGCCACGTCCACGCTCCGCACGGCGCGGAGGGCGGTCCCCAGGGGCTCGAGCATGGCCGCCACCCGGGGCGGGATGGCGGCGGACACGGGGACCGCATAGCGCGCCGGGATGGTGGCGTACTCCGCGAAGCAGCCGTCCCGGTGGATGCCGAAGAGGCGCAGGTTGGCGCAGATGTGCGGCAGCCCGTTGGTGCACTGGTAGCAGGCGCCGCAGGCCAGGTGCGTCTCGCCCGCCACGTAGTCGCCCTCCCGCAGCCCGCGCACCTCCCGCCCGAGGGCCGCGACGTGCCCGGCGAACTCGTGGCCCAGGATCAGCGGCAGGCGGATCCCCGCGCCCTGCGCCCAGGCGTTCCACTCCGCGATGTGCAGGTCGGTCCCGCAGATGGCGGTGGCCCGCACCCGCACCAGCACTTCCCCGGGCTGGGGCTCGGGCCGGGGGATATCCTGGAGCGCGATGCCCGGCCCCTCGCCGGTCTTCACGATCGCCCGCATGTCGCCCCCCGCAGCTCCTCGACGTCCCTAGTCGAGCAGCTTCCGCACGGCCGCCACGACCTCCCGGACGCCCGGGATGACGAACTCCTCCATGGGCGGACTGAACGGCATGGGCACGTCCCGGCCGGCCACGCGGGCGACCGGGGCGTCCAGCTCGTCGAAGAGCTCCTCGGCCAGCCACGCCGCGATCTGGGCGCCGAAGGCGCCGGTCTTGGGGGCCTCCTCCACGATGACGGCCCGGTGGGTCTTTCGCACCGAGGCGAACAGCGTGCCCTTGTCGAAGGGCGCGAGGCAGCGCGGGTCGATCACCTCGGCGCTGACGCCGTCCCGGCCCAGCACCTCGGCCGCCTCCAGCGCCGGATGCACCATCCACCCCGTGGCCAGGACCGTGACGTCGCGTCCCTCGCGCCGCACGGCCGCCTGCCCGAGCGGGATCAGGAATTCCTCCTCCGGCACCTCGCCGGAGAGCCTGTAGAGGCGCTTGTGCTCGAAGAAGAGCACCGGGTCCAGGCCGCGGATGCAGGTCTTCAGGAGCCCCTTGGCGTCCGCCGGGGTGGAGGGGAACACCACGCGGAGGCCGGGCGTGTGGGTGAACCAGGCCTCCAGCGACTGGGAGTGGTGCGCGGCCGCCCCCTTCACGTTGCCCGTCGGCATGCGCAGGACGAGCGGGACCTCCACCTGTCCCCCGAACATGTAGCGCACCTTCGCGATCTGGTTGACCACCTCGTCCATGGCGCAGGTGACGAAGTCCGCGAAGTGCATGTCCGCCACGGGGCGGAGCCCCGTGATGGCGGCGCCCAGCGACGCGCCGATGATGGCCGCCTCGGAGATGGGCGTGTCGAGGACCCGATCCTCGCCGAATTTCGCCGCCAGGTCCCGGGTGACGCCGAACGGCACGCCGGCGCGCAGATCCTCGCCGATGACGAACACCCGCGGGTCGCGCGCCATCTCCTCCACGAGCGCCTCGCGCAGCGCCTCGGCCATGGTCAGCTTGCGCATCGAGGCCTCGCGGGTTCACCACGAAGGTCACGGAGAACACGACGACGAGCCATCTCCCGGAGGGCCGCAGAGACGCAGGCGTGACGGCCCGTCCGAGTCGTCAGCAGCCTCCCTGCCCTTCGTGGCCTTCGTGGTGTCAAGGGTCACCGTCCGCGCCCGGAGCGAACAGATCCTCCAGGGCTTCCTCCGGCGCGGGAAGCGGGCTGGACTCGCCGAAGGCCACGGCCCGGTCGATCTCGGCCCGGGCCGCCTGCTCCAGCCCCTGCAGCCCGGCCGCCGAGAGCTGCCCGGCGGCCTGGAGCGCGGCGGCCAGCCGGCGGATCGGGTCGCGGGCCTTGCCGTCCACCACCTCGGCCTTGTCGCGATAGGACTGCGGGTCGCCCTCGTAGTGCCCTTGCCAGCGCACCACCTTGGCCTCGATGAAGGCCGGCCCGCGCCCGGCCCGCGCGGCCTCCGCGGCGGCGTGCACGCCGGCGTAGACCGAGACGGCGTCCATGCCGTCGACCTGCACGCCCGGCAGGCCGTAGCCGGCGGCCCGAACGGACAGGTCGCGGACGGCGCAGGCGTAGGCGTGGGCGGTGCTCGACGCCCAGCCGTTGTTCTCGCACAGGAAGATGACGGGCAGCCGCCAGATCGCGGCGAGGTTGAGCGCCTCGTGCACGGGGCCCCGGTTCGCGGCCCCGTCGCCGAAGAAGCAGAGGCAGACCTGGCCGCTGCGGCGCTGCTTGATGGAGAGGCCCACCCCGGCCGCCAGCGTGAGGCCGCCGGCCACCACCCCGTTGGCGCCCAGCACGCCGACCGAGGCGTCCGCGATGTGCATGGAGCCGCCCTTGCCCTTGCACGAGCCGGTGCGCTTGGCGTACAGCTCGGCCATCATCCGGGCCGTGTCCGCCCCCTTGGCCACCAGGTGGCCGTGGCCGCGGTGCGTGCTCAGGACGTAATCTTCGGCCCGCAGCGCGCCGCAGGCGCCGGCCGCCACCGCTTCCTGTCCGATGCTGAGGTGCACGAAGCCGGGAAGGCGGCCCGCAGCGAAGAGGTCGCGCACCCGTTCCTCGAAGGCCCGGATGCGGATCATGGTTTGGAGGAGGTGGATCTGGACGGCGGTCGAGATCACGCGCGCGCCCCTCCCGGCGGCGCCGGACACCAGGCGTAGTGGAAGCGGGTATACGTAGCACCGGGAGGCGAGGCGTGTCAACAGCGACGCGGGCGGTGGTCGCGCGGGGCGGGGCTCAGGCGAGGGCCGCGGCCACGGCGCGCTGGATCGCCGCCGCCAGATCGCGGCCCTGCCCCTCCAGCAGCCGGAGCCGCTCGGTGAAGGCGGCCCGCACCGGCTCATCCTTGAGCGCCGCCAGGTTGATGCGGACGTTCAGGGCGGCCCCCTCCAGCGCGGCCGCGGCCAGCAGCCCGCCCACACCCGCGTCGGAGGCGGCGCCGGGCGTGCCCTCCTCCGCCGCGCGCCGCGCCAGCCCGAGCAGGCGCACCGAGGCGTCGCACACCTTCATGGGCGGTCCGGCCGCCGCGCGGTAGGCCTCCTGCAGGGCCCGGCTGCGGGCCGCCTGCTGCTCGGCGCTCTCCCTGGGCATGCGCACCGCCGCCATGACCTGGTCGAAGGCGGCCGCGTCTTCCTCGGTCAGGACCAGCAGATCCGCCCGCAGGCCGTCGGCCTCCCGGGCCAGCGCCTCCATGCCCGCCGCGCGATCCGCGAACTTCTTGTTCCCGGCCGTGGTGCGGGCCACCATGGCCACCAGCCCCGCCGCCATGGCCCCCGCCAGCGCCGAGGCGCTCCCGCCGCCGGGCGTGGGATCCTTCCCCGCCAGCGCGTCCACAAAGCCCTGCACCGTCATGTCACGGAAGCGCATCGCGAACCTCAATAACGTTCGGCGTTGAACGTTCCGCGTTGAACGTCGCATTTCAGAACGTTCAACGCGGAACGCGGGACGTTCAACGTCACTCGGGCAGCAGGTGGTACTCGATGATCTGCTTGGCGTTGAAGCCGGGGATCTGGAGGTAGTAGCTGACCACCTCTTCCAGGGCCTCGATGGGCACCATGCCGACCAGCTCGCACTCCTTGACCAGCACCCCGTAGCGCGCGGCCTCCACCCTGATCAGCTCGACGGCCCGGTGGATGGGGGTCTTCTGGTAGTTCACCAGGTTCATGGAGACCTGCACGATGCCCTTGTCCTCCAGCCGGAGGCCCATGGCCTTCACGAAGCGGAGCCCGCCCCCGACGTGGCGCACGGCGTTCGCGATCTTCTTCGCCACGTCCAGGTCGGCGGTGTGCAGGTTCACGTTGAACGCGATGAGCGGCATGCGCGCGCCCACGGCCGTTACCCCCGCCCGCTCGTTGAGGCTCTGCGGCCCGGCGTCCACGCTCCAGGCGGGATCCTGCAGCTTCTTCCGCATCCCCTCGTACTCGCCCTTCCGGACGTCCGCCAGGTTGCGGCAGGCCTCGCGGGTGCAGGCCTCCTCGTAGAAGAAGACGGAGACCTGGTGCCGCTCGGCGAAGGCGCGGCCGAACCGGCGGGCGATCTCCACGGCCTCCGCCATGGTCATCCCGCGGATGGGGATGAAGGGGACCACGTCCACCGCCCCCATGCGCGGGTGGCTGCCCTTGTGGCCCCGCATGTCGATCAGCTCCACGGCCCGCGACGTCACGGCCATGGCCGCCGCCTCGACCGCCTCCGGCTCGCCGAGAAACGTGCAGTCGGCCCGGTTGTGGTCCTTGTCCATCGAGAGATCCAGGACTTTCACCGGGAAGCCCTTGAGGATCGCCTGCAGCTCCGGGAGGAACCTGGGGTCGCGCCCCTCGCTGAAGTTCGGAACGCACTGGAGAATCCGCATCGGCCGCTCGCCTCCTCGCAGGACTGGACCACGGGACGGTCGCTCGCTGACCGCCGAGCACCATACCACGGCCCGCTGCGCCAGACAATCGGCGCGAGCATCCGGCGGAGAGGCGGACGGCCGTCCGGGCGCGCAGCCTCCCGCCCCGGCCATTCGGCGCGGGGACGGCCGGGGGGCGTTCCTCGCCGGCGCGGGCTAGCCCGGCTGGCCGGCCTCGCAGGGGGCGTCCGCGCGGGCGAACTCCACCACGGCGGTGAGCGGGAGGTGGTCGGAGGCCACGCAGGCCAGCGGGCTGCGGTGGGCGTGCGTCCGGAGGACCCGCGCGGGCGGGGACGCCCAGATCCGATCCAGGGCCAGGAGCGGGAAGTGCGAGGGGAAGGTGCGGCGGGGACGGCTCCGGCCGAGGCCGCTCCGGAACCAGAAGAGGGGCCCCCCGCAGAAGAACCACTCGTTGAAGTCGGCCAGGACGATGGTCGGCACGTGCGGCTGGCGCGCGACGATCTCCAGGAGCTGCCGGGCCTGGCAGCGGCGCTCCCGGGCGCTCAGGCCCAGGTGCGCGGCGATGGCCCGGATGCGGCAGCCCTCGATGTCCAGGTCCGCCTCGACGGCGCCGCGCGGCTCCCGGTTCGTCACGCTGAGGTCGTGGCGCTGCACGCGCAGGAGGCGCTCGCGGGTGAGGAGGGAGTTGCCGTAGTGGGCCTCGGGCCGGTACATGGCGGGCCCGGCCACCGCGATGAGGCCGGTGGCGCGCACGATGCGGGTGAGCTGGTGGTGCTGCGGCTCGCCCTCCTGGAAGGACTCGACCTCCTGCAGGCCCACGATGGAGGCGTCCATCTCGCGCAGCACGCGCGCCACGCGCTCGGCGTCCTGGCGGCCGTCCCGGCCGATGCACCGGTGGACGTTGTACGTGGCCACGATGAGCCGCACGCGGTCCGCCGGGGCCTTCTCGCCGGCTCCCCCGGCGTACGGCGGCGCGGCGATCGGCTTCAACACCCGGCGATTATCCCCGGCGCAGGAAGTGCGGCATCTCCGCCGGCAGCTCCAGCACCAGCTCCACCAGGCCGGCCGGCGACCCGGCCGCGTACCACGGCGTCTGGTACACCAGCTTCCGGCGCCCCTGCTTCTCGATCGTGTAGATGTTCGCTCGCGGGCGCTCCAGGAGGTCCTGGAGCTTGCTGCGGGAGGGCTCGGGGTGGCAGTCCAGCAGGTTCGTGCCGATCAGCGCCTCGCCGCCCTGCTCCCGGAAGGTCGCGACGGCACGCCGATTCATCGAGAGAATCGTCCCCCTCCGATCGCACACCGTGATCGCGCCCGGAAACTCTGCGATCCACCCGCCCGCGTCCATGGTTTCCCCTTTTTCGGGTTTCGTCAAGAAGAACGGCCGAGCCGGGACCGAATCGCAGAGGCGCAGAGACCGCAGAGATCTTCCCAAATGTTGCAGAGGCACAGGTCCGACTCGGAGACCCAGGGCTTACTCTGCGGTCTCTGCGCCTCTGCGGTTCATGCCTTGCCGGCGATCGGCTCGAAGCGCGCCTGGAAGAAGCGGAGGTACTTCGGCTCGTACACCATGCGGAGGCCGCGCTGGGACTCCCGGGCGTCGTAGGCCGCCTTCACCGCCTCCGCCACCACGTCCATGTGGGCCTGCGTGTACACGCGGCGCGGGATGGCGAGGCGCGTCAGCTCCAGCGCCGGGCGCCGGTGCTCGCCGGTCTCGGGGTCGCGGCCCGCGCTCACGATGCCGCGCTCCATGCCGCGCACGCCGGAATCCAGGTAGAGGGCCGCGGCCAGCGACTGGGCGGGGAAGAGATCCTGCGGCAGCTGGGGGTAGAAGGCCCGGGCGTCCAGGAAGATGGCGTGGCCGCCCACCGGCTGGACGATGGGGATGCCCCAGGCCAGCAGCAGCTCCCCCAGGTAGCGGACCTGCCCCACCCGCGCGCGGATGTGATCGTCCTGCAGCGCCTCCTCGATCCCGATGGCCAGGGCTTCCATGTCGCGGCCCGCCATCCCGCCGTAGGTGTGCAGCCCCTCGTACACCACCACCATGTTGCGCAGCACGTCGAACAGCTCGGCGTCGTTCACCGCCAGCCAGCCGCCGATGTTCACCAGGTGGTCCTTCTTGGCGCTCATCCAGGCGCCGTCCGTGTAGCTGCAGAACTCCTTCACGATGGCCGCGATGGGCACGCCGGCGTACCCCTCTTCACGCTCCTGGATGAACAGGGCGTTCTCGGCCAGCCGGGTGGCGTCCAGGTAGATCTTGATCCCGTGGCGGTCGCACAGCGCGCGCAGGGCCTTGACGTTCGCCATGCTGACCGGCTGCCCGCCCGCCATGTTCACGGTGGCGGCCAGGCTGACGTAGGCGATCTGGTCCGGGCCCGCCTTCCGGATGAGCGCCTCCAGCCTGGCCAGGTCCACGTTGCCCTTGAAGGGGTGCAGCTTCCCGGGGTCGTGCGCCTCCTCGATCACCACGTCCACGAACACGCCGCCCGCCAGCTCCTGGTGGAGCCGGGTGGTCGTGAAGTACATGTTGCCGGGCACGAGCTGGCCCGCCCGGATGGCGGCCCGGCTGATCAGGTGCTCCGCGCCCCGGCCCTGGTGGGTCGGGATGAGGTGCCGGTAGCCGTAGCGGGTGCGCACCGCCTCCTCCAGGTGGTAGAAGTTCCGGCTGCCCGCGTACGCCTCGTCGCCCAGCATCATGCCCGCCCACTGCCGGTCGCTCATGGCGCTGGTGCCGCTGTCCGTGAGCAGGTCGATGTAGACCATCTCCGAGCGCAGGAGGAACGTGTTGTAGCCGGCCTCTCGCATGGCGGCCACGCGGGCCTCCCGCGTGGGGACCTGCAGCGGCTCCACCATCTTGATCTTCCACGGCTCCGCCCAGGACCGCCGGCCGAACTGCTGCCCCATCGTCTGGAACTTGCGGTCTGCCATGGGCTCCTCCTCGGTGGTCCGACCGAAGAACCGACCCTATCCGCAGATGGCAGAGATTCAGAAACGATTCATCCGCAGATTACGCAGATTACGCAGATTCAGAAAGGGACCGAGGGCCCCAGCGCCAGCGCGGGGACCGGGGCCGTGGCCGTGGATGGCCACCGGGCTGAACGCGATGTGCCCGACGATGTCGGCATCCTGAAGCGCGACGAGGGAGAGGAAGGGCTGCGCCTCTGCGCGGAGCGCATCCACCAGTTCGGCCTCCGCCTCGCGGCCGAAGGCGAGGCGGTTCACGCTCCGGACGGCCTCGTGATCGGCTGGCCCCTCGGGGCGGATGGTCAGCATGGCGGGCGCAGCATAAAGGAAAGGCCCCGCGAAGGCAACCCGGGCGCCTACGTCCAACCTGGATGCTCCGTTTCTCCGCTTCCCCGATTCTCCCTTTCTCCGATGCCCCGATGCCCGTGTCACTCCTCGGCGCGGTACGAGAGCCGGCCATCCACCAGGCGCGCCGCAGCGGTGTACGGGTGCTCCTCCTGCCCGGTCTCCGTCAGGTGGATCACCTCGAGGCCCCCGGCCTTCAGGTGGTCCGCGATCAGGCCCCGGTGGCAGCGCCACCAGAGCGCCTCGGCGCACATGATGGCCAGCGGCGCCTCCCGGGCCAGGCGAATGAGGCGCTGCGCCGCCGCCTGGAACGCCGGGGTCTCCATGTAGTCGGCGTACCCCTGGAAGCCCGCCACACGCCAGGCCGTGTTACGCGACCCGGGCCGGGGGGACCGGCGGCCTCCCAGATCGGGGAAGGGATGGTAGGCGATGCCGGCATCCCGGGCGGCCTGTGCCAGCACCGGCTGGTTGAACTGCGGGTGCTTTCGCGAGCCGGGGAAGCGGCGCACATCCGCCAGGGCCCGCACTCCCGCGCGGGTCAGGATGCCCAGGAACCGCTCCAGCGGAAGCGTCGAGTGGCCGATGGTCCAGATGGCGGCCATGGCGGCTCCGTGTTGCACGGCTGTTGCGGGCGTCGGCTGCCGCGCGAAACGCTATGCCCGCACCACGTCCTTGTCAACCACAGGTGCCCCGGCAAGGCCGACCCGATGTCCGGTTTCCTGGTCATCTGCGATCCGGGCCGGAGAATCCCGGTTGACAAACGTTGCAGATCCGGGAAAAAACCAGCATTAATG
>JBHGAX010000155.1:0-9075 GCA_041946635.1 Methylomirabilales bacterium (SeqCode)
CGTTGATCAATTCGCGGCCGTCAGGGACGCCCCTTCGACGCCGCGTCTCGTCGATGCCGGCGAGCGTGTCTGGTCAGCCGGCGACCGTGAGGACGATCTTCCCGATGTGCGTGCCGGACTCCATCAGCCGGTGGGCCGCGGCCGCCTCGGCCAGCGGGAAGACCTGGTGGATCACGGGGGCGCAGCGACCGGCGGCGAGGACGGGCCAGACGGTGTCGCGGAGCGCCTCCGCGATCCGGCCCTTCTCTAGGCTGGTGCGCGGGCGCATGGTCGAGCCCATGAGGCTCGCGCGACGCCGCTGGACGGCGGTGAGGTCGAACGCCTCCACCTTCGCACCCTGCAGGGTGCCGACCTGGACCAGCCGGCCGTCCATGGCCAGGCAGGCCAGGTTCCGCGCGGTGTAGGGGGCGCCCACGATGTCCAGCACGACGTTCACGCCCTGGCCGCCCGTGAGGTGCTGGATCCGCTCCACGAAGTCTGCCTCCCGGTAGTTGATGGCGGCCGCCGCCCCCAGCCGCTCGCAGGCCTCGCACTTCTCCCGGCTGCCGGCCGTCGCATACACCCGCGCGCCGAACTCGCGCGCCAGCTGGATGGCCGTGACCCCGATCCCGCTGGTCCCGCCATGCACCAGCACGGACTCTCCCCGGGTCAGGCGGCCCATCTGGAAGAGGTTCGCCCAGACGGTGAAGTACGTCTCCGGCAGCGCCGCCGCCTTGATGGCGTCGTACCCGGCGGGCCAGGGCAGGCACTGCGGCGCCGGCACCGTGCAGTACTCCGCGTACCCGCCGCCGTTCGTGAGCGCGCAGACCCGGTCGCCAGGCCTGAGCGCCGTCACGGCCCCGCCCACGGCCGCCACGTCTCCGGCCACTTCCAGCCCCAGGATCGGACTTGCGCTGGGCGGCGGCGGGTAGGCGCCCTCTCGCTGCAGCAGGTCCGGGCGGTTCACGCCGGCCGCCAGCACGCGGATCAGGACCTCGTCCGGCCCGGGCTGGGGGACCGGACCGGTGGCCAGGCGAAGGACTTCCGGCCCGCCCGCCTCGGTGGCTTGGATATACCGCATGCGATCCGGACGATTCATAGCAGCCTCCCGCCTCGCTGACGCACCACTCCGTCGGATAGCTCGCAGACCGATGCCTTGCCCACGATGGTCTGGAGCAGCCTAGCCAAGCAAGCCGGAGCGGTCAACGGGCGGACCCCATCCAACGCCGACGCGGCCACGCGCTCCAGCGGCTGTCCGGTCTCCCACAGCGTGTGCCAATTCTCGGGTAAGTTTGGGCGCCCGCAGCGGCAACTCTTGCCCTTCCCGTACGTTGTGTCAGGCGTGGCGCAGAGCACGCGGCCCGGCGCTCGACCGCCGCCCGGCCGGGATCGCCTCCCTGGGGAACGGAAAGTCTTCGCCACGCCGATCTGTGCCCGACCCCGAGGCACCCCTCCCGCGGGTCGAAGACGTGGCGCGATTCGCCGGCCGGCGCTTGGATGCATCCGGGCACGGCCCCTGCACTGGAATGATTCACTTTTTCTGTCTGCCACAGGGCCAGCGTGGCCCCGGGAAGCCAGGGTCCCGCCTGGCTGCCTGCTCCTCTCCTCCTTCGTCTCGCGCGCCCGGCGCCCGCCTGAGACGCGGGGAAAGGAGGCCGCCATGCCAGTCGTCGATGAGGCGAGCACCCGGGCACGCGTCCGACCCGACGTCGGCGCGGGTGTGTCCCTCGAGACCTTCGCGCTGGTCCATCGCGCGATGCTCGAGCGTGAGGAAGTCTGGGGCTATCTGAGGGGCCGGCGTGTCCGGTTCTGTCCGCACGTGCTGGGCTGGCGGGGCGAGGACCCCCATGTCCTGGGGCTCCTTCTCCAGGACCGGCGCGAACAGCCGCCCGACGGCGGCAGCTGGGGGTGGCTGCTGGAGTGGCAGTGGGTGCCCCTGGCGGACCTCTCGATCCCGATCGCGCGGAAGGGCGAGTGGGTCGCTTGCCCCCGGGACCAGCGTCCGGCCGCGGCCGAATTCCTGACCACCATCTTCGCCGAGGCGGCGTAGGACCGCCCAGGGCTTCCCGTCCTGTCGCGAACGGTCCTCGCAGCGGTGCCGGACGAGCGCTCCTGCCATCGAGGTGACGCGGTGTTCAGCAGGCTGATGGAGCGGCTGGTCGAGCGGGCGATGCCGGGCGTGCTCGGCGAGCGACACCACGAGCTGATCGCCGCCGAGGCCGCGGAGAACGCCATCCGGCAGACCACTCGACTCGCGCTCCTGATCGGCCTGCTCGTGCTGGTCCCCGCCGGGGCGCTGGTCTACTTCTCCGTGTACCTCCCGGGCCGGGAGGTCGCCGCGGCTCCGGCCATCGCGGCGGGGTCGCTGAAGCAGCTCGCCCACGACAACGCGAAGCTGTCCGAGCAGAACCAGGACCTCCAGAACAAGATCGACGACCTGACGAAGGAGCGCGAGGCGCTCCAGGCCCTCCGGGCCAACCTGGAGAAGCAGGTCGCCGATCTCGCCAAGAAGCCGCCGCCCGAGCCGGCCGTCGCGGCCACGCCGCCCCCAGCGCCGCGCGAGGCGCCGGCCGCCCTGAAGCCGGCGGCGCTCACCCGCGCGGTCGCGCCCAGGGTCGCGCCGCCTGCCGCCACGCGGGGGAAGCCCGCCAGGGCTCGCACCGCCACCGCGAGCGTCGAGTCCGCCGAGAGCTTCCACTGCGGCGACGGCCGGACGGTGCCGGATCCGACGCGGTGCGTGCCGGCGAGCGCCGCCGCGCCGCCCGCCGATCAGCTCGATCCGCGCCGCACCTATCGGTGCGGCGACGGCCGCACCGTGCACGATCCCGCGGACTGCCGTTCGCCCCGCGCCTCCCGGCCTGCCCGGTAGCGAGGGGGCCGGCGAGGGCCGCCGCCTGTGCTCGCCGGCCCCGGGACGCCGTCCCACGGCACGCCTCTGCGCACCGCGTGGTTGATCCCCGGGGACCGCCACCCGCCCCTTGACCTCGCGTCGGCCCTCATGGCGGCGCTGGGCGGCGGCGCCATGCTGGGGGCCCTGGCCCTCGCCGTCCTGGCCGGCGTCTGGCCGACGCTCCCCCTGCTCGTCGGCTCCGCGCTGGCCGCCTCGGGCCTCACGATCCTGGTGGCCGCCTTGCGCGCGTTCTGGCCGGCGGCGGCCGCCCTGGCCCTCATCGGCTTCACGCAGATCCTGTTCATGGCCACGGCCAACACCACGCTCCAGGCCTCCGTGCCCGACCGGCTGCGCGGCCGCATCATGAGCCTGTATACCTTCGTCTTCGCCGGCGTCACGCCCTTCGGCGCCTTCTTCGTGGGCTCGGTGGCGGAGCTGCTCGGCGTGCCGGCGGCCTACGCGCTGGCCGGCGGCCTGGCCGTCGCCGGGATCCTGGGCCTGCTGCTCCTCCGGCGCCGGGCGGCGGCCGGCCTCGCCTCCCTGGAGGAGTAGGTCCGCCGGGAGCCTCGCAGAGAACGTGCGTGGCCACACGCAAGCAAGAAGGGCACACGGAAAAGACCCAGGAGCGAGCAGCCCGAGCGGGTGTGATCAGCCGCTCGCGCTCGCGATGAGGAGGTCCTGCGTGGGGCGGTCCAGGGTGGTGAAGTAGGCGCTGTAGCCGGTGACGCGCACCACGAGGTCCCGGTGGGCGTCGGGGTCGCACTGGGCGGCGCGCAGGGTGTCGGCGGTCACGAGGTTGATCTGGAGGTGCAGGCCGCCCAGGCCGAAGTAGGTCTCCAGCATCTGGCGGAGGTGGGCGGCTCCCTGGGGACCGGCGAAGAGCGTGGGGTGGAGCGTCAGGGTCTGGCCGCCGGCCGGCGTGAGGCGGAAGGGCAGCTTGGCCATGGAGCGCAGGGTGGCGGCGGGGCCGCGGCGCGC
The DNA here is from genome assembly GCA_041946635.1 of Methylomirabilales bacterium (SeqCode). Lineage (GTDB taxonomy): Bacteria > Methylomirabilota > Methylomirabilia > Methylomirabilales > 2-02-FULL-66-22 > 2-02-FULL-66-22. The sequence continues at coordinate 3,848 of JBHGAX010000155.1, forward strand.
GCGGCCCGGCGCCGGCCCCTGGTTCTCGCTCGCCGGCGTGCCGGCCAGCCGCCCGTCGGGCGTCGCCCCCGCGGTCTCCCCGATCCGCTTGAAGCGGTGGTAGGTGTAGATCCCGGGCCAGCAGTCGCCCAGCACCGGGTCGCGGTGCTTCAGCACCTCGCGGCAGAAGTGCTCGGCGATCGCCGCCGCGATGCCGTCCACCTCGTCGTCGTCGTTGCCGAACTTGGGATAGCGGTGCAGCAGCCGGAGGCGCAGCGCCTCGCGGCCCGCAAAGTTCTCCGCCAGGGCGCCCCGGACCTCCGCCAGCGTGAGCCAGCCCTCCTCGTACACCGCCTTCTTCAGCACGACGAGGGCGTCCGCCACGGTGGCCAGCCCCCCGGCATAGTGGTTGTGGTGCACGTGGCGAGCGCCGCCGTGGTTGGCGTCCCGGCCGCGGGCCAGGCAATCGCGAATCAAGGCCGACTCGAAGCAGAAGGGGCGGTGGGCCAGGTAGTCCTCGGCATAGAACCGCCGCTTGAATGCCACCGCGCGCGCCACGTCGTGCGTGATCTGCGTTTTCACCGCCTGCAGCAGGTCCTCGAAGGTCTTCAGCGAGTCGAGGCCGCCGGTCGCCGGGCCCGCGTACGCCTCCTCGACGGCGTAGCCGGGGCTGTGGTAGCGCAGCTCGTTCTCCAGCGCAGCCGGGCGGGCGGGGTAGGGATCCCGGCCGTCGTTGAGCGCCAGCTCCAGGCACTTCACCAGGCTGTGCTGGTACTCGCGGAGCTGCGGCTCCTGCCCGGGCAGGTGCGGGTTGCAGCAGCCGAAGTGGACGTAGCCGCGCGCCTCCTCGAGCGGCACGCCGAGCGCCTGCAGCGAGGCGATCACCACCTCGTCGTTGTAGATGCCGATGCTCGCGCCCCGCCGCACGGCGTCGCAGACCGCCTCCCAGAACCTGCGGTCGATCCCGGGGTGGTAGCGGACCGTCAGGGTGGGCTCCTTGAGCCGCAGCGCGTCCACGGCCTCCAGGCAGAGGCCGGACACCTCGTTGGTGGCGTCGGATCCGTCCGGACGCTGCCCACCCACCACCAGGTACTGCACGCTGTCCACGCAGGGGGAGCGCTTCACGGGGCTCGTGTAGTGGTCGTGCAGCCCGATGAAGGCGTTCATCTTGACGAAGAGGCACTGGAGCAGCTCCAGCGCGTCCTCGCGCGTGAGCACGCCCGCCGCCAGGTCGCGCCGGTAGAAGCCGAGCAGGTGCTGGTCCAGGCGCCCCACGGAGTAGTCGCGCGCGCCGCAGACGGCGTGCAGCACGAAGTCCAGGAACCAGATGGCCTGCACCGCCTCGTGGAACGCGCGGGCGGGCCGCGCCGGCACGCGGCGGCAGACGGCGGCGATGCGCGCCAGCTCGGCCCGGCGCGCCTCGTCGCGCGCCGCGCCCGCCAGCGCTGCGGCGGCCTCCGCGTACCGGGTGGCGAGGTCCACGACGGCCTGGCAGCAGAGGGCCGTGGCCTGCCAGAACTCGCGGCGCGCGGCCGCGTCCGGCGCCCCCGGAGGCAGGGCCGCCGCGCGCTCCTCGGCCTCCTGCTTGATGCCGAGGAGTCCCCGCTCCAGCAGGAGGTCCCAGGCGGGCGTCAGGTGGCCGCGGGTATGGAACCAGGGCGGCTGGACGCAGTCCGGGGACCAGGCGGCGAAGCGCGCTTCCTCCTCGGGGGACAGGAGCACTTCCCGCGGCTCCCCCACGATGAGGTCGTCCTCGCGGATCACGACGGACATGCTCGCGGTGATCTCCTGGAGCGCCAGGGCATAGCGCCGGCCCCCCGGCTCGTGCGCGTGCTCGCGGCCCGCCCGGCGGAGCGCCAGCACCCGCTCCCAGAACACCGTGCGGTCATCGCCGGCAAACAGGGCCTGGCGCAGCCGCGCCACCCGGTCTCGCATCACGCTCCTCACGGTCTCCTCTCGTACCGCGACCCGGGCATGAAACCGCAGTCGCCCCGCTGCGTCAAGGGAAACCGGGACCTTCGACGTCTTTCCAAAACGCGTTGATGCAGCGCGGGCTTCTGGTGTATCTTCCAGCCGAACGCGAAAGCACCCGGCAAGGTTCGCATCGCACGTCCGTCATCATACGAGGAGGGGCCGTGGGCGGGATCGACGTGTGGGAGATCGAGTCCTCAACCGAGGCCGAGGCGGCGCGCGGGCGCAGCCCGCAGGCCCGGCTGGTGGCACGCCATCGGGGCGTGTCCACGGCCTCCGGCATCCTCCCCGGCCAGGGCCTGCAGCGCCTCTGCGACCTGACCTGGTTTCCGCGCTTCATCACGAGCGGGGAGGCGCGCGCCCGCGTCCGGCTCTACCAGGTGCAGGGCATCGAGGGCATGCAGGACGGCGTCTACGGCCCGCCGCCGGATCCGTCGGTGAAGCCGGTGTGCTATCGCTGGTTCGGCAGCCTGACCTGATCTAACAGGCTGCTGAAAAAGGCCCATCTGCCGCGTTGTCGCGCCTCGGCGCTCCCTGCGGCGTAGCGCTGCTACGCCTCGCTCGGCCTGCGGCGCGCCGCCTTGCACCTGGGCCTTTTTGAGGCAACCCACTGAGGTGCGGATGAAGTCAAGCGAGGCCACGGTGCCGTGCCCCGGCTGCGGGGGACGCGGGCGCTTCGAGTGGCCGCAGAGCGACAAGGTCCCGCGGCAGTGGTCGCCGGACGCCGCCTGCGGCATGTGCGGCGGCAAGGGCCAGGTGCCGGCGTCCTGGCTGAAGGGCAAGAAGGCGGTACGCCAAGGCCCCTAGCCACGAAAAGGCACAAGAGGCACACGGGGTTTCGGAAAGAACTCCGTCTTGTGCTTCTTGTGGCTCCCGGTCCTTCCCGGGCCCCCTCTGTGTCCTTTGTGCCTTCTCGTGGCTACCCGGTCCCTAGCTCCCGAAGCGGCGCTCGCGCTGCTGATAGCTGCGAATCGCGCGGAGCAGGTCGATGCGGCGGAAGGCCGGCCAGTAGGCGTCGCAGAAGTAGAACTCGCTGTAGGCGCTCTGCCACAGCAGGAAGCCGCTCAGCCGCAGCTCGCCGCTCGTCCGGATGATGAGGTCCGGGTCCGGCAGGTCGTAGGTGTAGAGGTACTTGCTCACGCTGTCCGCGTTCACCTCGTCGATCGCGCGCCGGAGATCCATCCCCTGCGCCTGGCGTTCGCGCAGCAGGCTCTGCACCGCGTCCACGATCTCCTGCCGCCCGCCGTACCCCACCGCCACGTTCAGGAAAAAGCGGTCGTACTCGCGGGTGGCCTCCTCCGCCTGGCGGATGGCGGCCCGCAGCGTCTCGGGCAAGAGCTCCAGCTTGCCGATCGCGCGGATGCGCATGCGCTTGGCGTGGATCTTGGGATCCGTGGCGGTGTCCCGCATCTTGTGCTCGATGAGGCCGAGCAGCCCCACCAGCTCCTCGGGCGGGCGCTGCAGGTTCTCGGTGGAGAGGATCCAGATGGTCACCATCCGGATGTCCAGCTCCTCGCACCAGTTCAGCACCTCTTCCAGCTTCTGCGCGCCGCGCCGGTGCCCGTCGATGATGTCCCGCAGGCCGATGGAGCGCGCGTAGCGCCGGTTCCCGTCCAGGATCAGCCCGATGTGCTGCGGCAGCTTGCCGCGCGCGATCTCGGCGAGCAGCCGCCGCTGGTAGAGCTGGTAGAGGATCTTCGAAAGCGACACGACATTCTCCAGAGCGAGCCCCCCGCCCGGCTGGCTCGATCCCGCACGCGGCTCCTGACGGGTCCTGCTCCGCCGACTTCAGGCGCTCCGGTCTCGCGGCGCGTGCGGGCTGAGACCCCACAGCGCACGCCGGACGACCCAGCCGTTGGCCGGCCGGCAGGCCTCCACTTCGCCCGCCAGCCGCTGGAGCGGCCCGTTCAGGGCCAGCAGCCGCTCGAGGGCGCGCAGATCCCGGCACTCCAGGCACTCATAAAAGCGGTTGGAGTGCCGTGGGTCCTCCCACACCGTGAACGTCTGGCCCTCCACGCCCTCGAGCGCCTCCTGCATGCGGCCGACCGCCGCCAGGAAGTTGGCCCGCCTGGCCGCCTCGATCTCGTAGCCCAGCTGCAGGAGCACCCACTGGCCCTGCTGCAGGCGCCGGCGGATCTGGTCCACGGTCACCCGCGGCGTGGCCGCTCTCGGGTCCGGGCGCGCCGCGGGCCGGGCCACGAACCGTATGCGCGGGTCGCCCTCGCCGTAGTACGACGCCTGCCGGGCGCCCCGCCGGTAGCCGGCCAGGTTGCCCAGGGCGAAGCAGATCACCAGCCCGCCCAGCATCAGGACGAGCAGCCCCGAGGACTCCTGGAGGAACCGCGTCATCCACGCGCTCCAGGGGCCCATCAGGCCGGCGCGGCTGGCCCGCGGGCTGTCCGGCCCGCGCGGCCGGAGCAGGAGTCCGACCTCCGCCATGCGGGTCAGGATGCGCTCGCCCAGCGCTCGCCGCTCCTCGGGCGGCAGGTCCGCGAGATCCAGCGCGGCGTAGGCTTCTGCCAGGCGCTGGAGCCGCCCCTGCAGGGCCGCCGTGGGCTCCCCCTGCGGCGGCCGCGCCAGATCCGCCTCCACGCCCCGGCGATCGAACCGGACGCCGGGGGCGCCGCCGAGGACGGCGTCCGGACCCAGCACACACAGCAGGGCCCCGAGCAGGGCCGGCAGCAGCCCGCTCCACCGCACCGATGCGCATGGAGAGGAGGACAGGAGGGCGGACGATCCCGCCCGGCGAGCGGCAGTCCTGACCACCGGGAAATCTCGCCTCATGCCCTGGTCAGGTTCCAGCCATTGCCAGGTCAGCGATTGCACGGCGCCCAAGGAATAGCACAGGCGAGGCGCCGCGTGCAACGCCAGAAATCCCCTGCCGCGTCTCCCCGGCCGCGCAGCGCGGTGCTGGCCGGGAGCGCTGCGCGCCGCTACGCGCCGGCGGGCAAGCCCAGGAGCTGCTCCAGCTTCGCCCGGTCGAAGCCGACGACGGCCTGGCCGTCGATGAGCGTCACCGGCGTGGCGCGGAAGCCCTTGTCCAGCAGCTCCTTCAGCGCGGCGGGGTCCGCGCGGATGTCCTTCACCACGAATTGCACGCCCCTGCGAGAAAGAAACTCTTTCTCCTGGTCGCAGGCGCCTCACCCCGGTTGACTGTAGACGATGACCTGCTTGGGCATTCCAGCCTCCGACTGGCTGCGGGTTCGCGTTCCGGCCGACGGAACCTAGCGACTATAGGGCATGGAGTCCACCCGGTCAAATGCCGCCGGCGCGTCCCC
>JBHGAX010000156.1:0-9064 GCA_041946635.1 Methylomirabilales bacterium (SeqCode)
TTCGGCCGGAACATCCTGAACCTGTTCCTGGCGCTCGGCGCGGTGCAGTGGCTGACCATGGCGCGGATCGTCCGGGCCCAGGTGCAGAGCCTCACCGCCCGCGAGTTCGTCCTGGCCGCCCGGGCGGCCGGCGCCTCGCCGGGCCGGCTGCTCCTGCGGCACGTGCTGCCCAACGCCCTGGGCCCCATCGTGGTGTACGCCACGCTCACGGTGCCGGCCGTGATGCTGGAGGAGGCCTTCCTCAGCTTCCTGGGGCTGGGCGTGCAGCCGCCCATGGCGAGCTGGGGCTCGCTGGCGGCCGAGGGCGCGGCGGCCATGGACGTGTATCCCTGGCTGATCCTCTTCCCGGGGCTGGCGCTCTCGGTGACGCTGCTCTCGCTCAACTTCCTGGGGGACGGCCTGCGGGACGCGCTGGACCCGCGGCTCCGCCCGGGGACCTGAGGGGACGGCCAACCCCGGAAGCCCCGATTTTTGGCGGAATTTGAGGTTGAACTGGACTCACCCCGGTGCTAGACTGCGCGCGCTTTCCTCCTGGCCGATGGAAGAGGGGTTCAGAATGGATCAGACGCGGGCATCCCGGAACGGCGTCCTGCTGGACATCGACCGGCTGCAGACCCACTTCATCACGGACGCCGGCGTGGTGCGCGCCGTGGATGGTGTGAGCCTGAGCGTGCGCAAGGGCGAGACGCTCGGCATCGTGGGGGAGTCGGGCTGCGGCAAGAGCGTCACCGCCCTCTCGGTCCTGCGGCTGATCCCGGATCCGCCCGGGAAGATCGTGGGCGGCCGCATCCTGCTGGAGGGGCGGAACCTGCTGGAGCTGCCCGAGGAGGACATGCGCAAGGTCCGGGGCGGCTCCATCTCCATGATCTTCCAGGAGCCGATGACCTCGCTGAATCCGGTGTTCACCGTGGGGGACCAGATCGCCGAGGGCATCCGGCTGCACCAGGGCCTGTCCAAGCGCGAGTCCTGGAACAAGGCCATCGAGATGCTGCGGCTGGTGCGCATCCCCGATCCCGACCGGCGGGTCAAGGAGTACCCGCACCAGATGTCGGGCGGCATGCGCCAGCGCGTGATGATCGCCATGGCGCTCTCCTGCAACCCGCAGCTGCTCATCGCGGACGAGCCGACCACCGCCCTGGACGTCACCATCCAGGCGCAGATCCTCGAGCTGTTGAACCAGCTGAAGGCCGAGCTGGGCATGGCGGTCATGCTCATCACCCACGACCTGGGCGTGGTGGCGGACACGGCCGCCCGCGTCGCCGTGATGTACGCGGGGCGCGTGGTGGAGGAGGCGCCGGTGCTCGAGCTGTTCAAGAACCCCCTGCACCCGTACACGCAGGGGCTCCTGAACTCCATCCCGCGCCTGGAGAAGGCCGACCGGCGGCCCCGGCTGCAGGCCATCCCCGGCATGGTGCCCGACCTCCTGGACCTGCCGCCCGGCTGCAAGTTCCAGGCGCGCTGCACCAAGGTCTTCCAGCCGTGCAGCGGAGAGGAACCCGCCCTGCGAGAGGTGGCGCCGGACCACCGCGTCCGCTGCTACCTCTACCATAAGGATGCGGCATGACGAACGAGACGCTGCTCCAGGTCCGAGACCTCAAGAAGCATTTCGAGATCAAGCGGGGCTTCTTCTGGGGCGAGCCGGCGAAGGTGCACGCCGTGGACGGCGTGAGCTTCGACCTCTTCCGCGGGGAGACGCTGGGGCTGGTGGGGGAGTCGGGCTGCGGCAAGTCCACCACCGGCCGCCTGATCCTGCGCCTCATCGAGCCCACCGCGGGCGAGGTGACGTTCGACAAGGTGCCCATCTTCAAGGCCAACAAGAGCGACATGCGCGCGCTGCGGCAGCGCATGCAGATCATCTTCCAGGATCCCTACTCGTCGCTGAACCCCCGCATGACCGTCGAGCAGATCGTGGGGGAGGGCATCGTCATCCACAAGCTGGCCAAGACGCGGGCCGAGCGGCGCGAGCGGGTGGCGGACCTGCTCCAGAAGGTCGGGCTCAGCCCCGAGCAGATGCACCGCTACCCGCACGAGTTCTCCGGCGGCCAGCGGCAGCGCGTCGGCATCGCCCGGGCCCTGGCCGTGAATCCGCGGCTCATCATCGCGGACGAGCCCATCTCGGCCCTGGACGTGTCCATCCAGGCGCAGGTCATCAACCTGCTGGAGGACCTGCAGGAGCAGTTCGACCTCACGTACCTCTTCATCGCCCACGACCTGCGCGTGGTGGAGCACATCAGCGACCGCGTGGCGGTGATGTACCTCGGGAAGATCGTGGAGCTGAGCGACAGCGCGGAGCTGTACGCCAAGCCGCTGCATCCCTACACCGAGGCCCTGCTCTCCGCCATCCCGATCCCGGACCCCGCGACCAAGCGCCAGCGCATCATCCTGGAAGGGGATCCGCCCAGCCCCATCCACCCGCCCTCGGGGTGCCCGTTCCACACGCGCTGCCACAAGCGCTTCGAGCGGTGCGACAAGGAGGTGCCCGAGCTGCGGGAGGTCGCGCCGCGGCACTGGGTCTCCTGTCACTTGTATTGACGGCTGTTGCGGTTTCCGGTTCGAGGTTCGCGGTTCGAGGTCGAGGACAGCTTTCAGCGGTCAGCGGTCAGCGATCAGCCTGTTCTTGGCTGATAGCTGAGAGCTGACCGCTGATGGCTTTTCGAACCTCGAACCTCGCACCTCGCACCGGCAAACCTCGGGTAGCACCATGCCGAAAGTGAAGATCGTGACGTTCGGCTGCCAGGCCAACGAGCTGGACTCGGCGCGCATCGCGGGGAGCCTGCAGCGCGAGGGGTACAGCCTCACCGAGGACGAGCGCGAGGCGGACGTGATCCTGCTGAACGGGTGCAGCATCCGCGAGAAGGCGGAGCAGAAGCTCTTCAGCCGCCTGGGCACCCTGCAGGAGCTGAAGGCCGGGAACCCCGCCCTGCGCCTGGGCGTGACGGGCTGCCTGGCCCAGCACCGCGGCGAGGGCCTGCTGAAGCAGTTCCCCTACCTGGACCTGGTGGCGGGGACGGGGGAGCACCTCGCCGAGATCCCCGCCCTGCTGGCGCGGCGCGGGCCGGCGGCGGCCACGGCCGAGCCGGTCGGCCTGGTGGAGGCGCCGGAGGTCGTCCGCGACAACCGCTTCCGGGCCTGGGTCGGGATCATGGAGGGCTGCGACCACTTCTGCGCCTTCTGCGTGGTGCCCTACACGCGCGGGCGCGAGCGCAGCCGGCAGCCCGCGGACATCCTGCGGGAGGTGGCGGACCTCCAGGCCCGCGGCTACCGCGAGATCACGCTGCTGGGGCAGACGGTGAACGGCTACGGCAAGAAGCTCACGCCCCCCGTGACCTTCGCCGAGCTGCTCGCGCGGATCGACGCGCTGGTGGGGGGCGGGATGCGCGTCCGCTTCACCACCTCGCACCCGGCGGATGTCACGCCCGCCCTGGCCGAGGCCGTGGCCCACCTGCCCTCGGTGTGCGAGCACGTCCACCTGCCGGTGCAGAGCGGCTCCCCCCGCACCCTGGCGCGCATGGCGCGGGGCTACACGCGCGAGGCCTACCTGGAGAAGGTGGCCCTGCTGCGGGCCGCGGAGCCGGGGCTCGCCCTCACGAGCGACCTGATCGTCGGCTTTCCGGGCGAGAGCGAGGCCGACTTTGCCGAGACCCTCAGCCTCATGCGGGAGGTGGAGTTCGACAGCGTCTTTGCCTTCAAGTACTCGCCCCGGGCCGGCACGCCGGCCGCCAGCCTGCCGGATCAGGTCCCGGAGGCGGTCAAGGCCGAGCGGCTCCAGAGGCTCCTGGCCCTGCAGGGCGAGATCGGGCTGCGAAAGAATCGCGCGCTGGTCGGAACGCGGGCCGAAGTCCTGGTGGATCGCGGGCTCAGCAAGCGCGACTCGGGCCTGGCGGCCGGGCGCACCCGCCAGAACCGCATCGTCCACTTCCGCGGCGAGGCGGAGGAGGGAAGCCTCGTAACCGTCGCAGTGACGGAGGCCAACTCGCATCACTTGAAGGGAATGCTCACGCCTTCGCTGTAAACCCGTAAAAATACGTTGACACTGAATTTTCCCGTGGCTAAGATACGCCGCGCCTCAGTTTCGAGGGGGAATGCATGGCGGCTTCTGAATCGGACAAGCCCACCGGTGAGCTGGGGGATTTGTTCGACCCCCTGGCGGAGGAAGACATGAAAATCAATCTATTGCCTCCGCAGGATTCCGAGGAAGGGGGCGGGAGGACCCGCCGGCTGCTGGTCATCGCGGGTGTGGGGGTGCTCCTGATCGGGGGCGCGTACCTCGGGAACCGCCTGTTCCTCTCGCCCGCAGAGTCGCCGCCACCCGTGCCCCCCATGCGGCCCGCGCCCGTGGCCAAGGCGCCCGCGCCGGCGGCCCCGGCGGCGCCCGTGGCCAAGGCGCCCGAAGCGGCCAGAGTTCCCGCGCCAGGAGCGCCCGCGCCGATCGCCAAGGCGCCGGCCCCTGCACCGCCCGCGGGCGCGGCGCCCGCGCCGAAGCTCCCGGCACCTCCCGTGCCCGCGGCGAAAGCGCCCGAGGCGGCCAGGCCCGCCGCCCCGGCCAAGCTCGCGCCCACCCCGGCGGCACCGGGCGTGGCCGAGAAGCCGCGCGTGGCGGCGGCCAGCTACAGCGTGCAGGTCGGCGCCCTCGCCCTCGAGGAGAACGCCCAGCGCCTGCGCCGGAAGCTGGAGAGCGACGGCTTCCCCGCCCGGATCAAGAAGGGGGCGGCGTTCGTGCAGAAGCACGTGGTGACGGTGGGCGAGCCGACCGGCCGCCGCGAGGCCGAGGAGCTGGCCCGCCGCCTCAACGTGGACGGCTTCCCCTCGGAGATCCGGGCCGTGGATGGCAAGCACACGCCGCAGATCGGCGCCTTCGTGAGCCTGGACGAGGCCATCGATCTGGCGCGCGAGGTCCAGAAGAAGCAGTACCGGCCGAAGATCACGTCCCGGCCGGTCACGACCGAGCTGTACCAGGTCCGGCACGGCGAGTTCGATTCGCGGGCGGCGGCGGTCAAGCGCGGCGAGGAGCTGAAGGCCAAGGGCTTCTCGGTCTACGTGGTTCCCAATTGAGGACGGGCGCGACTGCGGCCGTCACCGACATCCCAACTCGGGCCGCGCAGGAAAGGAGGTGGATTGCGTGACCAAGGCTGACATCGCAGCCCTCGTGGCCGAAAAGGGCCTCACCAAGAAGCAGGCCATGGACGCCGTGGAAGCCACGCTGGAGATCATCAAGAACGCGCTCAAGGCGGGGGAGAAGATCCAGCTCGTGGGCTTCGGCTCCTTCCAGGTGAAGGCCAAGCGGGCGCGCAAGGGGCGGAACCCGCAGACCGGCTCCGAGATCACCATCAGCGCCCGGAAGGTGCTGAAGTTCAAGCCCGGCAAGGCCCTGCACCAGACCGTGAACGGCGAGCCCGTGACCGAGGCCGCCCTGGCCGAAACGCCCGAGATCTAAGCTGGTACCCCGCGACACCATGCCCAGATCCCCGCGTGCTCAGCAGGACGTTTCTGGCGCCGCGGCGGCCCGCGAGCGGCAGCCGCTGCCCGCGGAGGCCCCGACCGAGGTACCGGATCGGCTCTACTTCCGGATCGGCGAGGTCTCCGAGATCACGGGCGTGCCGCCCTACGTGCTCCGCTACTGGGAGAGCGAGTTCTCCGGCCTGCAGCCCAAGAAGAGCGGCGGCGGCCAGCGGCTCTACCGGAAGCGCGACGTGGTCATGATCCTGGAGATCAAGAAGCTGCTCTACCAGGAGCGCTACACCGTCGCGGGGGCGCGGCGGCGCCTGGCGGAGCGCGAGGAGCGGGCGCGGCGCATGGAGCTGCGGGTGGCCGTGCAGCGCGTGCGGGCCGGTCTCGAGGCCATCCTCAAGCAGCTGTCCTGACGCGCCGGACGACGGTAAACCCCTCGGCCAGGCCACCGGCCGAGGGGTGTTCTTTCGCTCCGCATCCCCCACGGGCGCGACGTTCGGACTTGACGGGGCGGGGTCCCACGCATACAATGCCGCGGTTCCTCCCCCGAGGGGTCTCGGGGCGCCTCCGCAGGCCGGTCGGGTTGACGGCCGCCCGCCAAATCGCGGACAATATGGTATCGGGGCGTGGCGCAGCCTGGTAGCGCACTGGCATGGGGGGCCAGGGGTCAGCAGTTCGAATCTGCTCGCCCCGACCAAATCTCGCCAAGGCCGACCCCCAGTCGTTCGGCCGATCCACATGCAGCGGCACGATGAAGGTGATGCACGAGCGGCCCCTGATCCTGGTGTGCAACGACGACGGGGTCGCCTCGCCGGGGATCACCGCGCTGGCCGAGGCGCTCGCGGCGGTTGCCGACGTGGCGGTGGTCGCGCCCGACCGTGAGCGGAGCGCCGCCAGCCACTCGCTGACCCTCAACCGCCCGCTCCGCGTGGTGCCCGTGAAGCCGAACTGGTTCAGCGTGGACGGCACCCCCACCGACTGCGTCACGCTCGCCGTCGTGGAGCTGCTCCAGCGCCGGCCGGCCCTGGTGGCCTCCGGCATCAACCACGGCGCAAATCTCGGCGACGACATCACGTATTCGGGCACGGTCTCCTGCGCCATCGAGGCGACGCTGCAGGGCATCCCGGCCTTCGCCATCTCCCTGGCGGGCGAGCGCGAGTACGACTTCCGGGCGGCCGCGGCGTTCAGCAGGCGCATCGCAGGCGAGATGCTGCGGCGGCCCCTGCCCGGCAAGACGCTGCTCAACGTGAACGTGCCGAACCTCCCGCCGGAGGCCATCCGGGGCGTCACCGTGACGCGACAGGGGCAGCGCAGGTACAGCGAGAGCGTGATCAAGAACGTGGACCCCCGCGGGCGGACCTACTACTGGATCGGCGGCACCACCCCGGTCTGGGAGCGCGCGGAGGGCACGGACTACGAGGCGGTGCAGAACGGCTGGATCTCCGTCACGCCGCTGGAGCTGGACCTCACGAACCACGCGGCGCTGGAGGCCCTGCGGGGGTGGCGGCTGTCGCTGAACGGCGACGGCGCCCGGGCCTGAGTGACGTCCCGGAGTCTGCGCTGAACGCGCAAGTTTCCATTCCCAGGGCCATTCCCCGGTGGTTCTCTTGCTTTGGATCTTGCGCGTCGCGCGCAGGATCCAGGGACTTCCTTTCGCGCCGCATGTGTGGTACGCTCTGGTGCCTCGGTGAGCGGTGAGTACGCGCTGCCGCGACAGCGCATGGTGGCGGAGCAGCTGCAGCGCCGCGGGATCCGCGACGAGCGGGTCGTCCGGGCCATGGGCAAGGTCCCGCGCCACCGCTTCGTGGACGAGGCGCTCGTCGGCCGGGCCTACGGCGACTATCCGCTGCCCATCGGCGAGGGCCAGACGATCTCCCAGCCCTACATGGTGGCCCTGATGAGCGAGGCGCTGGAGCTCACGGGCCACGAGAAGGTGCTGGAGGTCGGCACGGGTTCCGGGTACCAGACCGCGGTCCTGGCCGAGTTGTGCGGCAAGGTCTTCTCGATCGAGCGCATCAAGAGCCTGGCGGACCGCGCCATCCGGATCCTGGACAGCCTGGGGTACTACAACGTCCTGGTGAAGGTGGGCGACGGCACGCTGGGCTGGCGGGACGAGGCGCCCTTCGACCGCATCATCATCACCGCCGCGGCTCCCGCCATCCCGGAGCCGCTGGTCGAGCAGCTGGCGCTGGGGGGGCGGCTCCTGGCGCCGGTAGGCGACGCCGCCTCGCAGGTGCTCCGCAAGGGGACGAAGATGCCGGCAGGCGTCCAGTGGAGCGAGCTGGGTAGCTGCGTGTTCGTGAAGCTGATCGGCCAGCAAGCCTGGCCGGAGTAGAAGGTTGGCCGGTTCGAGGTTCGAGGTGCTGCGGTTCTGAACCTCGAACCTAGAACGGTGAACCGGTAACAGTAGTTCGGGGCGTAGCGCAGCCTGGTAGCGCACTTGGTTCGGGACCAAGGGGTCGGAGGTTCAAATCCTCTCGCCCCGACCAAAGATCTTCCCGAGAACAAAGGCCCGAGGGAATCCCCCTCGGGCCTTTGTGCTTCCACTGACCGACGGTTCTAACGGGTGGGCGGCTGGCCGACGGGAGGCGATCAGTCGCTGGACTACTCGCGCTTGTGTGCCACCCCGCCGAATGTCAACCACGCAGCCGTGATCGTCCCCCGCTCCGCCGCCACGATGACGGCCGCCTCCTTCCGCGACGTCGCGAATGGCCGCGACGATGTTCGGATAGGCGGCGCAGCGACAGATGTTGCCGCTCATCCGCTCGCGGATCTCCGCGTCGGTCAGCGCGATCTGCGGCGACGCCACGTCGGCCGTGACGTGGCTGGGCCACCCGGCCTTCACCTCGGCCAGCATACCGACGGCCGAGCAGATCTGACCGGGGGTGCAATAACCGCATTGGAAGCCGTCGTGCTCGACCAAGGCGGCCTGCGCGGGTGCAGGGTGCCCGGCGCCCCCAGACCCTCGATCGTCACGATCTCGTCGCCCTCGTGCATGACGGCGAGGGTGAGGCACGCGTTGATGCGCCGGCCGTTGCTCAGCACGGTACAGGCGCCGCACTGCCCGCGGTCGCAGCCCTTCCAGCGTCTCGCTGGCGCCGGACGGGCTCCCGTCACCCGGCCGTCACGACGAAGAACGGCAGGTTGCGATCGCCCGCCCCGACGAGCACCTCGCCGGGACGAATCGGGCGCAGCGAGGCGTGGCGCGACAGGGGCGATTTGCGCGGCGTTGAGCGTGGGGAAAGTTCGGTCAACCGGCGTACTGGGGCGGGGTAACCGGCGGCGCGGGTTCGGTCATACGTTGGGGTGATGGCACCGACTCTGCTTCTCGGTGCCTCATGGCGTTCGAGGGCCGACACGCCGCAGACCTCTCCACGATTCTCCCAGTGTGGCAGGGTTTTCACACGGTGCGCCGAGGGGTGTTTGGACGGGTGATGGCCTGGCCGCGGCGTGGCCCCCCGTCGCAATCGTGCCAAGGAGGTAGGCTGTGATGGAGTTCGATGAGCAGATTACATTGCGGATAGCCCAGCAGCGGATAGAAGAGGCCTAGCGGCAGATGGCCCGCTCAGGAGCCGCGAACAGATGAAGATGAGTGAACGTGGCACATTAACCGATC
>JBHGAX010000157.1:0-8927 GCA_041946635.1 Methylomirabilales bacterium (SeqCode)
GGGCTACGAGCGGCGCGAGGTGTGGAGCCGGCGGGGCTGGGAGTGGCGCCGGCGGGAAGGCGCCGCGCACCCCCTGTTCTGGCTGCGAGAGGGCGGGCGCTGGTACGAGCGGCGCTTCGACCTGGTGGTGCCCCTGCCGGCGTGGCACCCCGTGATCGGCGTCAACTGGTACGAGGCCGAGGCCTACTGCCGCTGGGCGGGGCGGCGCCTCCCCACCGAGGCCGAGTGGGAGATGGCCGCGAGCGCCGGGCCGTCCCCCGGCCGCGGCGCGGCGGCCGGCAAGCGGCGCTACCCCTGGGGCGACGATCCGCCGACACCTGCCCGGGCCAACCTCGACTACGGCGCGGGCTGGACCGTGGATGTCCGCGCCCTGCCCGCGGGCGACAGCGCCGTCGGCTGCCGGCAGATGATCGGCAACGTCTGGGAGTGGGTGGCCGACACGTTTCAGCCCTACCCCGGCTTCGAGGCCGATCCGTACCGCGAGTACTCCCAGCCCTATTTTGGGCAGAAGAAGGTGCTCAAGGGCGGCGCCTGGACGACGCGCGGGCGCCTCGTCCGGAACACCTGGCGCAACTTCTTCAAGGCCCACCGCCGGAACCTGTTCGCGGGATTCCGGACGGCGGCGCTCTGACCCCCAGCATGGGGCCCGGTGGCCGGCTGACCGCGTATCGTGCCGAGGAAGACGCCCTCCGGCATCGTCTGGCGTCGGCCCGCGTCGTCGCCGCGTCGTTGCGGCGCCCCCTCCGCCGCTGCGAGATCCGTGCGTGCCGCGGGATGTGCTGCTACGACGGCGTGTACGTGCCCGAGCCATCCGCGCGGCTGATCGAGCACCTGGCCCGGCGGCACGCCGCCTTCTTCCGCGGCCTGGGCCTGACGCTCCCGGAGCGGGTCATCGTGGAGGGGCGGTGGGCGCCGAAGCCAGGCGGGCTGAAGACCGCGGTGCGGGAGCACCCCTTCGCCCGGCTGGTGCCGGACTTCCCACCCCACTTCGCCCAGACCGCCTGCGTCTTCCTCACCCCGGCCGGCCTCTGCTCGCTGCATCTCCTCTCGGAGCATCTCGGGCGGCACCCCTGGTACTACAAGCCGGTGAAGTGCTGGATGCACCCGATCACGCTGGAGGGCGACCGCCCTCCCGTGCTCGTCCTGCACGATGAGCGGACGGATCCGTACCGGCTGCCCGGCTACCCCGGCTTCGTGCCGCGGATCTTCTGCGGGCGCACCTGTCCCTCGGGAGCGCCGGCCTCCCTCGTGCTCCAGGAGGAGCTGGCGTTCCTGTCGCAGATCGCGGGCCGCGACTTGGTGCGTGCGGCGGAAGACGAACACCTGGCGGGGTGACGGTCGGCGAGAGGGTGGCGGCGCCAGGGGCGCCTCGCCGTGTTGCTCGAAAGAGCCGTCCCCGGAGCTCTCCATGTGGACCCGTCGCGAGTTCCTGCGGCATTCCGGGCAAGCGGCGGCCGCAGCCTGCGCGGGCGGCGTGTATCCGGGGCCGGACCAGTCCCCTGCCCAGCCTGATTCCGGCCTGGTGACCCTGTGCCTCTGCGGGGACGTGATGACGGGACGGGGGATCGACCAGATCCTGCCGCACCCCTCACGGCCGGCGCTCTACGAGCGCTACATGACCTCGGCCCTCGGCTACCTGGAGCTCGCCGAGCGGGCCAGCGGCCCGATCCCCCGCCCCGTGGGCTTCGACTATATCTGGGGCGATTTCCTTCCGGAGCTGGCGGCGCGGTCGCCCGATTACCGGGTCGTCAACCTGGAAACCAGCGTGACCACCAGCGAGGACGCCCTCCCCAAGGGGATCAACTACCGCATGCATCCCGGAAACGCGGGATGCCTCCTGGCGGCGTCCATCGACTGCTGCGTCCTGGCGAACAACCACGTGCTGGACTGGGGCATGTCGGGCTTCCTGGAGACCCTGGCGGCCTTGGAAGGGGCGGGGATCGCCGTGGCCGGGGCGGGGCGGAAGGCCAGGGAGGCAGGAATGCCGGCGTCGCTGCAGAAGCCCGGAAGGGCGCCCGTCGCCGTTTTCGGCTTCGGCTCGCCGACGAGCGGCATCCCGCCGGGATGGGCCGCGACGGACGCGCAGCCCGGCATCAACCTGCTCCCGGACCTCTCGCCCCGGAGCGCCGATGGCGTCGCGGATCGGATCCGGCGGCTGCGTCGCCCGGGAGACCGCGCGGTCGTCTCGATCCACTGGGGCGGCAACTGGGGTTACGACATCCCCGAGGCGCAGCGCCGGTTCGCGCGCCACCTCATCGATGCGGGAGTGGCCGACGTGGTGCACGGTCACTCGTCCCACCACCCCAAGGGCATCGAGGTGTACCGGGGACGGCTGATCCTCTACGGCGCCGGAGACTTCCTGAACGACTACGAGGGCATCGCCGGGTACGAGACGTTCCGGGGCGAGCTGGTGCTCGCCTACTTCGCCACCCTGGAAGCGGCCACGGGGGCCGTGGCGCGGCTCGACATGGTGCCATTCCGGGTCCATCGGTTCCGCCTGCGGCACGCCAGCCGGGCGGAGGCGGAGTGGCTGCACGGGGTACTGGATTGCGAGAGCCGTGAGCTGGGAGCACGCGTCGAGCTCGCACCCGGCGATGCCCTGGCCCTCCGCTGGTGACCTGCCCTTCTCCTCCTCGCAACGCAGGGCCCTCGACTCCGTTTCGCGACGCTCGGGCCGAAGGCCCCGGAGGGCGACCGCGCGTGCGCACAGCGACGCGCATCGGCCGCGGTTCGCGCCCGCACGTGCCCCGGCGGCGCGACCGGCTGGAACGTTAGGCGGAGGCCTGGGGCTGGCCTTGGACCTTGACAGCCCGCCAGGTTCGAGCTATTGAACATCGCCCCGCTCCCATTACCAGGCAGGGGGCAGAGCGAGGAGCGATGCCGGACCTCACCCTCGAAGCGGCCTGTGCGCGCATCAAGGCGCTGCTGGATGACCCCCCGCCCGGGCTCCCCCCGGAGGTGCGCGACCTCCTGGGGGAGCTGGCCGCGGCCCTCCCCCGCTGGGCGGCCGGCCGGCGGGAGGGCGGGCACGGGGAGCGCGGGCTGCTCCGGACCGTCCTCGACAGCGTCCCGGTCATGATCAACTACTTCCACACCGACGGGAGCCTGGCCTACGTGAACCCGGGGATGGGGCGCATCACCGGCTGGGCGGTCGAGGACGTCCGCGGGCAGGATGCGCTCGCGCTGTTCCATCCGGACCCGGCGAACCGCCGGCAGGCGGCCGAGTTCATCGCGCGGGCGGACGGGACCTGGGCGGACTTCCGGACGCGGACGCGGGACGGGCGAAGCATGGACCCCTCCTGGACCAACCTGCGCTTCTCCGACGGGAGCACGCTGGGCATCGGGATCGACATCACCGCCCGGAAGCGCATCGAGGAGGTGCTGCGCCTCTCGGAAGACAGGTTCGGCCGGACCCTTCGCTCGTGCCGGGTGGCCATGGCGCTGTCGCGAGCGGACGGCACGGACGTCGCCGAGCAGCGCCGCACGGCCGAGACGCTGGCCCGGCAGACGGCGCAGGTGGAAGCCCTGCGGGCCATCGGCGTGGAGATCACCCGGGAACTCGACCTGGAGGTGCTCCTCGCGCTCGTCACCCGGCGCGCCTGCGACCTCCTGCAGGTGCCCGTGTGCGGGATCTTCCTGTACGACCAGGCGACCGGGATGCTCCATCTGCGGCACTGGAGCGGCGACGTCCACCCGGTGGAGCGCATGCCGCGGCGGCTGGGAGAGGGGCTGGTCGGGCTGGTGGCGCAGGAGCGGGCCGGGCGCTACGTGAACGACTACCGCGCGGCGGACATCGCGCTGCCCCACGTCCTCGCGCATACCACCATCACGGCATCCATGGCCGAGCCCCTGGTCTACCGGGACCAGTTGCTCGGCGCCCTCTCCGTGAACAACCAGGGCACCACCCGGCAGTTTTGCGATGCGGATCAGGAGCTGCTGCGGCTCTTCGCCTCCCAGGCGGCCATCGCCATCGAGAACGCCCGCCTGCTGGAGGCGGCCGGCGCCCAGCAGCGCGAGCTGCGCAGCCTGGCGCGGCGCCTCACCGAGGTGGAGGAGGGCGAGCGGAAGCGCCTGTCCCGGGAGCTGCACGACCGGGTCGGGCAGAACCTGACCTCGCTGAGCCTGGTGCTCAACATGCTGAAGGACGGCCTGCCCGCGGGGTCGGAGGCGCTGCAGGCGCGGCTGGACGACGCGCGGAGTGTCCTGAAGGACACCATGCGGCACGTCCGGGACCTCATGGGCGAGCTGCGGCCCCCCGTCCTGGACGATTACGGGCTGCTGGCCGCGCTGCGCTGGTACGCCGCGCAGGTGGGCCCGCGCAGCGGCCTGGCGGTGGAGGTGGAGGGGCAGGAGCCGGCGCCGCGGCTCTCGGCCGGCGAGGAGCTCGCCCTCTTCCGCATCGCCCAGGAGGCGGTCACGAACGCCCTCAAGCATGCCCGGGCGCGGCGCGCGCGCATCGCGCTCCAGACGCTGCCCCACGCCGTTCGCCTGGAGGTCGCGGACGACGGCGTGGGCCTCGCGCCGCCCCGGGGCGCGGCGGGCGAGGGCGGGTGGGGACTGCTCAGCATGCGGGAGCGGGCCGCGGGGGTGGGCGGCTGCCTGACGCTGGAGTCGCGCTCCGGGCAGGGCACCCGGGTGATCGTCACGCTGCCGAGGTGAGCCGTGGTGATCGGCGTGCTGCTGGTGGACGACCACCAGATCGTGCGGGCGGGGCTCCGGCTGCTGGTGGAACGCCTGCCGGACTGCCGGGTGCTCGGGGAGGCGGCGGACGGCGAGTCCGCCGTGCGGGCGGCGCAGACCCTCCGGCCCGACGTGGTGCTCATGGACTTCGACCTGCCCGTCATGAACGGCGCCCTGGCGACCCAGCGCATCCGGGCGACCTGTCCCGCCAGCCAGGTGGTCATGCTCTCGATGTATGCCGACACCGAGCACGTGCTGCAGGCGCTGGAGGCCGGGGCCCGCGGGTACCTGCTGAAGGACTGCGAGACGCACGAGCTGGCCGCGGCCCTCCGGGCGGCGCGGGCGGGCCACCGCTACCTCAGCCAGGAGATCGCGGCCGCGGTGGTGGACGCGCACCTGCGGCAGCGCGCCCACCCGGCGGCCCCCGTGGACCGCCTCAGCCTGCGCGAGCGCGAGATCGTGCGGATGGTGGCGGACGGCAAGTCCACCGCCCAGATCGCCGGGGTGCTGCTGCTCTCCCCCAAGACGGTGGAGACCTACCGGCGGCGCGCCATGCAGAAGCTCGGCCTCTCGGACCTGCCTGCCCTCGTGAAGTTCGCGCTGCAGCACGGCCTCGCCCGCCCCTGACAGGCTTTTCCGCGCCGTCCAGGGCCTCGGCCGCGCCGATCCCCGACACGCAATTCTCCAGTTCCTGACAGCGGCTGGAGGCGCGCCCCGGCAGACAGACGGCCGCAGATGTGCGATGTGTGCAGGCCGGTCTGCTCGAAAGGACATGCCATGGGGCACGAGGCGGGCGGGGGCGAGCCGCCGCGCGGGGACGGGGGCGAACGCCGCGGCGACGGCTGGATGCCGGCGTGGGCCGGGGCGGTGAGGCATCGCTGGGAGCCGATCTGCCGGGACGGGTGCGCCTCCGCGCCCGGGTTCTCGACGCGCGAGGAGGCCACGGGGTGGGCGGTGCGCCACCGGCAGTCGCTGGGGCACGAGGTGGACATCGCCTGCGCCTTCGACGTGCAGGGCGACGGCGAGGCGGAAGCCGGGGAGCCGCGGCCGGGGTGCCCGGCTGCCTGAGCGGCGGCGAGGGCGCCTGCCGCAGGCGCATGAGAGGAGAGGTGGGAATGGGCGGAGTGCAATCCGTCGAGCGCGCGCTGGCCATCCTGGTCGCGCTCAGCCGGAACGGGGGCCCGGTGGGCGTGAGCAGCCTCGGCCAGGAGCTGGGGCTGCCGAAGAGCACGGTCCACCGGCTGCTCAGCGCGCTGCAGCGCGCCGGGGTCGTCGTGCGGCACGCGGGGGGCCGCTACGGGGCGTCCCTGGCGGCGCTGGGCCCCGCCGCCCCGGCGACGAGGCCGCCCGCGCGCCCGCGGGCGGCGAGGGGTGCGGCGCCCGCGTGACCACCATCGTGCTGTACCGGGACGGGGACGCGCCCGTGAACGAGTACCCGGAGCGCATCGTCTCCCCGACGCGCCCGCGCGCGTGCTGCCCGGCGTTCACCGCGCCGGTGGGCCGCCCCTGGGTCGAGGGCCGGGCCCGCCTGCAGTACGCCCGCTGCGCGCGCTGCGGCTTCACCGTCCGGCGCGTCCTGGCGGCCGCCCCGGATCCCGCCGTGCTCCGCGCCGTCCAGGAGGCGTTCCGCCCGCTCTTCGGCGACCGGTCCCAGGCGCGGGCGCGCCTGGGACCCGAGGATGCGCGCCTGGCGGCCGTCCCGCACGCGGGGGGCGAGCGCGACACGGTCGCGGCTGCGCCGGGGCCGCCCGGGCCGGCGCCGGCCCGGGCGCTCGGCCCGCCCCCGCCGGAAGATTCCATCCCCGGGTCCGAGGGCAGCCACGACGGCCAGCCCGGCTCCTGAGCTTCGCTGGCCGTCGTCGCGTGTGGGGGCTCAGAGCAGCGGGGTGAGCAGGGCCGTCAGGATCAGCGCGCCGGCCCAGAGGCGGTCGAGGTTGAGCCAGTGCGTCCGGAGCAGGCGCAGGCCGAGACGCTCGTAGACGATCGCCGCCACGAGCGTCATCACCAGGAGGTAGCCGGCGGTGTGGAGGAGGGTCGCGGCGATCGCGGCCGACTGGTCGGTGATCGGCGGGATCAGCTGTGCGCGGCTGAGTGCGCCGGGCGCCCCGTGCCCGTGGGCGTGGGCCGCCGTGAGGCCGAGGAAGAGCGGGACGACCATGAGGCCCGCCCCGTGGGCGGTGGCCATGAGGAACGACCAGATGGTGAGGTCCCTGAAGCCGACCTGCATGCCGCCGAAGCGCGGGTGCCCTGCGCGCAGGAGCCGCAAGAGGCCGAAGCCCAGCAGGACCGCGGCAACGACCCACTTCAGGTAAGCCCCGGGTACCACCAGGCCCGCGACGCCGGCCAGCAGGACGACCGCGCCCACGGCGAGCATATGCCCGAGGGCGAGGGGCGGCACCGCCTGCCAGACGGCGCGCCGCTCCCCGCCCTGCAGCCCCAGCGCCACCGCAAACAGCCAGCCCATGGCCGGGTTGATGCCGTGCCACGCCCCGAGCAGCAGCAACCCCAGCCAGGTCCACGCCCCGCTCTCGATCACCGCGTTCAATACCGCCTCACCAGGCACAGAGGTTTTGGATTCACTCGGCCCTTGCGAAAGACCTGCTGTGCATACGGCTCCCCCCCCGCAAGAGCAATGGCGCTTTGAGAATTCCCACCCTGCGGTGGCGTCTTGGCGCCTTGGCGGTTCATGTTCCGCCGGGCTCACGAGTAGCAGAACGAGTCGGACGACGCGTCGCCTCCCTGCAGGCGCACCTGGTGGCCCCGCATGCCCTCCGGGAAGTCCACGAAGAACCCGGGATCGACTTGCAGTCCACCGGTGGGCGAGGCGTCCAGCTTCACCATCCAGCCCCGGATGCCCTCCGGGTAGAACTGCACGTCCCAGGGGGAGTACAGCGAGTTCGTGAGGTAGAGCCGGCGGCCGTCGCGGCTGGACTCCACCATCTGCGGGCCGCCGTTCAGCGCCGCCCCGGGGCGCGCGGGGTGGCCGGTCTGCCGGACGATCCCGCCGATCCGGACGGAGCCGGTGAGCCGCGGGTGGAACGGGTCGCTCACCTCGTACTGCTGCAGTTCTCCCGTCCCCCAGCAGGAGACGTACAGGAACCGGTCGTCCACCGACAGGTTGATGTCGGTCACGAGCGGCGGCACCGCCTTGAAGCCCTTGAGGAGCGGCGGCAGCCTCTCGGGGTCCGCCGGCTCGGCCGGGATGGTGATCACCTTCTGGGCCTTCCAGGCACCCCCGTTGCCGCTGGCCTTCTCCTGGTGCCAGAGCCAGATCGAGGAGGAGAGGTCCTCCAGCGAGACGACCACGCAGGCGAAGCCGTAGGCCTGGCGCGGGTCGTGGGCGGGCGTGAGCACCAGGACCATCTGGTGCTGCTTGCCGAGGTCCAGCACCTGCCGGTGTCGGCGCCTGCGCAGGTCCCAGACGTGGAGCGCGTGGCCGTACTTGCCGTCGAGCAGGAGCGTGGGATCCAGGCCCTCCTGCACCATGTTCGGCGTGCCCCACTCGCTGGTGACCATGGTGTCGTGGCCCAGGTGCCAGCCGAAGTCGTAGGCCAGGTACTGGGGCCCGCGGTCCTGCTCCCAGGCGCCCCGCACCTCGAGCGAGTCCTGGTCCAGGACGAAGATCCCGCCGGGCCCGTCGCCCTCGGGGTTGCCGAAGCCGTTCACGTAGATGCCGTCGGGGCCGCAGTGCACCGTGTGGGGCGCGGTGTAGCCGGCCCGCTTCACCAGGGTCTCGCGGTCGATGAGCTTCACGAGCTTCGGGGTGCGGGGGTCCGGCTTGGTGTCGAAGATGGCGATGCGGGACGTCTTGATCCCGGGCACCACCAGGTACCGCCGCTCCATGTGCGGGTGCGGCGCGTAGGGGCACAGGCAGGAGCTGCAGGCGTTCCAGCCGAAGTGGTGCAGCTCGTCGCCGGGGCCCGGCATGTTCACCTGGCCGATGAAGGCCCCGTAGTCGGCGGTGCCCGGCTTCAGCCCCACGACGCCGATGGCATCGGGCCGTTCGTGCCGGGGATCCAGCATGGTGACGTAGGCCAGCTCCTCGGCGGGTGCCTGGAGGGCCTCCTTGGGCGAGGGGTAGAACGTGGGATCGGGACGCCACTGGGTGGTCATCGTCGTGCCTCCTGCCATGCCACACGCGAGGCCAGCGAGGACATCCGGGCGACGGCGGGCGCCGTCTGATGGTGAACCTGGTGTTCCGAGGAGAGGGTACGACACTAGTCCCTTTGCACGGGACGGTCAAGCGC
>JBHGAX010000158.1:0-8883 GCA_041946635.1 Methylomirabilales bacterium (SeqCode)
AGGGGCGCCATTCATTCATGGTGCCCGGGCGCCCATAGAAACACTCCTGGCCGAGAAAGACCCGCGAGATGCACTTCGGCCCTTGACATCGGATATGGAAGGCGTATTTTACATTTAAATTTAAAATCTAACTCGGACGGCAAGCCCCACGCCTGAGGTCCAGGAGATGGCTCCCTCCACTTTCGACGCCGAGCCGGCGTCGTCTGCCGAGCGGTTCGAGCACCAGAACCTGGAAGAGAAGATCTACGACCGCCTCAAGGCCATGATCATGGACAGGCGGCTCCGGCCCGGAGCGCGGATCCGGCTGAGCGAGCTTGGCCGGGAGATGGGCGTGAGCCGCACGCCCATGCTCAACGCCCTCAAGCGCCTGTCGGCCGAGCGCCTGGTGGAGTGGGTGTCGCGCCACGGGATCTACGTGCGCCGCTTCACGACGCAGGAGATGGTGGAGCTGTACCAGGTGCGCGTGGCGCTGGAGGGCCTGGCGGCGCGCCTGGCGGCGGAGTGGGCCACGCCCCAGGACGTGGACCGCCTGGAAGCCCTGTTCCGGGACGTGGACACGAGCGAGACGCCCGAGGCGCTGCGCCGCTACATGCCCCTGGACCGCGAGTTCCACTGGCGCATCGTGGAGCTGTCCCGCAACCGCCAGCTCGCCGCGGCCCTCCAGTCCATCCACATGCAGATCTTCGCCTACCAGGACGGCATCGCCCGCACCATCGCCGAATCGGTTCCCGAGCACCTGGAGTTCCTGAAGGCCCTGCGGGCACGCGACGGGGAGACGTGCGAGCGGCTCATGCGGGAGCACCACGGCCGCGCGGTCGAGCGGCTGCGACGGCGGGCGGAGGCCGAAGCGGAGGCGCAGCGCGCGGGCGCAGGCTAGCGGCATCTGGGGCTCCTGCCCCGTGCGGCGCGGCACTCCGGGCACCGAACGCGAAGGCATGGAGGAGGACACGTCATGGCTGGGACGATCTTCGCAACGCGCCGAAGCTTCCTGCACGCCGCGGGTCTGCCGATCCTGGGCCTGGCCCTCGTCCTGATCCTTCCGCTGCAGGCCCGCGCGGGCGTCTCCCTGACGCTCGGCCACGGCGCCGCGCCCGGCAATCCGCGAACGATCGCCGCGGAGGCCTTTGCCAAGATGGTCGCGGAGCGCACGGGCGGGAACGTCACCATCAAGCTGGCCGGGTCGGAGCAGCTCGGGAGCGACGTCGCCATGCTGACGGCCCTCCGGACCGGGGCCCTCGACCTGACGGCGAACAGCCAGGGCCCGGCCGCCGGGCTGGTGCCCGAGGTCGCGGCGCTGGGGCTGCCGTTCCTGTTCGCGGACACGACCGCGGCGCACAAGGTGCTGAGCGGGCCGGCCGGCGAGGACCTCGGCAAGAAATTCGGCGCCGTGGGGATCCTGCTCCTCGACTGGTGGGACAATGGCATCCGACACATCACGAACTCCAAGCGCCCCATCAACGTCCCGGCCGACCTGAAGGGCCTCAAGATCCGCACGCCCGCGGATCCGATGACCGTGGATATCTTCCAGGCCCTCGGCGCCGCCACCCAGCAGATCGCGTTCGGGGAGCTGTACATCGCGCTGCAGCAGGGCGTGGTGGACGGCCAGGAGAACCCGCTGGCCAACATCTCCAGCGCCAAGCTCCACGAGGTGAACAAGTACATCTCCCTCCTCGGCCACAAGTGGGAGTGCACCCCGTTCATGATGTCGCAGATCTCCGTGCGCAAGGTCAAGCCCGCCGAGCTGGACATCATCAAGGCCGCGGCCAGGGAGGCGGGCGTCCTGCAGCGGAGGCTCATGGTGGAGACGGACGTCAAGCTGCTGGAGGCGTACCGGGCCAACGCCGCCGTCGCCGTCAACCAGGCGGACCGGACGGCCTTCCAGGCCGCGACCGCCGGCGTGATCGACAAGTGGCGGGCCAAGCCGTTCGGCGACTTCGTGGCCAAGCTGGTGGCCGCGGCGAAGTAGGCCGTGGGACCGCACGCCGCGGGCCCGGCGCCCGACGCCGGGCCCGGCGCCCGCCTGCTGCTGCGCGCGGTCGACGGCATCGACCGGCTGATCACGCGGCTGTGCCGCGGCGTGGTGCTCGTCACGGGCATCAGTCTCACGGTGATCCTCACCGGCAACGTGCTGGCGCGCTACCTGTTCGCCAGCGGCGGGATCGACGCGGCGCAGGAGCTCCCCGAGCGCCTGTTCCCCTGGTTCATCGTCGCCGGCATCGCGCTCGCCGCTCAGGCGGGCGGTCACATGTCCGTGGACTGGCTCCTCGACCGGCTGGGCCCCGGCGGCCGGCGCCGGCTCCTCCAGCTCGCGAACGCCATCGTGATCGTCTCCTACTTGGTCCTGTGCCAGCAGTCGCTGGTCGTCGCCGAGATCGCGAAGGCCGAGCGGAGCCCGGTGCTGAACCTGCCGAACAGTCACGGCTACTGGGCGGTCGCCCTCGGTTGCCTGCTGCTCGCCGTGGCCACGGCCTGCACGTCGGTGCGGCTGGCGCTCGCCGGGCCCGCGGCCCGGTTCTCGCTGCGCTCCAAGAGGGGTGAGCGGTGACCTTCGTCCTGCTCGTGGCCTTCGCCGTGCTGATGGCGCTGGCGGTCCCGGTCGGGCACGGGCTGGTCATCGCGTCCGCGGTGGCGGTGCTGTGGGACGGCGGGGTGCCGCTCCTGATCGTGGCCCAGCAGATGTTCCAGCAGACGCAGTCCTTCCCCATGCTGGCGCTGCCCTTCTTCATGCTGGCCGGCAGCCTGATGATGGGCGGGCGCCTCGGCCGGGAGCTGCTCCTGTTCGCCTCGGAGTTCATGAAGCGCTTCCGCGGCGGGGAGCTGTCCACCACCGTGGTGGCGGCCACCGTCTTCGGCGGCGTCTCCGGCAGCGCCGTGGCCAACGCCTCGGCGCTGGGGTCCGTCCTGATCCCCTGGCAGAAGGAGCGCGGGTATCCCGGGGCGCTCTGCGCCGCCAACATCGCCACGTCCGCGGTCATCGACATCCTGGTGCCGCCCTCCATCCCCATGATCCTGTACTCGCTGGTGAGCGGCACCAGCGTGGCCAACCTGTTCATCTCCGGCATCCTGCCGGGCCTGCTCATGGCCGGCGGATTCGTCGCCACCTGTTGGTGGATCGCCTGGCGCCGGGGGTACCCGCGGGCGGGCACGGCGATCGGCAAGACGGAGCTGGCGCGGCTGGCCCTCCGCTCCAGCCCGGCGCTCGCCATGCCGGTCTGGATCCTCGTCGCCATGCGCTTCGGATTCGCCACGCCCACGGAGGTGGCGGTCCTGGCGGTCGTTTACTCCATCGTGCTGAGCGTCTTCCTGTACCACGACCTGGACTGGGCGCGCTTCCGGGAGGCGATGGTGGAGGCCGGCGTCGCCACGGGCGTCGTGATGCTGGTGATCATGGGCAGCGCGGCCTGCGGCTGGCTCCTGACCTTCGACCAGGTGCCCACCCGCTTCGCGGCCTGGGTCTCCGCCACGCTGCAGAGCCCGTGGCTGATCCTGCTCGCCATGAACGTGGTGCTGCTCGTCGTCGGCATGCCGCTCGACCTGCCGCCCGCCCTGCTCCTGTTCGGCCCGATCTTCGTCCCGCTGGGCGCCTCCATCGGCCTGGATCCGGTCCAGCTCGGCCTGATCATGATCCTCAACCTCGGCATCGGGCTCTACACCCCGCCCATCGGCACGACGCTCTTCATCGCCGCCTCGATCGCCAAGAGCTCCCTCGACGACACGACGCGCGAGTTGTGGCCCTTCTTTCTCGTCGCCATGCTGGTGCTCGTCGCGGTAACCTACATCCCCTGGCTCACGCTTTACTGAGGCCCGCCGCCGGCGCGGCGCGCGCCGCCCGGCCCCACACGGAGGAGAGGAGCGAGCATGTTCGCGCTGACAGACCGCACGGCCATCGTCACCGGCGCGGGGTCGCGGCACGGGATCGGGCGGGCCACCGCCGTGGCCCTGGCCCGGCAGGGGGCGGACGTCGCGGTCTGCGACGTGAAGCAGGAGGGCGTGGACGAGACGTGTGATG
The DNA here is from genome assembly GCA_041946635.1 of Methylomirabilales bacterium (SeqCode). Taxonomy (GTDB): domain Bacteria; phylum Methylomirabilota; class Methylomirabilia; order Methylomirabilales; family 2-02-FULL-66-22; genus 2-02-FULL-66-22. The sequence continues at coordinate 4,010 of JBHGAX010000158.1, forward strand.
CGGTGCGGCAGCTCGGCCGGCGCAGCCTGGGCTTCGTGGCGAGCGTGACGGAGGCCGATCAGGTCCAGCGCATGGTGGACGCCGTGGCGGCGGCCTGGGGCCGGGTGGACATCCTGGTGAACAACGCCGGCATCACTCAGCCCGTCAAGATCGGCGACACCAGCCCCGAGGACTGGGACCGGATCATCGACGTGAACATGAAGGGCGTCTTCCTCTGCTCCAAGGCCGTCGTCCCCGTGATGGCGCGCCAGCGCTACGGCCGCATCATCAACCTCAGCTCCGTCTCGGCGAAGCGCGGGGGCGGCGTCTTCGGCGGCGCGCACTACTCGGCCTCGAAGGCCGGCGTGCTGGGCTTCGCCAAGGCGCTGGCCCGGGAAGTGGCGGCCGACGGCATCACCGTCAACTCCGTGGCCCCCGGCCTGGTGATCACCGACATCTGGGGCGGCGTGGGCAACGAGGCGGAGCAGCGGCGGCTGGCGGAGGCGATTCCGGCCGGGCGGCTCGGCCGCCCGGAGGACGTCGCCGCGCTGATCTGCTTCCTGGCATCCGAGGAGGCGGGATACATCACCGGCGAGGACGTGGACATCAACGGCGGCTCGCACATCGACTGACAAGGTGCGAAAGAACCGGGGGGCGCTTGAGGCCTCGCTCGGCTGCGTAAACCAAATCCCCCAACCCCCCTTTCAAAATTTTTCCAAGGGGCGCCAGGGGGGATTTCGAATGCGCATGGGCGTCCGTCACCGGGCACCCGGTTCGCTCGCAGATTCGCATTTCTGTCCCGAGGCCCGACACGAGGAGGCATGACATGAACCTGCACCGCCTGTTGCTGCAGCGCGCGGAAGCCGAGAAGCCCGTGCGGGTGGGCCTGATCGGCGCCGGAAAGTTCGGCACCATGTTCCTGGCCCAGGCGCAGCACACGCCGGGGCTCCACGTGCTGGGGATCGCGGACCTGAACCTGGAGCGGGCGCGGGAGGCCTGCCGGCGCACGGACATGCCGGCGGAGCAGTACGCGGCCGCGTCCTTTGCCGACGCGCTCACGAAGGGCTCCACGCACCTGACGCAGGACGCCATGCAGCTCATCGCCGCGGACGGCCTGGACGTGGTGGTGGAGGCCACCGGCTCGCCCGCGGCGGGGACCCGGCACGCGCTGGCGGCCATCGCGCACCGGCGGCACATCGTGATGGTGTGCGTGGAGGCGGACGTGCTGGTGGGCCCGCTCCTGGCGAAGCGCGCGCGCCAGGCGGGCGTGGTGTACTCCCTGGCCTACGGCGACCAGCCGGCCATCATCTGCGAGCTCGTCGACTGGGCCCGGGCCTGCGGCTTCTCCGTCGTGTGTGCGGGGAAGGGCACGCGCTACCATCCGACGTTCCACGCCTCCACGCCCGAGACCGTCTGGCGGTACTTCGGCTGGACGGCGGAGGAGGCGGCCCGGGCGGGGGCGAACCCCAAGATGTTCAACTCCTTCATCGACGGCACCAAGTCGGGCATCGAGATGAGCGCCGTGTGCAACGCGGCCGGCCTCACCCCGCCGCCGGATGGGCTCACCTTCCCGCCGGTCACGGCGAACGATGTGGCGAAGGTGCTGAAGCCGAAGGCGGACGGCGGGGTGCTGCCGTACAAGGGCACGGTGGAGGTGGTGTCGAGCCTCAACCGCGACATGAGCCCGGTGCCGCATGATCTGAAGATGGGCGTCTACGTCGTGCACGAGGCGCCCACCGACTACGCGGCCCGCTGCCTGAAGGAGTACTGGCTGCTCCCCGACGAGACCGGCAGGTACGCGGGCCTGTACCGGCCGCTGCACCTCATCGGGCTGGAGCTGGGGATCAGCATCGCCTCGGCGGCCCTGCGCGGGGAGCCGACGGGCGCGCCCACCGGCTGGCGGGCGGACGTCATCGCCACGGCCAAGCGCGACCTGAAGGTGGGCGAGCTGCTGGACGGCGAGGGCGGCTACATGGTCTGGGGCAAGATCATGCCCGCGGCCACCGGCCGGCAGCGGAACGGGCTCCCGCTGGGCCTGGCGGGCGACGTGAAGCTCCGGCGGCCGGTGGCGCAGGGGCAGCTCGTGACCTGGGACGACGTGGAGATCAACGAGACGGACCCCACCGTGGAGATCCGCCGGGAGATGGAGGCGACGTTCAGGCCGGGCGAGTAGCACCGGGCAGCCGGCTTTCTCGTCCCGGGGGCGACGGCGAGCGGCGGGAGGCGCGGCCGCGCACGGGAGAGGCGGGAGGAGGCGTGACGGTCAACTCGCAGGAGCCGCGCTGGCTCGTCCGGGCCCGCCGGCAGGTCCCCGCGCGGACGCAGGCGCGGGGCGCGCGCCTGCTGCTGGAGGGGCAGGTGCGCGACCTGTCCGGCGACGCGTCCTCGGCCTCCGCCACGGTCGGCCCGGAGCAGTGCCGGGTCGCGCTGCGCTACGACGCGGAGACGGCCCTGCTGGTGGTCGGCTGCGACTGCGCCGAGTACCTGCAGGGCGACGACTGCCGGCACATCGTGGCCGCGATGCTCGCGGCGGCGCAGCGCGGGCTCCTGTCGCAGGCCTCGGGCGCCAGGGATCTCCTGCTCATGCCGGAGCACGAGGGCGACCTCTTCGGCGACGAGGAGTTCCTCGAGGCGCCTGTCCCGCGCCCCGGCCCCGTCCCGGGCGCCGCAGCGCCGCCGGGCCGCCCGCCCGCCCCCGCCTGGCAGGCGCCCTTCGAGCTTGTTCGCCACGCGCTCCACGTGGAGCCCGCCGAGATCCGGACCTGGGCCGGCCGGGAGATCGTGTACCTGCTGGATCTGCCCGCCTGGCGCTCGGGAGGCACGCTCCCCGTGGCCGTCGGCCATCGCGAGCGCAAGCGGAACGGCGACTGGAGCAAGTTCAAGCCGCAGGCCCCGCCGGCCCGCATCATCCCCGAGCTGCCCGACCCCGCCGACCGGCAACTCCTCTCCGCGCTTCTCGGCGCCCACGCGGCGGCGCTCTACCCTTACGACGGCTACCGCGCCTACGGCTCCGGCCCCGGGCTGTTCCACCTGCCGCTCACAGGGCAGCGGGAGCTGCTGCGGACCATGTGCGAGACCGGCCGCTGCCTGGCGCGGCTCGCGCCGGGGCCCCAAGCGGAGCCGGTGCGCCTCCGCTGGGACGAGGGTCCCGCCTGGGAGCTCTGCCTCGACATCGGGCCGGCCCCGAAGGGCCCGGGGCTGCGCCTGACCGGATCCCTCCGCCGGGGCGAGCAGCGGATTCCGCTGTCCGAGCCGGCGCTCCTCACGGCCGGGGGTGTCGTCATCCTGCGGGACGCGGCTGCCCCCTTCGAGGACTACGGCGCGTACCCCTGGGTGCCGCTCCTCCGGCAGCAGGGCGCAATCGCCATCCCGGCCGGGCAGGAGGCTGCCGCCGCGGCGGCGCTCCTCACCCTGCCGAAGAGCCCCCGGCTCGACCTCCCCGAGGCCATGCGCTATGAGCCGGTACGGCTCCCGCCCCGTCCCCGGCTGACCATCCGGAGCGCCCGGCGGGGCTACGGCACGCAGGCGCGGCTGGAGGCCGACCTCGTGTTCGAGTACGACGGCCGCCCGGTGCCCGATGGCGAGACCGCCCGGGGCGTCGTGGACGTCCCGGGTCGCCGGTTCCTCCTCCGGGACCCGGCGGCGGAGCAGGACGCCGAGAGGCTCCTGCGGAGTCTGGGCTTCAGACGGATCGGCCAGGGGTATGCCACTCGGCCCGGCCTCCAGCTGGCGCCGCGCCATCTGGCCGCCGCGGTGCCGGCGCTCCTGGCGGCCGGCTGGCGGGTGGAGGCGGAGGGCAAGCTGTACCGTCCGGCCGGCCACCTCCACGTCGAGGTGACCACGGGCATCGACTGGTTCGAGCTGGCGGGCGCCGCCCGCTTCGACGACCAGGAGGTGGCCCTGCCCCGGCTGCTGGCCGCGCTCCGGAAGGGCGAGAAGACGGTGTTGCTGGACGATGGGACGCTGGGGCTGCTGCCGGAGGAGTGGCTGGAGCGCTACGGGCTCCTGGCCGGGCTGGGCGAGGTCGCGCGGGGGGTGCTCCGCTTCGGCAAGAGCCAGGCCATGCTCCTGGATGCGCTCCTGGCCTCGCGCCCGGAGGTGCGCTTCGATGAAGCGTTCGCCGGCGCGCGGGAGGCGCTCCTCCGCTTCGAGCGCGTGGAGGCGGCCGAGGCGCCCGCGGGGTTCACCGGCACGCTGCGTCCCTACCAGCGCGAGGGACTCGGCTGGCTGGACTTCCTGCGCGCCTTCGGCTTCGGGGGGTGCCTGGCGGACGACATGGGGCTGGGGAAGACCGTGCAGGTGCTGGCGATGCTCGCGGGCCGGCGCGAGGCCACGGGGGGCCGCCCCTCGCTCATCGTGGTCCCACGCTCGCTGGTCTTCAACTGGAAACACGAGGCGGCGCGGTTCGCGCCGGGGCTGCGCATCCTCGACCATACCGGCGCCGGCCGGCTGCGGGAGTCGGCGAGTCACTTCCGGGACTACGACGTGGTGCTCACGACCTACGGCACGCTGCGCCGCGACGTGGCGGGCCTCGCGGACACCCGCTTCGACTACCTCATCCTGGACGAGGCGCAGGCGGTGAAGAATGCCGGCACGCAGTCCGCCAAGGCGGTGCGGCTCCTGCAGGGCGATCACCGCCTGGCGCTCAGCGGCACGCCCGTCGAGAACCACCTGGGGGAGCTGTGGAGCCTCTTCGAGTTCCTGAATCCCGGCATGCTGGGCGGGGCGGCGGTCTTCAAGCTGTTCGCCGGCCAGAACGGGCGGGCGCTCTCCGCGGAGGGCCGGCAGGTGCTGGGCCGGGCGCTGCGGCCGTTCATCCTGCGGCGGACCAAGGAGCAGGTGGCGGCCGACCTGCCGCCGAAGATGGAGCAGACCATCGTCTGCGACATGCCGGC
>JBHGAX010000159.1:0-8856 GCA_041946635.1 Methylomirabilales bacterium (SeqCode)
GCCCGCCAAGGAGCCGGGGCCGCCGGGGCCGGGGTGGCGGCGGCGGCGCCGCCGGCAGGCGGCCCGGCCGCGGACAGGACCTCCAGCACGTTCAGCTTGCCCTCGGGCGAGCGAGTGACGCGCAGCGCGCCGCCCCGGCTCGCCACCTCGCCGATGCTCACCTCTCGCGCCTGCAGGTTCAGGGCGCCGTTGCGCAGGCTCAGCGAGGGGATCGTGAGGAGCTCCTCCCCGTCCGCCCGGGAGCGCAACCGAAGGTCCGTCAGGCCGATCATGAGGCCCGCCAGGGTGAGCTGGGTGTCCGCGCCGGGCCGGGCCAGCGTGAAGCCGCTCGCGACGTCCACCGCTCCCTCCTCGACCTCGAAGCGGACGGCGTGGCGATAGTAGGGCGCGTACCGGCGCACGGGCAGCCGCCGGACCTCCAGCCTGCCCTCGGCCAGCAGCGGCTCGAGGCGGAGGGAGGCGGCGACCGCCAGCGTGGCGGCCCGGTCCACGCTGAGATCGAGCGTCGCCTTGCCCGTCCGGTTCTGGGCCGTGGAGAGGCCCTCCGCGGCGAGCCGGACATCGTCCAGGGCGATGGTGGCCGGCGGGGACACGGCCCGATCCTCCAGGACGATGGCGAACCGCTCCAGGGCCAGTCGGCCCAGGGCCAGCGTCCACGGCGCGCCGGGCGCCGCGGCTCGCGGGGCCGGCGGCGCGGGGGGCGCCGGCCCGCCGGGCGCCGCGGGCAGGAGGCGCGACAGGGACAGGCTGCCGTCGGCAAAGCGGGTGACCCGCAGGCTGCCTTTCTGGGCGGAGACCTCCCCGATGGTGATCTCGCGCTTCCGCAGGTCCGCCTGGGTGCGGCGGACCGCCAGGCGCGGGATGCGGAGGAAATCCTCCGGCTCATCCGCCCGGCGCAGCCGCAGCCCGCTCAGCGTCACGGCGACGTCCGATGCCTGCACGGCGGGCGCCGGCTCCCGGGCCGCGTACGTCACGCGGCCGCCGGCATCCAGGGTGCCGCCCGCCAGCTGAAACGCGATCTGCGGCTGGTAGTAGGGCGCGTACTTGGCCAGCACCAGGCCCTTGCCTGAGGCGGTCACCCTCGCCGCGAGCGGCGTGAGGGTCAGCTCGCCCTCCGCCTCCAGCGCCTCCCCGGCCTCGGTCTGCACGGAGAGCGCGAAGCTGGCGCGCTGCCCCTCCTGGTTGCCCAGCCCGGAGACGGTGAGCCGGATGGGCGAGAGCGTGGTGCGGAATGCGCCGCCCGGCGCCGCGTCCGTGAAGAGCAGCGTCCCGTCGGCCAACTCGATCCGGTCAACGCGGAAGGTCACGGGCGGCGCGCCGGCCGCGGGCGCCCGCTCGCTCTCCGGCGCCGGCCTGCTCCGATCCGCCGCCCCGGCGTCCGGCAGCACGGCCTGGAGGTTGGTGAGGCCATTCGCGGCGCGGGCGACGGTCACTTCGGGCGCCTGGATCGCGATCCGGGACAGGTGCACCGTGCGGGCCAGCGGCTCGCTGGGAGCGATGCCGATCTCCATCCCGGGCAGCTTCAGGAGGGGCCGATCCCGGCCATCCGTGACCGCCAGGCCCCGCACCGCCACCTGCCCGTCCAGGGTGAGGGTCTGGCCGCTCTTCCTGCGGACGAACGTCAGGTTGGCCTTCACGTCGAGTTGCCCGGAGGGCACCTTGAACTTCAGCGGCACCGGCGAGTAGGCAAGATACTTGGCGATGTCCAGATCGGACACCGCGATCTGGAACTGGCTGTCCAGCGAGTCGGCGAACGGCTTGGTCTTCCCCTGGACCAGGTACGGATCGTCGTTGATGCGCGCCTCGATCTTCGGCTCGACGAAGATATCCACGTGGCTGGGGATGCTGGAGAGGAAGGGCAGGCCGATCGTCAGGGCGCGGACCGTGTGCCGCTTGCCCACCGGCTCGTCGATGAAGTCCACCGCCCCGTCGACGACCTGGATGTTGTTGAGCGCGAACCGGAGGGGCCGGGCAGGCGTCTCCGGCGTCGCGGGCTTCCCGGCCTTCGGTCGGGTGAGCAGGTCCGAGACGTTGTACCGGTCCCCGGTGTGGCGCACCAGGCGGAGGGCCGGCCGCGTCAGGCGGACCTCCCGCAGGACCGGTCCGAGACGCAGGACGGAGGCGAGCTCGGCGTTGAGGTACAGCTCCTCGAAGGCCAGGAAGGTCTCGGGGCCGGAGGGCTCCCCGACCCGGAGGCCGCGGAGCGTCACGGAGAGGGCGAACGGGTTGGCGCGGACCTCCTGGATGCTGACCGGCCGGCGCAGGGCCTCCGAGAGCTTGCCGGCCAGGACGGCCTTCAGGAGCGGGGGGACCGCCAGGAAGCCGACCAGGGCAACCAGCACGAGGGTCGCGGCCAGGGCGAGCGTCGCGATCTGGAGATGGCGCCCGGTGATCCGCTGCACGAGAATCATGGGGCCTCCGGCCCTCACCGCGGCCCTCTCCCCCGGGAGAGGGCGGCCGCAGGTCGGGTGAGGGGCAGGAGACGTGCCGGGGACCTGCGGCGCGCGACCTACGCGGTGAGGCCCGGGATCTTCACCGCCTTCTCGCGCGCGGCGCGAACGGCCTCGGGGTACCCGGCGTCCACGTGCCGCATGATGCCCGTCCCCGGATCCGTGGTCAGCACGCGCTGCAGGCGCCGCTCGGTCTCGAGCGTGCCGTCGGCGACCACCACCATGCCGGCATGGATGGAATAGCCGATGCCCACGCCCCCGCCGTGGTGCACCGAGACCCACGAGGCGCCCGCCGAGGTGTTCAGCAGCGCGTTGAGGATGGGCCAGTCGGCGATGGCGTCGCTGCCGTCGCGCATCGCCTCGGTTTCCCGGTTGGGCGAGGCCACGGAGCCCGCGTCCAGGTGATCGCGCCCGAACACCACGGGGGCCTTCAGCTCGCCGGACCGTACCATCCGGTTGACCAGCACGCCGAGCCGATCGCGCTCGCCGTAGCCGAGCCAGCAGATCCGGGCGGGCAGCCCCTGGAAGTGGACCCGCTCGCGCGCCAGGCCGATCCAGCGCGTGAGCGAGGCATTCTGCGTGAACTCCTTGAGGATCACGTCGTCGATCCGCGCGATGTCGGCCGGGTCGCCGGAGAGCGCCGCCCAGCGGAAGGGTCCCCGGCCCTCGCAGAACAGCGGACGGATGAAGGCCGGGACGAAGCCGGGGAAGTCGAAGGCGTTCGCCACGCCGCGGGCCTGCGCCTGGGCGCGGATGTTGTTGCCGTAGTCGAACACGATGCTGCCCCGCTCCTGGAACTGGAGCATGCTGCGCACGTGTAGGGCCATCGAATCCAGGGCCCGCTCGATGTACCCGGCCGGGTCCCGCTGCCGGAGCGCCCGGGCCTCCTCCACCCCCAGCCCCGCCGGCACGTAGCCGTTCAGGGCGTCGTGCGCGGAGGTCTGGTCCGTCACGAGGTCGGGCCGGATGCCGCGGCGCAGGAGCTCGGGATGCACCTCGGCGGCGTTGCCGACCAGCCCGATGGACTTCGGGATGCCCGCCTTCAGCGCGCCCTGCGCGAGGTCCAGCGCCTCGTCCAGGTTCGCGGTCATGACCTCGCAGTAGCCGGTCTTCAGGCGCTTCTCGATGCGGGCGGGGTCCACTTCCACGGCCAGGATGACCCCCTCGTTCATGGTGGCGGCCAGGGGCTGCGCGCCGCCCATCCCGCCCAGGCCCGCCGTCAGGATCAGCCGGCCCTTCAGGCTGCCGCCGAAGTGCTTCCGGGCCGCCGCGGCGAAGGTCTCGTAGGTGCCCTGGAGGATGCCCTGCGCCCCGATGTAGATCCAGCTGCCGGCCGTCATCTGGCCGTACATCGTCAGGCCGAGGGCCTCCAGCTCGCGGAACCGCTCCCAGGTGCCCCAGGCGGGGACCAGCATGGCGTTGCTGATCAGGACGCGCGGCGCCATGTCGTGCGTGCGAAAGACGCCCACGGGCTTGCCCGACTGCACCAGGAGCGTCTCGTCGTTCTCCAGCGCCTTCAGGCTCTCCACGATGCGGTGGTAGCACTCCCAGTTGCGTGCCGCCTTGCCCGTGCCCCCGTACACCACGAGGTCCTGCGGGCGCTCCCCCACCTCGGGGTCGAGATTGTTCATGAGCATGCGCATGGCGGCTTCCTGGTGCCACCCCTTGCAGGTGAGCGCGTTCCCGCGCGGCGCGCGGATCGGGTCCTTCGGGGCGTGCTGCATGGCGACCTCCGTCCGCAGATTCCGGGAAAACGACACGAAACTGATCCGCAGATTACGAAGAACCGAGCATCTTGATCCACAGATTACGCAGATTCCGCAGATTCACAAGAACCGGTTCTTTCCGAAAAATCTGCGGAATCTGCGTAATCTGTGGATAGAAATTTCGGTTCGTGTCTCTGCGGACCAGTATAGTCCCGCCCTCCGGCGGATGCAATCAGGCCTGGGGTCGCTGGATCCAGGCGATGCCGAGGCAGACGAGTGCCGCGCCGAGGACCTGGGGCGCCGCCAGGCGCTCGCCGAACGCCAGCCAGCCGAGCGCGGCGGCGGTGACCACCTCCCACGTGGCAATGACGCTGGCGCGGCTGGCGGGCAGGTCGCGCAGCCCCAGGGTGTAGAGCGCATAGCCGCCGAGGCTGGGCACGAGGGCGAGTCCCGCGATCCACGCCCAGGCCACGGCAGGGTAGGCGGCCGCCGCGCGGAGGCCGGCCCCGCTGCCCGCGGCGAGGAACAGCCCGCCGGTCGCGAAGGCGTAGAGGACCACCGTCCACGGCGCGTATCGCCCGAGGGCCCGCTTTCCGAGGATGCTGTAGGCCGCCATGCTGAGGCCGGTCAGGAGGCCGAACAGGATCCCGGTCAGGTTGAGCCGCACGAGCTCGGCCCGGTAGACCTGGGCCACCAGCGCGCACCCGGCAAGCGTCAGGCCGATCGCCCCGAGCTTCGCCCGGGTGAGCCGCTCGCCGAGGAAGAGCGCGGAGAGGATCGCGACGAACACCGGGTAGGTGTAGAGGAGCGTGATGGCGACCGCCAGGCTGGTGTACTTCACGGCGGAGAAGTACAGCCAGAAGTTGAGCGTCACGCCCGCAAACCCGTACAGCAGGAAGAAGGGCAGGTCCCGCAGCCGCAGGCGCAGCAGGTCGGGCCGCCGGAGCCCGAGCGCCACGGCGAGCGCCCCTGCCCCGATGAGCGCCCGCCAGGTCACGACCACCATCGGGTCCGGCTCGAACCGGTAGACCGCGCGGCCCCACGCCCCGAGCGATCCCAGGAGCGTCGCGCCCGCCAGGACGGTGAGGACGGGGCGGAGATCCTTCATCTAGTCGCACACCGGGTCTGGAGGGTGGGGGTCGGCCTCGCGACCGCGAGCTTGCGTGACGCGTAACACGTAACCAGCAGGAGCCGGGTGTTCTGGTTTGAGTTACGCGTTACGCGTTACGGGTTACGTTTCAGCCCCCGAGATACGCCGCCTTCACCCTGGGCTCCGCCATGAGCTCGGCGGCGGAGCCTTGCAGCGTGAGGGAGCCGGTCTCCAGCACGTAGCCTCGCGTGGCCACGGCGAGCGCCATGCGGGCGTTCTGCTCCACCAGCAGGATCGTGGCGCCCTGCCGGTGCAGAGCCTGGATGGTCTCGAACGTCTGGGCCACCAGCTTGGGCATGAGCCCCAGCGACACCTCGTCCAGCAGGAGCAGGCGGGGCCGGGCCATCAGGGCCCGCGCGACGGCCAGCATCTGCTGTTCGCCGCCGGAGAGCGTCTTCCCCTGCTGGCGGGTGCGCTCCTTGAGCCGGGGAAACAGGGCGTAGGCCCGCTCCAGGCCCGCGGCGATCTCGCGGGCATCCGCCAGGCGGTACGCCCCGAGGCGGAGGTTCTCCTCCACGGTGAGGTCGGGAAGGATGCGGCGCCCCTCCGGCACCAGGGCGATGCCGCGCCGGGATCGCACATGGGCCGGCTCGTGCGTGATGTCCTGGTCCGCGAGGAGGATGCGGCCCGCCCGCGGCCGCACCAGCCCCATCACGGCCCGGAGCGTGGTGGTCTTCCCGGCCCCGTTCGCCCCGATGATCGCGACGAGGTCGCCCGCCTCCACGGTGAAGCTCACCCCGCGGACCGCCTGCGACTCGCCATAGGCGACGGCGAGATTCTGGACTTCGAGGAGTGGGGCCATGACGCTGCGGAAAACGGAAAACGTAAAACGTAAGGAACAAGAACGGGGCGCGACCGACGACGTCTCTTACGGCTTACGTTTCACGTTTTACGTTCCTCTCTCCTTCCCCAGGTACGCTTCGATGACCTGCGGATTGGCCTGGATCGCGGTCGGGTCGCCCTCGGCGATCTTCACGCCGTGGTCCAGGACGATCAGGCGCCGGCAGATGTCCATGACGATGGGCATGTTGTGCTCGATCAGGACGACCGTGATGCCGTCGCCGTTCAGCTTCCGGATCAGGGCCAGGAGCTGCTGCGATTCCTCGTGGCGCAGGCCGCCGCACGGCTCGTCGAGCAGCAGGAGGGCGGGGTGGAGCGCCAGCGCCCGGGCGATCTCCAGTCGCTTCTTCATTCCGAGCGGAAGCGTCCCGGCCGGCCGCTGGCCCGAGGCCTCCAGGCCGACGCTCGCCAGGAACGCCGTGGCCGTTCGGATGTTGGCGGCCGTGCGGTACGGGCGGGCGACTGCCAGCAGCCGGCCGTAGGCGGCGTGGCCCAGCGCCACGATCACGTTGTCGAGCAACGACAGGGTGGGAAACGGCCGGACGATCTGGAAGGTCCGGGCGATGCCCCGGCGTGCCACATCGTGCGGCCGGCGGCCGTGGATCGCGCGGCCCCGGAAGCGAATCGCGCCGGCGGTGGGCGCCTGCATGCCCGTGATGCAGTTGAAGAGGGTCGTCTTGCCGGCGCCGTTTGGCCCGATCACCCCGAGGATCTCGCCCTCGCGCACGTCCAGTGCGAGGTCGTGGAGCGCGGTGACCCCGCCAAACTCCTTGGTCAGGTGCTCGATCTCCAGCAGCGCCATTCCGCCCCCGCCTTGCCTGCCGACTTCGTGTCCTTCCTGCCCTTCGCGGCGAAGATCCGGTCAAGCAGTCTTGGCGCTTCGCCGCACCGCCCGCCAGCCGCGCATCAGCACGCTCTGGTCGCCCAGCATGCCGGCCGGCTGATAGCGCATGAGGAGCAGCAGCAGCACCCCGTACAGGAACGTCCGGTACTCCATGGCCGGGCGCGAAATCTCGGGGAGAGCGCCGAGGACGATGGCGCCGACGATCGGTCCCCGCAGGGTGCCGATGCCGCCGAACACCACCATCGAGAGGATCACGATGGACTGCGCAAACCCGAAGTTCACCGGCATGATGAAGGTCAGGAAGTGGGCGTACAGGCTCCCGGCCAGGCCGGCCACGGCGCTGCCCAGCGTGAAGGCGAGGACCTTCATCCGCACCACGTCGATGCCCATGCCCGCGGCGGCCTGCTCGTCCTCGCGGATGGCGGCCCAGGCGAGACCCGTCCAGGAGCGCACGAGCCAGCGATCCAGCGCGACCACGGCGAGGATCACGAGGACCACCAGGCCGAGATACTCGGGCTTCGTCACCTCGCGGCCGAAGAGCGTGGGCAGGTTGATGCCCCCGATCCCCATGCCCGCGCCGAAGAAGGGGACGTAGAGGAAGACCGCCTCCACCACGAAGTTGATGCCCATCGTGGTGATGGCCAGGAAGTCCTCGCGCACCCGCAGGCAGGGGATGGCCAGGATCGCACCCACCAGCCCGGCAATCGCGCCCGCAGCCAGGAAGGCCGGCCAGAAGCTCCAGCCGGCCTTCGTGTAGAGCAGGGCGGACGCGTACGCCCCGATGCCCATGAACGCGGCATGGCCCAGCGAGATCTGCCCTGCATAGCCCGTGATGATGTTCAGGCTGAGGGCCAGGATCACGTAGATGCCGATGACGATGAGGACGGTGACGGTGTATCCGCTCAACATGGCTACGCCGCTCATGGCTCATAGCTCTTGGCTCATGGTCCTCCTCCGCCGACCGTGCCATGAGCCATGAGCCATCAGCTATCCTTTTCCCAGCAGCCCCCGCGGGCGGAGCATGAGGACCGCGATCATGGCGACGAAGGCGAGCGCGTCGCGCGGGAACGGGATCGCGACCACGCCAAGGAGGATGGTCTCGGCCAGGCCCACCAGGAACGAGGCCAGGACGCTGCCCGGGATATTGCCCAGCCCGCCCAGCACGATGAGCGCCAGGCACTTGTAGGCCGGGATGCTGCCCATCGTGGGCCAGGCCTGGTTGTCGTAGACCCCGATGAGGACCCCGGCGGCGCCGGCCAGGGCCGAGCCGATGAGGAACGTGAGCGTGACGACCAGCCGGGTGTTCACCCCGAAGCTGCCCGTGATCTCGGCGTCCATGGCGGTGGCGCGCATGGCCAGCCCCACCCGGGTGCGGGTCAGGAGCAGCCACAGCAGGCCGAGGAGCGCCAGGGTGACGACCAGGATCAGCGTCTGGGGCGGGCTGAAGCGCAGCGGCCCGAGCCCCAGGCTGAAGAAGCGGGGGTCGGCGTCGTAGGCCAGCGCGTACGGGCCGAAGACGATCCGGTAGGCTTCCTCCATGGCGATGAAGCAGCCGATGCTGCCGATGAGCGGCACGATCGGCGGGAGGTGCATGAGCGGCGCGTAGAGGAAGCGCTCCATGAGCCAGCCGGCCAGCGCGCACGCCGCCATGGCCCCCACCAGGCTCAGCCAGAAGCTGCCGGTGGCCTTGAAGGTCACGAGCCCGACGTACGCTCCCAGCGTGTAGATCCCGGCGTGGGCCACGTGCAGGACGCGCAGGACCCCGTAGACCATGGTGAGGCCCAGGGTGGTGAGGGCGTACACCGCGCCCGTGGCGATGCCGTTGGCGATCTGCTGTAAGAGCATAGGCAAATGCCGAGAGCCGAG